>CAIRXZ010000060.1 GCA_903882645.1 uncultured Acidobacteriia bacterium | reverse complement strand
GGATCGTGGGGCGGGCAATCCTGCCCGCAAGCCGGCCTTCCGGCCGGCTGGACCCGCTGGAAAGCGGGTCCGCAGGCTGAAAAGCCTGCCCCACGACCTCCGCCGGATTGGCAGCCTCCGAGAACTAAGTGGCATTGCGCTAAAGCGTGCGCCACAACGGCTTCACTTGGCGATCTTGATCATCACCACGCCGTGGGAGGGGACCTCGGCGCTGAACTCGTTGTCGAAAGCGCCGCGGTCGGCATGGGCCCAGAGATCCCGCACCTTGTGCGATCCCTTGATTCCGACGTCGCTCCACCTGGCGGTCACTTTGGCGCTGGCGGCGCCGAGGTTGAACAGGCCCACGGCATGGCCGCCATCGGCCAGCGGGCGCGCGAAAACCTGAAGCTCTCCTCCGGTCGCGCTGCGCCCTTCTTTGACGCTGATGGTGGCGGCCTCGTCGGCGGGAACGGGCGGAGACACGCGCACAGCCTGCTTGCCGAGCTTGTCCTGGTCCACCGCGATGACTTCCTTATTGGTCAGGATTTCCAGGATCTCCGGCTTCATGTCGCGCAGGTCGTTGCCGGCCAGCAGCGCGGCGGAGAGGAGGCACCACAAGCTCATGTGCGTCCGGTACTCCGTCCCGGTCATGCCGCCGTTGCCGATTTCCAGCATGTCCGGGTCGTTCCAATGGCCGGGACCCGCGAATTTCTCGCGCCCCACCTGCTGGTTGAAGCCGATGTCCATCATGGATTGCCACCGGTCGCCGATGTCGCCGGTGGTGCGCCACACGTTGCCTCCCACCTTGGCGCCCCACGAGCCGACGTCATTCTGGCCGTACTGGCAAAGGCTGTAGAGGATCTTCCTTCCGGACTTGAGCAGCGCTAAGCCCATTTTGGCGTAAGCGGCCTGCTGGGTCATGGAGGTGTTGTCGTACACGTTGCTGGCGCTGCACCAGTCGTACTTCAGGTAATCGATGCCCCACGCGGCGTACTGCCTGGCGTCCCGCACCTCGTGGTTGAAGCTGCCTTCATAGCCGGCGCACGTGAACGGTCCGGGCGACGAGTAGATCCCCAGCTTCAGCCCCTTGCCGTGAACGTAGGCGGCCAGGGCCTTCATGTCCGGGAACTTCGAATTGGTCCGGATGTTGCCTTTCGCGTCGTGGTCGAGCTCCCAGGTATCGTCGATGTTGATATACGCGTAGCCGGCCGCCTTCATGCCGTTTCCGGCCATGGCATCGGCCATCCCGCGCACGTCCTTGTCGGTCACTCGCCCGGCGAACTTGTTCCAACTGTTCCAACCCATCGGCGGCGTCTTCGCGAGGCCATTGTCGGGGACCGGATTGTAGGAGGTGAGCGTGGTTCTCGGCTCGGGCGGAGGCAGCGGCTTGGGCGCTTCCGTGGAGACGCGCGTGAATTCCATCGGGTTCAGCATTCCCCCGCGGCCGGCGGGCATGGTCAACAGGAGCTTGTCGCCCTGCAGAACGGCGCTGTACGCGGTGCGGACCGGAGCGGGCGGGGTTGTGGCTCCACGAGCGCCCCGGCCGGGACGTTCGATGGCGAACGTCAAGGCGTTGCCAGTGACGGCGCCCTCCAGGAGGGGAACGCCCGGGCTGTTCGGCTGCAACATGTAGCCGGTGACCGCGCCGCCTTGCTGGGTCAACGCCAGGACCATCTTGCGGCCCTCATCCACCTGGTACATCCGCGCCTCCCAGCGGCCGGTCAGGCCCTGGGCGCCCGCCGCGGCCACGCAGGCCAGCGCGGCGGCGCAAAGTCGTAACCATTTCATGAGAATCGAGCCTCCGTGTCTCAAAATGACGGTACTCCACTGTTGTAGCAGGTTTACCTCGGATCGAGCATCGGTAGGAGCGCGGGCGCGGACTTGCCGCCGGAGCGGCGGCGTTGCGGTATTACCGTCGAAGCAGGGATCGAGACGAATCCGGCGCCACGGCGGGCCCGGCGGACTGCCCCACCGGTGGGTTGTGCCGCCGGTCCTCGCGCCGCGCCACCGCGCCTTCCTTGTAAATGAACTCGCCGCGCTTCATGGTCATGTGAACCAGGTTCGTTCCGAAGCGGCGCGCCAGCTCCCGGTAGTCGGAGACATCCAGGAGCAACAGGTCCGCGGTCTTCCCCGGCTCCAGAGAACCCGTGCGGTCGGCGCGCCCCAGCGCGTGGGCGCCGTTGATGGTAGCCGCGCAGATGGCCTCCGCCGGCGTCATGGCCATTCGCAGGCAGGCCAGCGCGACCACCGTTTGCATGTTCAGCGTGGGCGTGTGAGCCGGGTTGAAGTTGGTGGCCAGGGCCACCGCCACGCCCGCATCGATCAGCGCCCGCGCGGGCGCATTCCCCGCCCCGCTGTGGAACGAGACGCAGGGCAGCAGGGTTGCCATGGTGCAGGAACCCGCCAGCAGGCATGCCTCGGAAGGATGGGCGTGCTCGAGGTGATCGATGGTCGAGGCGAAATGGCCTACGGCCGCGGTGACGGCCGCCTGCGAGCCAGGCAGGTCGGCGTGCACTTTGCTCGCGAAGCCAAGCGTGCGAGCCACTTCCAGGCAACGGACCAGGCAATCGAGCCGCTCCGGATCGCCTTCCCACGCAATGTCGGCGAACCGCGCCAGGCGCCGGCGGCGGATCTTCGGCATCAGCTCCCTGAATACCCAGTCCGCCTCGGCATGGAACCCGTTGCCGCTCACGGGCGGCAGCCGGAACAGGAAGGTCGGGACCACCTCCAGCGGGTCCCGTTCCAAGGCTGAAAGGACGCGCAGAATCTTCAGCTCGGCGCTCTCGTCGGGACCGCACCCGGTCTTGACTTCCACCGTGGTCGTACCGTGGCGCGCCATCGCCTGCAGGTAGCCGCGGGCGCGCGTCTCGAGGCGCTGGCCGTTGGTGGCGCGGAGCGCGCGCGCGGCTCCCTCGGTCCCGAGTTCGCCCGATGCCGGCGGCGGAAACGCCAGGTGCGTGTGGCTGTCGACGAATCCCGGCATGACCACTCGCCCGGCCGCGTTGATCTCGACCGCCTTGCGGGCTTCGGCGAGATTCTCCACCCGGCGCGTCGGGCCTACTTCCACCAGCACGCCGTCCTTGATCAGCAGCGATCCGTCCTGAATCAGGCCGAGTTCGTTCAGCGCGGCCCCACAGCGGGGCCCCCGAGGCCCGCGCAGCGTGAGCAGTTGGCGGGCGCCACGGATAAGAATTGTACCCGTCTTACTAATCCCCTTTCTAATGTAACATTAGTACTGGTACGGCTCCACCCCGTTACGATATGCCGGAAAAAGCCAAGCGTCCCCAAAGCCGTCCGTTAAAGACTTTGGAACGAGTATTTTCCAAGGCTGGTTTCGGGTCTCGAACCGACGCGCGAAGCTGGATTGGCGCTGGGAGAGTACGGGTGAACGGAAAAACCGTCCGGAACCCGGACCATTGGGTGGACCTCGATCGGGACCGCGTCACGCTGGACGGAAAGCCGCTCCGGGCCGCATCCAAGGCCTATGTTCTTCTGTACAAACCGAAGGGCTACTTGACCACGTACCGCGACCCCGGCGACCGGCCCACGGTCTACGATCTGATCGCCGGGGCCGGCATCTGGCTCTTTCCGGTCGGAAGGCTGGACTTGGACACCAGCGGCCTTCTGCTGATGACCAACGATACGGCGTTCGCGGAGCGCATCTCGAATCCCGATCGCGAGGTCCCCAAAACCTACCAGATCAAAGCCGCAACCTTGCTGACCGACGATCGGATCGAACGCCTGCGCCAGGGCGTGGAGTTGAGCGATGGACCCACGCGCCCGGCCCTGGTCCGTCGTCTGCGCGATGGGGCCAGACACACCCATCTGGAAATGACCATCACCGAGGGACGCAACCGGCAGGTCCGGCGAATGCTGGAAGCGGTCGATAGCAGGGTCTTGAAGCTGGTCCGCACCGCCATTGGGCCGCTTCGCATCGGCGATCTGCCCATCGGGAAGTGGAGAAAGCTGGCCGCGGACGAGGTCGCCGCGCTGGCCGGCGGCCCGCTCAGCGCATCTGGTCGGAATAGAGGCGCAGTCCGATGAAAGGGCCGTTCATGGTGCCCTTGATCCAGAAATCCTGCTGGCCCGACGTCCGGAAGTGATACCCGCGCATGCCAACGCGGAGTTCGACGTGGCCGATCCGCAGGTTGGCGCTGGTTTCGTATTCCCAACTATTCTGATGATGCGGGATGGAAAACCCCGACGCGCTCGCTTCCAGCCGGAAACGCGGCAGGACCCACTCCTGAAGTTCCAAGCCAACCTCCGGCAGGTAGAAGTGTTTCGTTTCCTGGGTTGCAAAGCTCAGGTAGTTGCCTTGCGCGTCGAGCAGGGGGTTCCCCGACGAGTCCGTGACCGGCACGTAGGGCGCGTCGATACCGGTGCGGATCTGCATGTACTGAAACTGCCAGAGCGTCTTCACGCGGAATCGGCTGGTCTTCACCGGATAGGGCCATGACAGGTAATCGAACGAAAGCTTGAGGCTCTTCATTCGGTAGTCCGTCACCAGATAATCCCCCATAAGGTACACCTGCGTGAATATCCCGATTTGCGTGGGTGCCAGCTCGGCGTTGGTCGCCCTGCTCTGCATGTAAGAAAACCGGAGTACGTTATGCAGCCCGAGCGCCACGCCTCCGTCGAAGCTGTTGTTGAACAATCTCGGCTTGCCCGTCAAGGGGAGGTTCCCCAAGTACTGATACTGATCCGACCCCTTCTCCACATTGGGGCTGGGGTTGGCGACCCAGGCGTTGAATCCCACCCAAAAGCCACGCTCTCCGGGCATGCGTACGTCGGGGATCGCCGGCAGCTCCGGAACCTTCAGCGGCAAGGCGATACTGGATTCCGGCTCTTGGGACGACCCGTCCGGGCCAGGCGGGTTCTGGCGATCCGGCGTCCCGGGGGCCCCCGCCGCCGGGGGCGCGGCCGGCTGTTGCGCGCCCGCCGGCGCGGCGCCGCAGAACCAAACCAGACATGCACAGGCAAAGCCGGACAGAAGACTCTTCACGTACACCTCATTCGACGCAGTGGGGCAGGCCATTGTCGTTTGCGGCCTGCCGGATCGCAAACAAACGCAGACGGAAAAAGACCATCGCCCGCGCCACGACTTCACTCGCTTTCCTTCTATTCTGCCTCATCGCGCGGCCTTGCCGCATTGTGGACCGCCCGGCACACTGTCGAACGCGCGCCACATCGGCCCAGCCGTAGCCGCAATTCGCCGAGAGGCCCGGAGCGGGCTCCGCGGCCCGCTCCGCTATGACCAAAGCCGGCCGCCGCTCCTTAACGGCCGCGGCCCGGCAAGTAGTCGCAAGCACGTGGCGGGCCTACTTCGCGCCCATGCCCACCAGCACCACTCCCAGCAGGATCAGCCCCAGGCCCAGGAACTTCTGCCGCGTGAGCGCCTCATGGAAGAAGATTCGCGCCCAAACCAGGGTCCATATATACCCCAAGGAGACCAGCGGGTAGAGAATGGAAAGCTGCCCTCCGCGTATTCCCAGGAAATAGAACACCGAGGAACCGAGATACAGCGCCACGCCCAGCGCGAGCCGGGAATTGAGAAAGCTGAGCGGATTCCTGGTGACCCTGGCGGCCCCGAATTTCAGAAAAACCGCGCCGAAGGAACCCACCACCGACGCCGCCAATACCAGCGCCATCGAGCGGAGCAAAACGGGCGTCACTTCTTTTCGCCCCGTCCCAGAACCGCCACCCCGATCACAATCAGCGCGATGCCGACGTTCTTGAACGCGTTCGGCGGCTCGCGGAGCAGCGTGTAGGAAAGCAGCGTGACCCAGACGTAGGTCAGCGCGATGATCGGGTACAGCATGGAAAGCTCGCCCTCCCTCAGGGCCAGCACCATCAGCAGCGTATTGAGCCCGTAGAGCGCGTATCCCGCCATCAGCATCCAATTGGTGACGATGGCCACGAGGTTCGGGGCGAAACTCGCCATTGCGACCTTCATCAGGACCTGGGCCGCCGCTCCCGAGAGGGTGCAACAGCATACCAGCACAATGGAAAGGCGGCGCGCAGCGGCGGCGTCTCTCGCGAAACTGGCGGTGGCGGCTTTCAAAGCGAAGGACCTGGAGTCTCAAAACAGAATAGCAGGCTTTCCGCTAGAATGAAGATCTGTGAGTCCAAACGACGTATCCGCGGGCAGCGACGGCGCCATCGTAGCCGAGGCCGAGGGCGCCCAGATCCCGGAGTCCTCCGGGTCCCATCCGCCGCGCGGCTTCCTGGCCGAATGGATCGTGACCCTTGTCTTGCTCCTGTTCGGCACCACCACCCTGGTGCAGGCCTTCGTCATCCCCACCGGCTCCATGGAAGACACTCTGCTGATTGGCGATCACGTGCTGGTGGACAAGCTCTCCTACGCGCCGGCGGGCCCAATTACCAAGCACCTTCTGCCTTACGACGAGATCCGGCGCGGGGACATCATCGTCTTCCGCTACCCCGCGGATATCCAGCAGACGTTCGTGAAGCGCGTCATCGGGCTGCCCGGCGACCGCATCCACCTGGAGAATAAGCAAGTGGTCCTCAACGGGAAATCCGTTCGCGAGCCGTACGTCTACCACAAGACCGGCTACATCGATTCCTACCGCGACAATTTCCCCAGCGACCCCGACGCGCCCGTCTCGGACAGCGCCCACGACATGCTGGTCAACCACCGGGCCGGCGGCGAAGTCGTGGTGCCCGAGAAATGTTACTTCGCCATGGGCGACAACCGGGATTTTTCGCTCGACAGCCGGTACTGGGGATTCGTGCCGCGCGACAACATTATCGGCAAGCCGCTGATCGTCTACTGGTCTTACGACGCCTCGACCGAAGACCTGTCGAACCCCGGGCTGACGTTCAAGCACTTTCTCGACCTGCTGGAGCATTTCCCAACCAAGACGCGCTGGAAGCGGACCTTCCGGCCGATTCGCGGCTATCCGCTAGACCGATGAACTCTCACCACTACGGCCTCATACTGGCGGGCGGGCGCGGCACGCGCTTCTGGCCCCGGAGCCGCAGGCGCTCCGCCAAGCAGGTGCTCAACGTGGTGGGCCGGCGTTCGCTGATCCAGGCCGCGGTGGAACGTCTGGCGCCCCTGATCCCCCCCGAGCGGATCTGGGTCCTCACCAACGACCACCTGCGCGACACGATTGTCGGCCAGCTCCCGGAGGTTCCGGAAGGACAGATCCTGTCCGAGCCGGCGCAGCGAAACACCGCCCCGGCCATCGGCTTGGCGGCGCACATTCTGCGCTCCATCGACCCCGACGCGGTCATGGGCGTCTTTCCATCCGACCACGTGGTAAGCAAGCCGGCCGGCTACCGCGCCGCGGTGCGGGCCGCATTGAAAGGCGCCGAGGCGGGCAAGCTGATGGTGGTCGGCGTCCGGCCCCGGTGGGCGGAAACCGGCTACGGCTACATCGAGTTTCCCCGCGGCGCCGAGCCCGGCGCCAGGCGCCCGGTTCCCGTCCGCCGGTTCCATGAGAAACCCGATCCGGCCAAGGCGCGCCGTTACGTGGCGGCCGGTAATTTCTATTGGAACTCCGGCATGTTCTTCTGGCGCGCGGACGTCCTGCTCGGCGAGCTGCGCCGCCGCCTCCCCAAGACCGCTACCGTTCTGGCGGCCCTGCCGCCCTTCAACGACCCCGATTTCGCGCCGGCGCTGAAGCGTTCTTTTGCCCTGTGCGAGAACATCTCCATCGACTACGCCGTCATGGAGAAGGCCGAGAACGTCGCCGGCATCCCGGCCCGCGACTTCGGCTGGAACGACATCGGAAGCTGGAACGCCGTCTACGAGCTGCTCTCCCGCGATGGCCGCGGCAACGCCGCCGGCCCCCATGCGTTGTTTATGGACTCGCACCACAATTTCGTCGACGCCGGCTCCAAGATGGTGGCCCTACTCGGCGTCACGAACCTGATCGTGGTAGACACCCCCGATGCCCTCCTGGTCGCCAGCCGCGACCGCGCCCAGCAGGTCGGCGACGTGGTGAAAGCCCTGGAAAAACTCCAGCGCGAGGATCTGCTGTAAAGCATAGCTGTCAGCTTTCAGCCGTCAGCCTTCAGCCATGAGAAGCAGATCGAGCTGAACCGGGTGGCATCAGGAGGGTCCTGCTTGACCAGGGCCTTGCGCCAAGGGCGGCGAAGCTGTTGCGGGCGGAAGGGTGGGAGGCTCTACATGTCGGAGAAGCGGGTCTGCACCGAGCCGACGATTCCGACATTCCGGAGTTTGCACGGCAGCGCGGGATGGCGTGCGTCACCCTCGATCACGATTTCCACACGCATCTCGCGCTGGCGCTCTCGGCGAGTCCTTCGGTCATCATGGTTCGCATCGAGGGACTGAGCCCCGAAGGGCAGGTCACTCTCGTCAAGGCCGTGTGGGAAGCCCGCGGGGGCGCCATCGCCGTGGGCGCGGCCGTGTCCACCGACGGCGTTGCGGTGCGTTTCCGCAGACTCCCTCTCCGGTGGCGATTGGGCGTCTCGCCGGGCGCAGCGGCTGGAGACGTTCCGCGCGGGTTCGCTGCCTTCGGACCGGTCTCAGCCGGCGGAAAGCCACTGTTTCGGCCGGAACCAGCACTTCTCCGCGTCGGAGGCCACGCGCTCGAATGGAAGGCCGAAGGCGGGCCACTTCGCGCGGGGCACGGTCAAAGGAAAGGAAGCACGTTTCTCAGCCGTTTGGGGAAGCCGCGTGCGACGTCCACCGGCGTCCAATTCGCACGTGGCGCTTGCAAAGATTTTCAGATTGAGTTTCCATGGTTTAAGACTACACTTGGATCGGGAGGCGTGCATGCGCGACTGGCTCCGGAGTTTGATTCGGCATTGGGTTTCGGTAGCCCTGTTCCTGGCCTACTGGCTTGTGGCGTTCGTCCTCTGCGCCCGATACCTAAGCGGTGGGGGCGGAGGGGACTGGGTATACCTCCTTCAAATACTTGCGCCGGTTGTAGCAGGCGGCATCACGGCCTTTGGCGGAGGCAGTAGGGCATCCGTCAGTGTTTTGGCCGCCCTGGTCGGCATTCTCGACTTTAATGTGCTGCTTGCTATCAGCTACGCGCATTTCCCGCCTTCCACAGGGCGCTTGCCGGCTTGGGAAGACCTGTTGATCTCAATTCCTTTATTCGGAGGCATTGCTGCCGCGCTTGGGCTCGGCGGCGCCGCGATAGGCCTCTCCTTGCGCCGGTAGCGCCCGATATCTCCTGAGCTGGAAGGCCGTCACTGAACCGGTTCGGCGCTTTCCCGGTCGAAACTCGCCCGCCATATATAGGGCCGTTGACGAACTTCAAACCCGGAGTCCCGCTGGACCCCAGGAACCTTGGATGGGTGCTCGAACTCCGACTTGAGTTTAAGTTTCCCACCGCGTCAGCCTTGTTTTGTCGGAATGTCTGGAGACGCGGGGTAGAGCGAAGCGCCGCCATTTTTTCGTTCACAGCAACTTTATAATTCCTATCTAACTGTAACTAAACCACTTACTGCCTGATGCCGGCGGGCGCTCGCACGTCGTCCTGCTAGCCTCAAAGCGGGGAGTATGTCATCGCTTAAACAGAATCCGAGGCCTCCATGCGCCTGATGGACGACGACCGGGTGAAGCTGGCGCGGGAGATCATTGCGGGACGCCGCGATCGCTCCGTCGAAGACCTTTTCTCGCTCGCGCAAAGCCTGTGCGACAGGAACGATCTCGGCCACGCCCGGCGCATCTATGCCATCTTGCTGGGCCTGCTTTCCGCTCAGCCTCGCGCCGGACTCCGGACCGAAGTCGAAATCAAGCTGGCGCTCACCACGTACAAAGACCCCGACCTCCCGCTCGACGGCCGCCTGAGCGAAGCCGAGGCGATGCTTCTGGCTCTGCTTGACGGCGCCGCGCCGGCGCCCGCCGAACGCCAGGAAATCCTGGGCATCCTGGGCGGCATTCACAAGCGGCGCTGGCAGGCCCGCGGCCAGCGGGAACACCTCGAAAAGGCCCTCCGGTACTATCGCGCCGGGTCGGAATTGGGAATCGAACCGGACCGCGGCTATGCCGCTCTCAATGCCGCCTTCGTCCTGGATCTGCTGGCCGGCGCCGGTTCAGTGTCCAGGAAACAACCGGATAGTGGGGCAGGCCACCGTTTTCCGTGGCTTGCCGACGCAGACGACGAAGAACGACCGTCCGCGCCACTCCGGCGGGAGGCCGCCGTCATTCGCGCCCGCGTCGCGGACACTCTGGCGGAAATGGCGCGCAAGGACCCGGCTCTTGCCGGCCAATGGCGCTTTGCGTGTTCCTTGTGCGAAGCCTGCCTCGGCCTGCGCCGCTACTCCGAGGCCCGCGCCGCAATCGCGCGCGCCGCCGCCCGCCGGCCGGAGAACTGGCGGCTGGAATCCACCGCCCGGCAGATCGCCGAAATCGTCAGGCTCCGAGCCGAAGAGGATGAGATCCCCTTCGAGCGCATCGCCGAGGCCCCCGGATTCGCCGTCCTCCGCGACCTGCTCGGCGGCGGCGCCGCGGCGGCCGCCACGTTCTCGCTCGGCAAAGTGGGGCTGGCCCTCTCGGGAGGCGGATTCCGCGCTTCCCTCTTCCATATCGGCGTCCTCGCCCGGCTCGCGGAACTCGACATGCTGCGCCACGTGGAGGTCGTCTCCTGCGTCTCGGGCGGCTCGCTCGTAGGCGTTTACTACTACCTGGAACTCCAGCGCCTGCTCGAAGCCAAACCCGACGGCGAGATCTCCCGCCAGGACTACCTGAACGTCGTGAAGAATGTCGAGGCCGGCTTTCTCGCGGGCGCGCAGCGCAATCTCCGCACGCGCATGCTGCTCGAACCCGGCAGCAACTGGAAGGCATTGGCGCGCGGAGCCTCCACGACCGAACGCATGGCGGATCTCTACGAGCGCGAGTTGTACTCGCGCATCGACGGCGAGAAATGCGACGCGCGCGGGCGCTGCATCCAGGATCTGCTGATCGCGCCCGCCGGGACCCCCGCGGGCGAGCGGTTCGATCCCCGTTACGACAACTGGCGCCGCGGACACAAGGTTCCCATTCTGATCCTGAACGCCACCACATTGAACACCGGCCACAACTGGCAGTTTACGGCCACCTTCATGGGCGAGCCGCCGGCCCGAGGCGCCGATGGCCGGATCGACGGAAACGGCCGGCTCCGCCGTATGTACTACGATGACGCGCCGCCGGCATTTCGCCGGTTGCGGCTGGGCCTTGCGGTGGCCGCCTCGGCCTGCGTCCCCGGCCTGTTCGATCCGCTGGCGCTCGACCGCCTGTACGAGGGCGGCCATCTGACCGAGCTGGTCGATGGCGGGCTGTTCGACAACCAGGGCGTGTCCGGCTTGCTCGAGCAGGATTGCACGGTTCCGCTGGTGAGCGACGCCGGCGGCGAAATCGGCGCCAAGAAGCGGCCGGATGCCGCCGCCGTGGGCGTGGCGCTGCGCTCAGTCTCGGTCTTGCAGACGCGCTGCCGCCAGGAGCAGTATCGGCTTCTCGACGCCCTTCAACAGGCCGGCCTGCTGCGCGGCTTCGCTTACGTGCATTTGAACCAGGACCTGGGCGCCGGCCCGGTCGATTGGCTGGGCTGCCCCGACCCGTCCACGCCCGCGCCGAAACGCGTACTCACCACCTACGGCATTCGCAGGGACGTGCAAACCGCGCTGGCCGGCATTCGCACCGATCTCGACGCGTTCAGCGACGTGGAAGCCGACGCGCTCATGCTGAGCGGCTACCGCATGACGGCCGAGCGGTTCCATTCCGGGTTCGCCGGCTTCCCCATCGCTTCCGGGACCGCCGGCTGGCGATTTCGCTCCATTGAGAAACTCGCCTGCGAGGCGGCCGCCAGCCCGGACCTGGACCTCCTGATGAAAGCGCTGGACGTGGCCCGCTACCGGACTTTCAAGGCGCTGCGGGTTTCCGCCAAGCCCTGGATCCTGGTGGGAATCGCGCTGGCGCCCGCGCTCGCGGGCGTCTGGCGGCTCCTTCCGGCGCGCGTCGCGCTCCCGGCGTTGGCCGCCGCGGCGCTGGCCGCCGGACTGGCGAAGTGGCTGCTCCGCCACGTCTTCCGCAATCCCAACCCGCTCTGGCAGCTTTTGTTGGCCCTGCCGATGCTCGTTCTGGGCGCGCCATTGACCTTCATCGCGACCCGGATCTTGGACCCAATTTACATTCGTTTCGGACCTAATTACCGCCAGGAAGCTGTCAGCTTTCAGCTCTCAGCCTTCAGCCAAACCCCCTCGCCGCCAAAGGCGGCGAAAGCCGATGGCTGATGGCCGGCGGCAGCGATTCCGCAACCAGCATTCTGATTGGTGCTGACAGCCCTTGCCTGCGCATCTGGAGTGCGCTCTGCTCAAACTGAGGCAAATTCGCATTCGCTAGGGGGCTTGTTTTTCGTTCCAAT
>CAIRXZ010000059.1 GCA_903882645.1 uncultured Acidobacteriia bacterium | reverse complement strand
GTCTGGGTCGAAGACACGCGCCGGTATGTGGTGTGCGTGAACGAGGACCAAGCGACCAAGGATCGCCACGACCGCGACGCCGTGGTTGCGTCGCTACGCGAGGCGCTGAGCCATGGAGATAAGTCGCTGGTGGGTAACAAAGGGTATCGTAAGTACCTGCGCGCGGGAGGCAAACAGTTTGCCGTGGACGAGGACAAGATCAAGGAGGACGCTCGCTACGACGGTAAGTGGGTGCTGACGACGAACACGGATCTGCCGGCGCGTGAGGTGGCGCTGAAGTACAAGCAACTGTGGATGGTCGAGGATGTTTTCCGCTCGATGAAGTCGCTGCTGGATACCCGGCCGATTTTTCACAAGTGCGACGAAACGATTCGTGGGCACGTGTTCTGCTCGTTCCTGGCGCTGGTGTTGCGCAAGGAACTGGAAGACCGTTTGGCGCGCAAGGAGTGGAAGCTGGAATGGGCCGACGTCATCCGGGATCTAGACAACCTGATTGAGATGGAGGTCGCGATCAGCGGCAAGGGTTACGTTTTTCGCGGCCAGGCTTCCGGAGTAGCGGGCAAGGTCTTTCAAGCCTGTGGCGTGGCCCTGCCACCCGCGTTGCGCCCATGCTGAACATATCTCCAGTTCGGCTCAGGTGGAGAGAAAGCGTGTCACTAGGCCGTTTTCAAAATTGCAACCTGCTGGAAATGGACAACTTCCGCCAGCATGGTGTAGAAGATGAGTTTCACAGAAGTAGTATTCAGAATTCCAGGCTCATCGCGACAGATCCTGGGAACCGGCGGGGTTTGCCGCGGCCGTGCTCTTGCCGGCTCCTCCCTTTTCGGATACGACAACCAGCCGGCGGCGCATTCGCGCCATACGCTGCTGCAACCGAGGTTCTTCCTGTTCTTTCGCGCCGGAGCCGTAGGCGGCCGAGACGATTGGGAGCCCCGATCGCTGCTTCCAGCGGCCGGCGCTTGACCCGAGCTGGAAGGCCATATTAGGATAGGTGTTAGTTGCACCGAACGAGTATCGCACATAAGGAACCCGCGAATGAAAATCGTCATCAGCGCAAAGGGCGGAACCCCAGAGAGCGAAATTGACCCTCGGTTCGGACGCGCCGCCGGCTTTCTGCCCGGTCTTCATCATCGGGATTGAGGTTGTATGAAGCTCTTCGCGATCGGAGTCTTGACCGCGTTGGCCCTTGCGCTGGCCGCGGATTTTCCCCAGATCCAGCCCCGGGAACTGGCTGGCCGCCTTCAGGCGAAAGGCGCGCCTCCCGTGCTGCTCCACGTCGGATTCGCCGTGTTGTACCGCAGCAAGCACATCCCTAACTCGATCTACACGGGTGCGGCATCCACCCTCGAGGGCCTGGCCACCCTCAAAGCAGCCGTCGGCAAGGTCCCGCGCGACGGCGAAATCGTGGTCTATTGCGGCTGCTGCCCGTGGGACCACTGCCCCAATATCAAACCGGCCATGGAGTTCTTGAAGCAGATGGGGTTCACTCGCGTCAAGGCGCTCTACATCCCCACCAACATGGTCAAGGATTGGTTCGACCTCGGATACCCCGCCGAACTGGGCGAAGCCGCCAAACCGGCGAGGTAGGCCGGTCGGACGCGGGCAAAGGCTAAAACTTCCCCGTATCGACCTGAGCGACGATCTCCGGCGTGACTTCGTCGAAACTCAAAATACGCTTGCCCTTGTGGTCTTTGAAGAAATCCACGGCATCGGCCCTGGTGGCGAGCGGCGCCAACTCGTATCCCATCGGGCCCATGACGTCCGATCCGATCGCGTAGAAGGCCTTTCTTGCGTCGATCTTCTCCAGGTTATAGAAGTCGGTGACAACCATGAGTCGGATGTCCTCGCGACGCCTGCCGGGAGCGTACTTAGGCAATGCCTGGAGATACTTGAACATATCCTTCGCCCCGTCGAAATACTGGGCATGGCCGTCGTTCCAGACCACGGTCGCTACCCAGTTCGGATACTTCGAGACCAGCATGCCGCAGACCGGGCAGAGATCCATCGGCCCGGGTTTTGGCACGGGTACGGAGAACACGGCGTCCTGGCCGGCTGCTACATAGGCGCTGATGGCCGTCCCAAGCGCCAGGATTGTTGCGCCAACGATACGCCGGATCATCAGCCCTCCTTCTTCTGCATCATTCGATTGCGCCGCTCTTCGCGGTTCTTACGGATCATCGAAACATCCTGGGCCATATCGACATAGGCGGCCAGCAGCGCCTTATCGAAACCGGCCAGTTCGCCGCCATTGACCGCCTGCGCCGCCTTGGCCGCATCGCTGCTACCG
>CAIRXZ010000058.1 GCA_903882645.1 uncultured Acidobacteriia bacterium | reverse complement strand
CGGATCTGCTCCAGGCTGGTGGCTTCCGAATCGTCCATGCTGATGATCAATACCCAGCATCCCGATCTTTCCCCTTCAGGCTCATCTTGTGTGAGAATCCGGGCCTCGGTTCAGGCTCATCTTGCATGAGACAAGAGTCCTGGATGCGCCGCCGGTGGTAATCGGGTCGAGGAATTGGACCACCCCGGCCGCCGAGCTGGAAACCCTGTTTTTCCCACAGCCCGGCTGGGTCCCGGACGCCATCCACGAGCGCATGCTTCCCCTGGAGGGCTACCGGCCCGGTACGAATCAGACGCTTGGGGAGTTGGCCCGGCGGGCCAGACAGGGCGTGTTAACGGCGAGCTGCGACAAGCCCTGGATCGCGTGGACGGGCCAATGGATCTACCGATTTACGGGGCTTTTCCGCTTCCGAAGGCCGGTTGAGAACTTGACACTTTCAGATGGAAGTTAGTTACATTAGACGGCAAGACCGGCAGACGTTGCGGTTTGCATGGGCAGGCTAATCGCCTGCCCCCCTAGAATGGATAAAGGACCAGCCATGGATCGAGTTCGACCGTTTCTCTCTTTGCTGTGCGCCGCGCTGTTGGTTGCGCCCGCTGGCAGCTTCGCCGCCGGCGGGCCGGCCGACCCGCCCAACCAGGCCGCCGCCACGCAATCCGCCCCGCCGGCGTCTCGCGGATGGCTTGGCAACCTGTTCGGCCCGTACCGGTCCAAGGCGGCGCCCGCGCCCAGTCTGGCGAACTCCAACCGCCTGGAATCTCTCCTGCGCGGGGGGAACCTGTATCTCTCGATGCAGGACTGCATCGCCCTGGCGCTCGAGAACAATCTGGATATTCAGATTCAGCGTTACGGCCCTCAACTGGCCGAAGCCGCGCTGCTCGCGACGCACGCGGGCGCGGCGGCGCGGGGCGTCTCGACAAGCATTACGGCCGGCCCGTCGAGTTCTTCGGTCAGCAGCACGGGAACCACGGGAGGCACGCCCAGCGCGTCCGCCGGCGCGAGCGCGGGCAGCTCGACCGCCGTCGGTTCGAGCGTGATCCAATCGTCGGGACCGGCCATCCCCAGCCTGGACCCGATGCTGGTGGGCAGCGGGAGCTGGGCGCACGCCACCGCGCCGCAGAGCAGCGCGTTCACCACGGGAACCAACTTCCTGATCACGCGGCAGGACACCAGCGGGCTAAGCGTGCAAAAGGGGTTCCTGAGCGGCACGACCGTGAACCTCGGGCTGAGCAACAGCACCGTCCAGAACAACAGTTTGCGCGCGGACTTCAACCCGGCCACCAATTCCTCGTTATCGTTCTCGTTCACCCAGCACCTGATGCAGGGTTTCGGCTTCGCCGTAAACTCGCGGCAGATCCGGATCGCCAAGAACAACCGCGAAGTGGCCGACCTCACGGTCAAGCTTCAAGTGGTCACGACGGTGGCCGCGGTGATGGAACTCTACTGGGACCTGGTGGCGTTCAACGACGCGGTGAAGGTGGCGGAAGACGCTCTAGCGGCCTCCCAGAAGCTGCTCGAGGACAACAAGCGGCAGGTGGAGGTGGGGACGCTGGCGTCGATCGAAGTGGTGCGCGCCGAGGCGCAGATCGCCACCAATGAGCAGGCCCTACTAGGGGCCCAGATGCGCGTGTCGCAGCAGGAGACGATTATCAAGACGGCGCTGAGCCGCACCGGCGTGGCGAGTCCTTCGATCGCGGACGCGCGCATCATTCCCACCGACTCGATCCGGCTTCCCGGCGTCGAGCCGGTCACGCCGGTTCAGGACCTGATGGCGCAGGCGCTTTCCTCGCGTCCCGAACTGGTCCAGAGCCGCATGCAGCTTCAGAACCAGGAGTTCACCATGAAGGGATCGAGGAATGCCTTGCTGCCGACACTGGACCTGGTAGGCAACCTGGCCAACAATGCGCTAGCCGGTCAGGTCAACCCCCTGCCGGCCCCGGTCGGGACGGTTCATAGCAACACTCCATTCTTCATCGGGGGATACGGCACGGTTCTGGCGCAGTTGTTCGATCGCAATTTCCCGAACTACTCGGCGGGATTCAATCTCAACATTCCCATCCGCAACCGGACGGCGCAGGCGCAGGCGATTACGGACGAATTGACATACCGCCAGCAACAGCTCGGCCTGCAGCGCCAGGAAAACCAGGTGCGCGTGGACGTGCAGAATTCGCTGATTGGTCTCACGCAGGCGCGAGCCCAGTATCAGGCCGCCGTCAAGGCGGTCCTGCTGCAAAAGGAGACGTTGGACGCGGAGCGGAAAAAGCTGGAGGTGGGAGCCTCGACCAGTTATAACGTGATCCTCGACCAGCGCGATCTGGTGACGGCGGAATCCAACCAGGTCACCGCACAGGCGGCTTACGCCAAGGCGCGCGTGGAACTGGACCGGGCCACCGGCCAGCTTCTGAATAATGACAACATTACGCTGGACGAGGCCTTCACCGGCGTGGTTCCATGGGCGCCCAGCCCGATTCCGGCCGCGCCGGGGCGGTGAACGGCCGTATCGGAACAAGAAATTGCCGCGGGCGCGCCAATTCTTTGTTCCGATTCGTGCCCGCTTTCGCCGGGTGGGATTGATTCTTCAGTCACTTGGAGTGTGGGCCGACGATTGCTGACCTGCGGGCGTGACTATTCTTATGCAGGCCCGCCCGGAGACGGTGGATCCTCAGAGTAACCCGCCCGACCAGTCACCTCGCAAGACACCTCGATAGTTGTTCCCCGTTTTCCCCAAGATCGTCTCCTCACGGGCCTGCGATGGATCGCGGGGGAAAATACCCCGAAGCCCGGTCGCGTGAGGGTATATAGTGAAGTTATGTGCGACATCACCTTCGCGGCCGATGAGAGGTTGATTGATCGTGCCCGCGATCGCGCCCGCCGGGAGAACCGTTCCCTGGAGGAAGCGTTTCGCGACTGGCTTGGGTCGTATGCTGGCGAGTCCGCGGAGAGGATGCCCTTCGAAGAAGTGATGCGGCGACTGTCGCATGTCAAGTTCGAACGGACGTTCACGCGCGATGAGATGAACCAGCGGTGACGCCTCCGAACGACCGAAGCTTCCTCGACACGAATATCTTGGTCTACAGCTTCGAGGCTGGCGGAGACGCCAGGAAACGCGATACGGCCCGGCACCTTGTGGAACAAGCCCTGCGCACCGGAAACGCGGTGATCGGCTTTCAGGTGGTTCAGGAGTTCTTGAATGTCGCCCTGCGGCGCCACGGGATGAGCGTGGCCGACGCGCAGTTTTACCTCCGGCGCGTCCTGTTGCCGCTGTGCGAAGTCCTGCCAAGCGGGACTCTGTATTCCGAGGCGCTCTCCATCGCGGACGAGACCGGGTGGGCATTCTACGATTCGCTTATCGTCGGCGCGGCATTGCAGGCCGGTTGCGCGCGCGTTCTCACCGAAGATCTGCAGCACGGCCGCGTCGTTCGCGGCGCCGTGATCGTCAACCCATTCCTCTGAGATCCGGGCGCCTGAGACGCACGATCAACCCCGCTGTCCTATTTCAACGCGCCCGCCAGCAGAAACACCAGCGGGGCATTCCAATTGATGGCCACTTCGTTGGCCGCGTAGGCCTCCTGATCGTCGATGTACGCCTTGGCGGGCGGGAGGCCGGCGGGCACTTTGGCGCGCATGGCCGGATCGCTGCGGCCGCTGTTCGGGCCGCCGACCAGGAAACCGGGCCACGGCTGGTCGATGCCGTCCGCGCCGCTGGGGCGGTGGTGCGGATGGTGCGGCGGATTGGCGCCGACCCAGGTCACGTACGACATGGAGAACGGGTTCCTGCCGAGCAGGTAGTGCAGGTTGTCGAGGGCCGTTTGCACGTAGCGCGGATCGCTCTTGAAGGCGTTCGCCACCAGAAGTTGCATTCCGTAATTGGCGGCTACGCTGTTGGAACCCCAGATGTAGTCCCTGGTGGTCATGCTGTCGCGGTATCCCAGCGCGGCGGTGCGCGCGACAATCTCGCCGGCGGCTTTCAGCGAGGCTTCGCGGATGGCGCCGGCGGCCTCGGCGTTCCCGCCCTTGCCGAGCGCGTAGGTCCACAGCCCCAGGTTCGCGACGCTGCCCCAGGACTGCGGGTTGGCGGCCCGAATGGAGTTCTTGAAATCGCCGTAGTGGTCCAGGAAATACTTCTCGTAGGATGCGTCGCCGGTGGAGCGCGCCAGTTCAGCCGCGGCCCAGAGGCGCTCGTCCGCGCAGTTGCCGTCGCCGTAGCCGCCCGTCGAGACGCCCGGCGGATTGTTGAACCGCACGTTGGGGTTCTTGTCGAGCCACGTCCACGCCTGCCGCGCCGCGCGCAGGCACTGCGCCGCGTAGTCCGTCTGAAAGGGTTTGTAGACCCGCGCGGCGGCGGCCATCACCGCGGCGAAATCGCCGGTGGCGCAGGAGCTCTTGAACGGCGCCTGCCCGGTTCCGACCACGTAGCTGATCAGGTCGTCCTTCTCCGGCATGATGAACGCGCAAAACTTTTCGCTGGTCTGCTTGTGCCAGACGCCGCCGTCCTCATCCTGCATGGAAAGCATCCAATCGAGGTTCCACTTGATCTCGTTGAGGATGTCCGGCGTTCCGTTGCCGGATTCGGGAATGTCCAGCTTCACGTTCTTAACGCGGCTGGCGAACATTTCGTATGTCCAAAGCAGCGTGCCGGTTGTGATGCCGGAGTTCACCACGTAGCGGCCGTAATCGCCGGCGTCGTGCCAGCCCTTGGCCGACGTTCGCGGGCCGGATTTTCCGGAAGAGGCGTGCCATGCGCCCGTGAGGTGACAGGCGGCGTGTTTGTACGCGGGGAATTCCGGTCCCAGATCCACGGCGATGCCGCAACGCTGGCCGTAGTAGGAGCGCATGGCCAGGTAGAACGCGCGCGCGTAGACGTTCGCGCCGATGGCGAATTCCCAGCTTCTGCCCACCCCGGGAACGTCGATGAAGTATTTGCCGGCTGTCTGGAAAGCGCCGAAATCCGCCGCCTGTACCTTGTCGCCGGAATCCGGATCTTCCACCGCCGCGCCCAGCTTGCCGCGGAACGCCACGGCCCCGCCGGGAGCGCGCCGAACCGTGAAATCGGCCGCCGGACTGGGGGCTGCCACCAGCGCCACCTTCGGAGCGCCGGGCAGGTAGCCCGCTTGATCGACTTTGATCGCTGCGCTGGGAGCAACCGGCTGGGCGCCCGATTGGCCGGCGCCCGAGAGCCCGAGCGCGGCGAGAACCGCGAAGAGAAGAACGGCGCTGAGTTTCATAGGACGTCGATTCCCGGGAACGACCGGGAATTCAAGTTCCTATTCTAGCCGCCAGCGCGTCACATGGCGGCGAGCGCCGCACGACCGCATTCGAGCGCGGTGGCCTGGTCGCGGCGCCGGATTGCGCTCACCATCGACTTGACGTGAGGCACGGCCCGGATCAGCCTCTCCGGATCCGGAACTCGCGCCGCCCCCTTGGCGTCCGAGCGGTCCGTCTTGTAAGGCCGGTAAGCCGGCACGGACATCTGGTACATCTCGTAAATCGCCTGACGGCAGGATTCGATCTGCCCGTCCCATTCCCCTTCGCCCGCCGTTTCCAGCGATCGCAAGATGCTTTGCAGCAGAGTCCGGGTGCTGTCGTACAACACGGTGCGCCTCGTTTCCGTCGCGAGTCGGGCATCGAATCCGGCCTCCGCCAGGTTCGACTGGGCCCGGCCGCGCGCAGCCACTCGTGTCATCCTACCAGATCGTTGGATGCTTCCGCCACCCCGGTCCGGCGGGTGAGGAGCGCCGCGAGCGGAGTGCTTTTCTTCTACCCCCGGCCCGCCGCCCCGGCCCCGGACAGCCGGCCGCGGATCTGGTTCATCACGTCGGATGCGAGGAAGGGTTTGCGCAGCACCGGGAAACTGTGCTCCTCGCACAGCGCTTCTTCTTCGGCAGGCAGGATCGTTCCGGTCATCACGATGACCAGAGCGTCCGGCGCGGCTTGCAGGAATTCCACGCCAAGCTCGACGCCGTTGCCGTCCGGCAGCATGTAGTCGAGCAGCGCCGCGTCGGGCTTGTGCTCCGCCATCAGGCGTTTGGCCTCGGTGGCGGATTCAGCCGTCAGCAGCTTCCAGCCGGCATCCGCCATCAGCCGCTCCAGATAGTGAAGCAGCTCGCGGTTGTCGTCCACCAGCATCACCGTGGGGGGAGGCGAGGCCGCCGCGGCTTCCCCGGCCAGCGACCGGATGTTCAGCTTGTCGCGATCCTCGGCCACCTCCACCCGGACCCTGGCCCCCGGGCTTACCTGGTTGGTGGCCACCAGCGTGGCCAGCGGCTGCGTGAGAAAACGGTGGATCGTGCGGTTCAGCTCGCGCGCGCCGTACTCCGCGCTCGAACCCTTCTCGAGCAGAAACCCGCGCGCCTCGGGCGATGCCTCGAGCGTGAACGAACGGTTGCCCAGTCGCGTGTTGACGTGGTTCTGCAGGTCCGCGATCTGGATGTCGAGAATCGCCGACAGCGCTTCGGCCGTAAGCGGCCGATAGGTGATGATGGCGTCGATGCGGTTCACGAATTCCGGCGAGAAGCGCTTCCGCACGGAGATCATGCCGATGTTCCGCAGCTTGCCGGTCAGGTCCGTCCGCGGCTCCCCGCCCTTGACCGACTGGAAGCCAAAATCCGGGTTGATCTCGCGGATCATCTCGCGCGCGCCCAGATTGCTGGTCAGGAACACC
Organism: uncultured Acidobacteriia bacterium; assembly: GCA_903882645.1. Classification (GTDB taxonomy): domain Bacteria; phylum Acidobacteriota; class Terriglobia; order Bryobacterales; family Bryobacteraceae; genus BOG-224. The sequence goes on along the minus strand of CAIRXZ010000058.1, from coordinate 23,646 downwards.
AGGCTCTTCTCGAAATTGACCGTCGAGTTGTCGCCGAGGCGCAGCACGCCCTTGTCGAGAACGCCCAGCAGCAAGCGCGCCATGGAGGGCGCGGCTTTCTCGATTTCATCGAAAAGCACCAGCGACAGGCTGCATTTCTCGCTGGTGACCGAAGTCAGCTTCTGCTGGGTCAGCATGGGCTGCGTCTCGCGGTGGCCCAGGTAGCCCGGAGGAGCGCCGATCAGCTTGGCGACCTCGTGCTCCATCTGGAACTCCCCGCAGTCGACCTTCAGAACGTTCTTCTCGCTCCCGTGCAGCACGTCGGCCAGCGCCTCCACGGTCTTGGTCTTGCCGGTGCCCGTCGGCCCGAGAAGCAGAAAAACTCCCACCGGCCGCCCCTCGGGCGCCAGGCCGGCCTGGTACATCTGTATGTAGGGAACGATGACCCGCGTGGCTTCCGGCTGGCCGACTACCTTCCGGGACAGTCCGGCGATAAGGTCTTCGGTGGGGTCCGAAGGCGATCTTCTGGCCCGCCCCTGAGTGCTTTTTGGCTTATCCATCCCGCTCTCCGATTTCATTGTAGCGGGCGAGAGGCGCCCAACCCGCCCGCGCGGCTTCTGCTCGGGATCGTTTGGCGCTCTCATGAAACCGGTTTTATCCTTTTAGAATCAGTAACTTACTGGATTCTCCCGATAATTTGAAAAGGAATTCCACTCGCTTGTGACTGTCTTCGCCCAAATGTTGCGGCGCGGGACGAAAGGCGCGTCCGCGACGCGGCGCGCACTGAATCGCCTCTGGGAAAGGCGGATGGGAAACGGCTCGGGTTACCTGTGCCGGAAGGTGATTCTGCCCTTGGTCAGATCGTATGGCGACAGCTCCAAGGTGACCTTGTCGCCCGCCAGGACGCGGATGCGGTTCCGGCGCAGCCTCCCGGCGAGGTGAGCCAGGACTTTACGCTCGTGATCGAGCTCCACGCTGAACAGCCCACTGGGAAACTTCTCGAGCACCACGCCGGTTACTTCGATGCTGTCCTCTTTGCTCATAGACCTCCGTGGGTTGGCGGGCCGGGGAGCCGAACTCCCCGGCCCGCGAGAATGGGTCAGGCCGCCGTGACGTTGGTCGCCTGCAGACCCTTGGGCCCTTTCGTCACCTCGAACTCGACTCTCGCGCCCTCATCCAGGCTTCGATAACCCTCCGTTTGAATCGCCGAGAAATGCACGAAGACATCTTCTCCGTTCTCCCTCTGGATAAAGCCGTAGCCCTTGGCTGCGTTGAACCACTTCACTGTACCTTTTTCTTTCATCTGCTTCTGTTCCTTCTCTGGTTTGCTTAAGAAATGCACTCCACTCGAGCGGCCGCTCGCGAAACCAAAAAAGGGAGGCGCGGATAGACTCACGCAACCCCCCTTCTGCGACGAAAGCGGAAATCAAGAGTCGAATGCCAATTTATTATATCACCCGCCCGCGGCAACCTGCCTCGCGCTTTTTTGTCGCGCTTTTTTGTCGTGCTTTTTCGCGAGTGCTTACCCGAACTGGGGATACATCATCTATCGGCAATCCGTTGGCAGGCGCTGGCGGCCTGCCCGCGGGGGGCCTTCGATCCCGCGCCGGCCGATCCCCCCCATGCCGCCGCGACATGCCGCCGCGGAAGCCGCATCCGGCGCGTGCGATAAACTATAATTACCCCAGACAATGCCGAAAAAAATGCGCTCGACGACGGTGATCTGCGTCCGCCGCGATGACAAAGTGGTCATGGCGGGCGATGGCCAGGTGACGCTCGGCCAGGAAGTGATCAAGGATACCGCCAGGAAGTTGCGGCGGCTCTACAACGACAAGATTATCGCCGGTTTCGCCGGCTCCACGGCCGACGCCTTCGCGCTGTTCGCCCGCTTCGAATCGAAGCTCGAGCAGTTCAACGGCAACCTGTCGCGGTCCGTGGTGGAGTTGGCCAAGGAATGGCGCACCGACCGCGTGCTGCGTCACCTCGAGGCGCTTCTCCTGGTGGCCGATGCCAAGAGCACCTACCTGGTGAGCGGCAACGGCGACGTGATCGAGCCCGACGAGGGCGTCGCGGCGATCGGCTCCGGCGGCCCCTTCGCCCTGGCCGCGGCCACCGCGCTGATCCGCAATACCGATCTCTCCGCCCGCCGCGTCGCCGAGGAGGCCATGGCCATCGCCGCCAGGATTTGCATCTACACGAACGCCAACGCGACCTTTGAGGAGCTCGGTTAATGGTGATCTATCTTCCCGGCCAGTCGGTGGACGAGGAACCGCTGCTGGACGAGCTCACTCCTCGGGAGATCGTGCGCGAGCTGGATAAGCACGTGGTCGGACAGGCCGAGGCCAAGCGCGCCGTGGCCATCGCCCTGCGCAACCGTATCCGCCGCCAGAAGCTCGCGCCCGAGATGGCCGATGAGGTCATGCCCAAGAACATCCTCATGATCGGCCCTACCGGCGTCGGCAAGACCGAGCTCGCCCGCCGCCTGGCGCGCCTCGCCAACTCCCCGTTCCTCAAGGTCGAGGCCAGCAAGTTCACCGAAGTGGGCTACGTGGGACGCGACGTCGAATCGATGATCCGCGACCTGGTGGACATTTCCATAGACATGGTACGGGAAGAGCGTCTCGACGAAGTGTCCGACCGCGCCGAAATGAACGCCGAGGACCGCCTTCTGGACCTGCTCATGCCTCCCCAGCCGGAGCCGAGCGAAAGCGCCGAGCGCACCCGCGAGAAGCTCCGCGAGCGCTTGCGCGAAGGCAAACTGGACGAGCGCCTGGTGGATATCGAGGTGAAGGACCGCGCCCCCACCTTCGAGATCAGCACCAACGCCGGCATCGAGGAAATGGGCATCAACATCAAGGACATGCTGCCCAACATCTTCGGCCAGAAGACCCGCCGCCGCAAAATGCGCGTGGCCGAAGCCCTCGATTACCTCGTCCAGGAGGAAGAGCAGAAGCTCATCGACATGGACCAGGTGACGCGCATCGCCCTCGAGCGCGTCGAATCGAGCGGCATCATCTTCCTCGACGAAATCGACAAAATCGCCGGACGCGAATCCGGACACGGCCCCGACGTCAGCCGCGAGGGCGTGCAGCGCGACATCCTCCCCATCGTCGAAGGCACCACCGTCAACACGCGCCACGGCTTCGTTCGCACCGACCACATCCTGTTCATCGCCGCCGGCGCGTTCCACGTCTCCAAGCCGAGCGACATGATCCCCGAGCTCCAGGGGCGCTTCCCCATTCGCGTCGAGCTGAAATCGCTCACGGTGGACGATTTTATCCGCATCCTGAAAGAGCCCAAGAACGCGCTCGCCAAACAGTACATCGCCCTGCTCGAAACCGAAGGCATCAAGCTAATCCTGACCGACGACGCGCTCGAAGAGGTGGCCAAGTTCGCCGCCCAGGTGAACGAAGGCTCCGAAAACATCGGCGCCCGCCGCCTGCACACCATCATGGAGAAGATGCTCGAGGAGATCTCCTTTCAAGGCCCGGACCTGAAGAAGAAGACCGTGAAAGTGGACTCCGCATACGTCCGCAAGCAGTTGGCCGATATCGTCAAGGACCAGGACCTGAGCCGGTACATTCTGTAGGTGGGCGCTTTTTTTGACGCGGAGACGCAGCGCTCACGTGGCGCGGACTCTCAGTCTGCCGCGTCCCGACTCGTCGGGACGCGCTTTGATACGCGCCCCACAAGCGTCCCGATGAGTCGGGACGCGGCAGGCAAGAGTGCCTGCGCCACTGGCCTACGAATGCCCCAAGATCCGGTGCGGCTGGTAAGGCTCCGCCAGCGCCTTTAATTCTCCCTCGTCGAGCTTTAGGCTCAGCGCCGCCACGGCGTCGTCCAGGTGCCGCATCTTGCTCGCGCCGATAACCGGCGCGGTAATCCCGGGCTGCTGCAGGACCCACGCGAGCGCCACCTGCGCGTTGGGGACGCCCCGATTCAGGGCGATCTGGGTGACGCGGTCCGCCACGTCGAAATCGGATGGCTGATAGTACAGGCTGTGCGCGTACGCGTCGGTCTTGGCGCGCAGGGTCTCGCCGCGATCTTCCCGGCTTCGGTTGCCCGCCACGAAGCCGCGCGCCAGCGGGCTCCACGGAGTCACCGCGATGCCCTCCTCGCGGCACAGCGGCAGCATTTCGCGCTCCTCCTCGCGGTAGACCAGGTTGTAGTGGTTCTGCATGGCCACGAAGCGCGTCAGGCCCATTTCATCGGCCTTGCAGAGCATTTTGGCGAATTGCCACGCGAACATGGACGAGGCTCCGATGTAGAGCGCCTTCCCGGTTTTCACCACGTCGTCGAGCGCTTCGAGGGTCTCCTCGATCGGCGTTTCGTAGTCGAAACGGTGGATCAGGTAGAGGTCCACGTAATCCATCCCCAGCCGCTCCAGGCTCGCGTCGATCGAGTGCAGGATGTGCTTGCGCGAAAGCCCGCGCTGGTTCGGCCCGTCGCCCATGGGGTTGAATACCTTGGTGGCGACCACCACTTGGTCCCGCGGCGGTCCGAAATCCCGCAGCGCCCGTCCCAGGATCTCTTCGCTCACGCCCACCGAGTACATGTCGGCCGTGTCGAAAAAATTGATGCCCAGCTCCAGCGCGCGCCGCAGGAACGGCCGGCTCTCCTCTTCGTCCAGCACCCACTCGCGCCACTGCTTCGAGCCGTAGGTCATGGTCCCAAGGCAGATTCTCGAAACCTTCACGCCCGCCGATCCAAGCCTGACGTAGTCCATATACCTTAAGCTATCAATAGTGCCGCCTTCCGGGCAAAATCGCGAGGACAACGTAACGGGCCGGCCTTTTCAACCGTCTCAGGAAACAAGCGGCAGTTGTTGCGCTCGGAACGATAGGGACCGCCGCGCCATCGACGTCTAGCCGCATGCCGCCCAAAGGATTGCTTTCCATTCCGCTTCTCTGCGCCGCCGCCGCGCTCGCGCACGCGCAACCCGCGCCGCTGCTCGACGCCGGCTACCGCCAGATGTACAACCTTCAGTTCGCCGAAGCGCACCACAGCTTCCAGGAGTGGGAGCGCCTGCACCCCGCCGACCCCATGGGACCCGTTTCCGACGCGGCCGCGTTTCTGTTCGCCGAGTTCGACCGCCTCCACATTTTGCAGTCGGAATTCTTCATCCACGACCAGCACTTCGTCACCGACCACAAGCTCACGCCCGATCCCGAGGTCAAGCGCCAATTCGAAGCCGCGCTGGACGCTGCCCGGAAACTCGCCGCGCGCTCTCCGGACGATAACAACGCCATGTTCGCGGCCGTCCTGGCGGGCGGCCTGCATAGCGACTACCTGGCTCTCGTCGACAAGCGTTATGTCGCCTCGTTCAAGGAAATGAAGGCCGCGCGCCAGCAGGCCCAGCGTCTGTTGGCCGCCGACCCCGACTTCTCCGACGCGTGGCTCGCGGTGGGCGTCGAGAACTACATGCTCAGCGTCAAACCCGCGTTCGTGCGGCTGCTGCTTCGCGTGGCGGGCGCCCAAACCGACCGCGATCTCGGCATCGAAAAGCTCCGCATCACAGCCGCCAAGGGCCATTACCTGGCCCCCTTCGCGCGCCTGCTGCTGGCCGTGGCGGCGCTGCGCGATGGCGACATCGGGCAGGCCCGCGACCTGCTCAACGGCTTGACGCGGGAGTTTCCCCACAATCCGCTATATATGCTGGAACTGGCGCGGCTGGACTCCTCCGCATCGCAGAGCGTGCGGCCGTGAGGCCGCTTCCCGAATCCACCGGCGTCTTCGTCATCGGCGGCGGGCCCGCCGGCTTGGCCGCCGCCATCGCCGCGCGCCGCCGCGGTTTCGATGTCACGCTGGCCGATTGTTCCGTCCCGCCCATCGACAAGGCCTGCGGCGAGGGAATCATGCCCGACGGCATTGCCGCCGCGCGCGCGCTCGGCATCGATCTGGATTTGGCTGGCGGCGTCCCCTTCCGCGGCATCCGCTTTCGAGAGGGCGAGACCTCGGTGGAAGCGGCTTTCCCGCGGGGCCATGGGCTGGGCTTGCGCCGCACCGCGCTGCACCGCCTCATGGTGGACCACGCCGCGGCCGCCGGGGTCCGCCTCGCCTGGGGCGCGCGCGTCACGGGACTCGTTGAAGACGGCGTGATAGCCGATGGCCGCCTGGTGCGCGCGCGCTGGATCGTCGGCGCCGATGGCTCGCGCTCGCCCGTGCGCCACTGGGCCGGACTCGATGCCTGCCGGCGCGACAGCTTGCGCTACGGGTTCCGCCGCCACTACCGCGTCCCGCACGGGAGCGAGTTCATGGAAATCCATTGGGGTGACGGCTGCCAGCTTTACATTACGCCCGTCGGCGCGAGCGAGATCTGCGTGGTGCTCATTTCGCGCAACCCGCATCTGCGCCTGGACGATGCGCTGCCGCAGTTTCCCGAACTGGCGCGCCGGTTGGCCGCCGCCAGGCCGTCCACGCTCGAGCGCGGCGCCGTTTCCGCCTCCCGCCGCCTGAACGCCGTCTGCCGTGGGCCCGTGGCGCTGGTTGGCGACGCATCGGGTTCCGTGGACGCCATTACCGGCGAGGGCCTCTGCTTGCTGTTTCAGCAAGCCGTGGCGCTCGCCGGCGCCCTGGCGGCGGAGGATCTCAGACTCTACCAGGCCGAACACCGCCGCATCGGCAAGCGCCCGGAATTCATGTCGAACCTCATGCTCCTGATGGGCTCGCGTGGCCGCCTGCGCCGGCGCGCCATCCGCGCCATGGCTGCCGATCCGCGCCTTCTCGCCCGCATGCTCGCCATGCACGTCGGAGAGCTTTCCCCGTTCGCTTTTGCGTCCAACGGGCTGGCCCTGGGCTGGCGCATGTTAACCGTGTGATGAAACTAACTCGACTCGTTTCCCGCATCCTCGCGCTTGCCGCCATCGCGGCCGCCGCGATCTCCGCTCAGGATACGCTCCTCCGGATCGAACCTGCCCAGACCAAGGTGGAATACACGCTCGACTCCGTCCTCCACACCGTGCATGGGACCTTTCGGCTCAGCCGCGGCGACCTCCGCTTCGACCCCGCCACTGGCCGCGCCTCGGGCGAGCTTGTGGTGGACGCCGCCAGCGGCGAAAGCGGCAACGGCTCCCGCGACAAGCGCATGCACAAGGACATCCTGGAGAGCGACCGCTATCCCGAAATCGTCTTCCGCCTCGACCGCGTCGAGGGCCAGGTGGCCCCTCAGGGCGTCTCCCACGTGCAGCTTCGCGGCATGTTCTCCATCCACGGCGCCGAGCACGAGATTGTCATGCCCGTGGATGTGGAAGCCGCCGGCGGCCAGTACACGGCCACCGCCAAATTCAACGTGCCCTACGTGAAATGGGGCATGAAGAACCCCAGCACCCTATTCCTGCGCGTAAGCCAGGAAGTCGAGATCACGATTCACACGGTGGCGATTGTGGCGAAGTAGCCGAGGCCGCCGCCCCACCGGCCCGCCCGCCCCTACCCGATCCGCACCGGCAGTTCCTGCATCGGCCCCATCCATTGCAGCTCGCGTTCGATGTCCTTATGCAGGGTGTATTTCTTCCGCACGTCCGCGATCTTGGCGCCGCGGATATCGATTTTCGAGAGATCGTACTGCCCGATGCCGAAATCCCCGCAGTAGCCCAGGTACCCGAGCCATGCGGGGTCGATGCCCATGGCCTCGACGCCGACGCGATCGGCGGCCACAAAATCGGTGGACGCGATGGCTATACGGGAATCCACCGGCGTCCCGCCCGCCGGACCGTCGCCCTCCATCCCCTGATATCCGTCGATCAGGGCTACGCCCCAGGAAGGCTTCAGGGCCTGCGAGACAAGGAACATGTTGTAGTTGGTCTGGCGCACGCCGTTGTGCGCCACGCGCTTGTCGGTCCAGCGCGGCGTCTCGCCTTGGATGCTGTGGAGCGGCGCGCCCATGCACATGTTCTTGATCGAGAGGGTCGCTACGAGCACGTTGTGGCTCTTCAGAACGGCCGAAGAGACGACGAAGGCGTCCGGGTCGAAGAGGCGCGCCGCAAGCCGCGCGGGCGTGGCGTGCAGGTCGTAGTTCATCAGCGGGACCACCTTGAACTTGGCTTCCCGGTTGAAATCGATTAGCTGAACCTGCTGCGAGCGGCGCTCCGCCGCGAGGCGATTGTATCCGTACTGCTCGTAGCCCTGCATCGTGTCACCCGACGACGCCTCGGCGATGATTACGGGGCCTTTGAAGCGCGGCTCGAGATAGTCCAGAATCCCGTTCACCGTGTCCGTGTGGGTGGCCGAAAGCGCATTCGGGTTGGCCACGCAGTTGGGCTTGATCAGCACATACTTCTTGGCCGCGAGCGCCGGCCGGATCTGCTCGTCTATGGCTTGCAACGCCGCCGCGGCCATCCTGCGGCGATCTTCGCCCTTGACAAGCGACACGATGGAACGGCTGCCCGGCGCCGGCTGCGCTTGGCCGAACAGCGGCCTCATCGCGGGCGCGAAAGCGGTCAACTGCAGCATGGTACGGCGGGTGAATTTCAAGATCCTGGACTCCTTGCCAAAGGATAATAGCATCTGGCGCGTCCCGCCCCGCAAGAGCGGCAGACGACGAACAACGATCGTCCGCCCCACCGGTCCGTGGCATACTGACAGCAGCCGCCATGTTCTCCTATTCCGGAAACGACCTCTACTGCGAGCAGGTGCCCCTCGCCGATCTCGCCGCGCGCGCCGGCACGCCGGCCTACGTGTATTCGAGCCAGGCGATTCTTGCCAACTACCGCGCCTACGACGAAGCCTTCGGCGATCTGCCGCACTCGGTCTGCTACGCCGTCAAGGCCAACTCGTCCCTCGCCGTGCTGGCGTTGCTGGCCAAGGCCGGCGCGGGTTTCGACATCGTTTCGGGCGGCGAGTTGTATCGCGTGATTCAGGCCGGCGGCGATCCCTCCAAGGTGGTCTACTCGGGCGTCGGCAAGACCGCCGCCGAGGTGGGATACGCGCTCGAAAGCGGCATCCACAGCTTCAACTGCGAGTCGGAATCGGAGTTGAATCTGATCGACGCCCTGGCCGCCCGCCGCGGCGTGAAGGCGGGCTTCTCCATCCGCGTGAATCCCGACGTGGATGCCGCCACTCACCCGTACATTTCCACGGGCTTGAGCCGGCATAAGTTCGGGATCGACATCCGCGAGGCCGCCGCGGTGTACGAACGCGCGCGCCGCTATTCGAACCTCGCGGCCGAGGGGGTGAGCTGCCATATCGGCTCGCAGATCCTCGACCCCAGCCCCATTCTGGAGGCCGTGAGCAAGGCCCTCGAGCTGGCCTCCGCCTTGCGCGCGGAGGGACAGCCGATCCGCCATCTGGATCTCGGCGGCGGCCTGGGCATCGCCTACCGCGCGGAGGAAGAGGCCCCCGCTATCCGCGGGTTCGTCGAAAGCGTCCACGCCCTGCTGCGGGAAAGCGGCCTCACCGTGATGATCGAGCCGGGCCGCTCCATCGTGGGACCGGCCGGCGCGCTGCTCACCCGCGTGCTCTACCGCAAGCGCAACGGCCCGCGCGAATTCGTGGTGGTGGACGCCGCCATGAACGATCTCATCCGCCCTGCGCTCTACCACGCCCACCACGAAATCGCGCCGGTGCGCCGTAATTCCCTTCCGCCCATCACCGCCGACGTGGTCGGCCCGGTCTGCGAAAGCGGCGACTTCCTGGCCCGCGACCGCGAAATGGCCAACGTGATGCCCGGCGACTTCCTGGCCGTCCGCGATGCCGGCGCCTACGGCTTCGTGCTTTCCTCCAACTACAACTCCCGCCCGCGGGTCCCGGAGGTCCTGGTGGAGGGTACCGGCTGGCGCGTCATTCGCCAGCGCGAAACCTACCCCGACCTGATCCGCGGCGAAGTGGTCTGATTCTACCCTCCTTACGACCGCTCTCTAAGAACCGGCAATAGAATCCGCGTTTCGCAGGCGAAACCGCCTGCGCCACCAAGACACGTCGTGGGTTTGTGTTGGTGGAGCGGGCGGTTACGCCCGCTTCGCCCGCTTGCGGGCGTTTCCTTTACAGCTTCTAACGTTCACGGCTCGGAGTGACGCACATGGCTTCACGCCGAGCCGCGAACGTCGGAGAGCGGTTCTTGTCATTCCCCCACGCGCCACTCCATTATTCCTGCCGTCCGGCCGCTTTGCGCCGTCACCCGAAGGCGGATCGCGGTCGTGCGCACCGGGGTGAAGCGCACCTGGTTGAATCTGTCCTTCTCCGCGGGATAGGCGCCGGCGCCTTCCACGGCTTTCCATGCGGCGCCGTCCCACCACTCCAGCGACCAGGACGATGGCGTGGCGCATTCGGCCGCCTCATCTACCGCCCAGTAGACCTCCGCGGAGCCGATCTGGCGCGGCTCCGAGTAGCGGTATTCGATCCACCTGCCGACGCCGGCTCCGCCGGCGCCTCGCTGCGGCCAGAGGAAGCGCGGGATCGAGCGATCGGCGGAATTGGCCGGCGCCAGGCCGTCGAAGACCGCAGAGGGAGGGTCGAAATGCGTACTCGCGGAAGCCTGCACGATGGGAGCGGGACCAGTCCAGGCAACCGCGTCCGGCCCGTCGCCAATCCGCGGAAAAGCCGAAATCCGGAGCCGCGCCCCGCCCATCGGCACAAGCGCGATCTCCTCCAGCGGCTCGGAAGTCCGCACCGGCCCAGGTTGCACCTCGCCCACCAGGCCGTTGGGTTCCAGCTTCCACTGCGGAATGCGCCTGCCCTTGGCGCGAAGCGCGATGGGGGCGCCGTCGGCTGCGAAAGGCTGATCGGCCAGTTTGCCGGTCTTCACCACCTCGAACGACTCGGCGGGGTTCTGCAGGTTCACCACCAGGCCGTAATTCCACGGCGTGGTCGCGTAGACTTCCTGCGCGGGGAAATCGTCCGTGCCGCCTTCCCGCACCCAGCGCTCGCCGATCTTGAGCGAATAGGTGAGCGGGCCGCGGCTCACCGATACCGTGCCGCGGTTGGTTTTCCATTCCCGCACGCCGATGCGCATGGGCAGCTCCAGCCGGACCTTGTCCCCTTTGCTCCAGGTGCGCTCCACAACCAGCCATCCGCGCGCGTCCCTGGGAGTCGGGAGCGGCTTGCCGTTGACGGTGACCGCCGGTTTGTCGCACCAGCCTGGCACGCGCAGCGTCAGCGGAAACGCCACCGGCCGGGCCGCATCGAGCGCGATGGCGACAGACTCTTGAAACGGATAGTTGGTGGCTTCGGTCAGCTTCACCTCCACGCCGTCGCCCACCTTTGCCTTGACCTCGCTCGGCGCGTACAGCACGGCGGCAATGCCGTTGTCGCGCGTGGCCATCCAGAGGTACTCGGAGTAGTAAGGCCAGCCGAACGCCGCGTTGTGCTGGCAGCACCGGTATGCGTACGGGTTGTAGCGGAACTGATCGCCGCTGTTATCGATCATGGGCGCTTTGTTCGCGCGGTCGAGTTGTACCTGGTTTGGGCTGGTGATGTAGTGCAGCCCCTTGAGGTCCGGCGTCATGGAAGCGGGGAAGGAGTTGAAGGCGATGTCTTCGGCGCGGTCGGCCCAAACAGGGTCGCCGGTGATGCCCGCCAGCAGCTCATCGCTGTACATCATCTCGACCCAGGCGCAGGTTTCCGTGCCGTTGCGCGGCCCATTGAACCCGGGACGCGCATTCTCGTCGGCGCCGTAACCGCCGCCGGGCGTCTGCCCGTAAAGGGCGCGCATCGTGTCGTAGTTCCGGACGGATGCCCTCAGGTACCGCGGGTCCTTCGCCTGCTGGAAGAACTGCCCCGGCTCGCGAAAACATTCGGCGAAGTTGACATTGTGCCAGGAAGCGATGCCGCCCGACCAGTCGTCGGTGCGCTCATGGTTGGTCCGCGCCAGGTCGAGCAGCCATGCCTCGCCGGTGCGGTTGTAAAGCCAGTAGATGGAATCCAGGTTGTCGCCGGCGCGTTGCTTCTGCCAGCTTGCCGAAAGGAAGTCTTCCAGTGGAATCGTCATCTGCCAGCGGAAGTACCTGGTCATGAACGGGAGGACGCGTTTGTCGCCGGTCGCTTCGTAGAGCGCGCGCAGCGGGAACAGCATCAGCATGTTGGGCCAGAGGTCGAGTCCCCGCGGATTCCACGAATAGCTGACGCCTTCCAGGTTGCTCTGGCTGCCGAAGTAGCCGTTGGGCCTCTGGGTGGCGAGCACGGCGTTCACCCACCGGTTGGCGTGGCCGATCACGGTCTGGTCCTGCAACACGTAGCCCAGGTCGAAATAGCCGCGCAGCCAGTAGGGAAGCTCCTCCCACCCGTTCCGGCCCAGCCCCGAGGGATTGGTCCAGGCGCTGCCTTCGAACTTGCAGAATTGGCTGATCTGTTCGAGCTTGCCCGAAAACCCGGTGGTCTCGCGCACCAGTTGGCTCCGCAGCCAGCCCTCGGGACGGACGCTGCCTAACGGCAGTTTGATCAGCGGGTTCGGCGCCAGCGGCGCTCGATTGCCCGCGTAGTAACTGTTGGCGCCTTTCGTGGGCGGAGTCCGAACCGCGCGCAGGCCCGGCGCCTGTGTTTGCGTCTGAGCGGCATAGGCGCCCAGCGCCGCCGGGAGAACGAAGACGATCCATCGGCTGTGATTCATGTTCGGCCGGCAACAGTATACAACATGCCCCGCAACAACCGCCCCAATCGGGGGTTTCGCAATCGGGGGTTTCGCAAAGGGTAAAATCGGGGAAGGCCCTGTCTCTCAGCGAAGCCGGTCCAGGACCAGCGTCTCGAAGCTTCCCACGCGCTCAAAGGCCGGATCGTTCGTTATCAGACCGGAGGCGCCGCTATGTAGGACCGTCGCGGCCTGCAGGGCATCCGGGGTTTTCAAGCGATGGGCGGCGCGCAGGCGCGCCGCAAGATCGGCGATCTCCAGGTCCGGGGCGATCCAATCCAGATTGGGATACGTGGAGAGCAAACCGTAAAACGCATCCGCGCGTTGTTCGTCGGAGGCGCGATAGGGCGCGACCAGCAATTCCGTCATGGTGATGGTGGACGTGACGGCTTTCGAATCCGGCTGTTCGAGCCACGCAAAGACGCGGCCGGTAAGGGGAAGATAGCGCGCATTCGTCTCCAACTGGTAAATGAAGACGCTCGTATCCAGGGCGATCCGGCGGTGACGCCGGAGGAAGGCGCCGAGCCGGTCTAATCCCAACTCCGGCGTTCCTTTTGAAGATAAGCGCGGGAATAGACTCCACGACCCAAGCCTCGAATGGCGTCACCATGAGACTTGGGTTTTTGAAGAACAATCACCCGGTCTCCACGGACCACCACCAAGAGCTTGTCGCCTGGCTTCACCTGCAAGGCCTCGCGAGCCTCGCGCGGAATCACAATTTGGTTCTTTGTCGAAAGAGTCGCTTCCACCATCGCTTTACATTGTAGCAGAATGTAAAGCGTGGGGGCCAAGGCTCTCGGCTCGCATGTCTCGGCTCGCAGATACACGGCGCTACTCATGCCCCATTGACACGCGCCGCGCAAGCCGCTAAACCATGACTGTTATGGTCGTTCCGGGCTACGCGCAATTCGGCGGAAAACACTGTGAGACAGGCGCGCTCAAGAACGTGCTGGCGTATCTGGGCGTGACGGCCCCGCACACCGGGAAGCCGTTCAGCGAAGAGCTGCTGTTGGGAATCGGCGGCGGCATCGGGATGTCGTACTGGCTGTTTCAGTTCGGCGAAATGGCCTTTTTCTTCGTCGGCACGCGCTATGGGGAGAAGGGTCCCGGCTCGCTCTTTCAGGAGCAGATCGCGGCTCGCCTGGGGTTGAAGACGGTGGTTCGCGAAACCGCCAGCCCCAAGCGCGGCGCGGCGGACCTGGAGGCGTCCATCGGCGCCGGCCGGCCGGTGGTGGCTTGGGTGGATATGCCCATGCTGCCCTACCTCGGCCTTCCCCCGCAGGCGCATTTCGGCGGGCACGCCATCGTGGTCTACGGGATCGAAAACGGCCGCGCGCTCATCGCCGATCGCGGCCGCCTGCCCGTCAGCGCGACCGCCGGCGAGTTGGCCGAAGCGCGCGCCTCCAAGTTCAAGCCCTACCCGCCCAAACACCGCCTGATGGAAGTCGAGCCGCCGCGCGCGCCCATCTCCGCCCGGACCCTCGAGCGCGCCGTGGTGCGCGGCATCGGCGATACCTGCCGCCATCTGCTGCGCGGTCCCATCAAGAACATCGGCCTTCAGGCGCTCCCCAAGTGGGCCGCCCTTTTGACCGATGAGAAGAATCCCAAGGGTTGGCCCACCGTGTTTCACAAGCCCGTGGGCCTCTACGGCGCGCTCATGAGCGCCTACATGTTCATCGAGATCGGCGGGACCGGCGGCAGCGCGTTCCGTCCCATGTACGCCGCGTTTCTTTGCGAAGCGGCGCAATTGCTGAAGGAGCCGCGCCTGGAGGAAGTCTCGGGCCTCTATCGCGAGTGCGCGCGGCTGTGGAGCGCGGTGGGCTGTGCCGCGCTGCCCGATTGGGCCCCGGAGCTCCGTGAAACCCGCGAATTGCTGGCCCGCAAGAACCGCATCTTCGAACAGGAAGGCGACCTCCCGAAAATGCTCGAGATCAACCGCCGCCTGGACCAGATCCTGGCGGGCGCCAAGAAGCGTTTTCCCGCGCCCCCCGGAGCCATCCCCGAAGTCCTGGAGGGCCTGCGCCAGAGCATCCTGCGCGTGCATGAAGCGGAGACGAAAGCGGCAAAAGCCCTGGAGGATTGCATAAGGTAGGGGTCGGGCATGCCCGACCCCTACGGGGCTCAACTCTATCTCGCCGCCATCAGCGCGCGCAGCCGCCTCGCCCGCTCGGGGGCGCGCAACTGCCTCAGCGCCTTGGCTTCGATCTGGCGTATCCGCTCGCGCGTCACGTCGAATTCCTGCCCGATCTCTTCCAGCGTGTGCTCCCGCTCGCACCCGATGCCGAACCGCATCCGGATCACCTTCTCTTCCTTGGGAGAAAGCGTCTTCAGGATGCCCGCCGTCTCGTCGCGAACATTCGATTCAATCACCGCATCCACCGGCGATCCCACCCAGCGGTCCTCAATCAGGTCGCCCAGCGCCGATTCCCCATCTCGCCCGACCGGCGTTTCAAGCGAAACCGGATCGCGGGAAATGGTCTTCAGCTTCTGGACCTTCTCCACCGGAATCTCCATGCGCCGCCCAATTTCGTCATTTGTAGGAGTTCGGCCCAACTCCTTCTCCAGCTCGCGGGTCGCCCGCAGAAACTTGTTCATGCTCTCGTTCATGTGAACGGGGATACGAATGGTGCGCGACTGGTCGGCGATCGCCCGCGTAATAGCTTGGCGGATCCACCACGTGGCATAGGTGGAGAACTTGTATCCCCGGCGGTATTCGAACTTGTCGGCCGCGCGCATCAGGCCGATATTGCCCTCCTGGATCAGGTCGAGCAAATGAAGTCCGCGGTTTACGTATTTCTTGGCCACCGACACCACCAGGCGGAGGTTGGCCTCCACCAAGTCCTTCTTGGCCCGCTCGGCTTCGGCTTCGCCGTGGCGGATCACCGTCAGCGTATGGCGCAGTTCGGGCAGGGTCGCGCTGGCCGCCGATTCGCGCTTCTTCAGGTCCCGCTTCAGCTCCCGCAGGCGAGGCTGAAAGGCCAGGTTGCCGCGCGCCTCCAGCTTCTTGATCTCGCTGTCCAGGTGGTTGATCTCGTCCACCGCGCGCTCGATTTCGCGCGTGAACTCCTTCCATCTATTGGTCCTGAACGGAACCCTCCGGATCGCCTGCGAGGTCTCCACCTTGGCTCGGTTCAACCTGCCGGCCAGCCGCTTGCGCGGCTTCTTGTTGGCGATCGGCGTGGCCTCGACCCGCTCTTCCAACTGCTCGAGCTTCTTGTACAGGACGGCCACATCGGCGAACTGCTTGGCAGCGTCGATCCGCACTTGGATGTCGGCCGGCGTCCCTTCTTCGACGTCGCCCAGGTCCGCCAGGCTATCCAGTTCGATGGCGCCCCTTTTCAACCCTTCAGCCAGCTCCACCACTACGTGCTGCACGACCGCCGAGCGGCTGATCGCCTTCTGCATCCGTAGTTTGCCGCGCTCCATCCGGCGCGCCAGGTCCACTTCTCCCTCGCGCGTCAGCAGCGGAACCGCTCCCATCTCGCGCAGGTACACACGAACCGGGTCGTCCGTGTAGATGGATTCCTCCACCACCGGCGGGTGCAGGAAATCGGCCTCGTGCGCAGCCTCCGCATCGAAGAACTTGGCTTCCACCTCGAAGTCCAAGCCCAAGGTTTCAGGATTGTCTGCTAAGAAATGATCTTCAAACTGATCCACTCGGAGTCACCTCCCTGGGACATGCGATCTATTACATCGACTGTCCTGGGAATCGGGAAATTACCTGAAAACGCCTCGACCTGCGGGTTCTGCCCCAACTGTCGAAAAGATCGGCTGCATTCGGGGTTAAACTTCCGACTGATGATACCACCATTCACTCGCAAAGTTAAGCCCTATTATTAGAGATGCCTTGAGACTGTTTAGGTTACACAGATTCGCGCCGCCTCCCTCGAGCGCCTCCCCTCAACTCAGTTTTTGGCGCATCAGGGCTTTCAGCTCGTTGAAGAAGGCCTGCTCGTCCTGAAAGTCCCGGTAGACCGACGCAAATCGTACATAAGCGATCTTGTCCAGCTCCCGAAGATGCTCGATGAGGAATTCTCCTATATCTGTAGCAGATATCTCCCGGTCGGGCGAATCGCTCACCTTGGTCTCCACCGTGTTCACCAGCTCGGAGAGCTTGGCCATGCTCACCGGGCGCTTCTCGCAAGCCTTCAGGAGACCGGCAAGCACCTTCTGGCGGTCGAACTTCTCGCGCCGCCCGTCCTTCTTGACCACCATGTAGGGAACTTCGTCGATGCGCTCGTAGGTGGTGAAGCGGCGGTCGCACGCTATGCACTCGCGCCGCCGCCGGATGGCGCCGCCATCCTTGCTCTCGCGGGAATCCACCACCCTGTCGTGTAAGTGATTGCAAAATGGACACTTCATTGCGCCTCCGGCGCAGCCATCAGCCATCGGCCATCAGCCTTCAGCTTCTCTGTCGGCTCCGCCGGCGATGCCAGGGTGCTTCCCAGAGCGCGGCGGCGGGTTACGGGCCAAAACCCAGGCCAGGCTTCGCCGAAGGCGAAGGCAAAAGCTGAAGGCTGATGGCTGACGGCTAATGGCTTACGCATTGAATACCGGAAAGATTGAACCTATCATGAATTAGCCTCGTTGTTCCATTTTGAAGGACGAGGCGCCAATGGCAACCGCGACGTTAGGTTTCGACATTCTCCAATCCGCGGTTGGCGGCGCGTCGAAATTCCCGACATCGGGTGTTCACGGACCGTGTAATCTGGTAGAACGTAACTTGGGCCCGGATCATAGCGTGATATCCAGATGCCTCAGCGGCGACGAGACCGCCTGGGAGGAGCTTGTCCGGCTCCATACCCGCCAGGTGTACGGGTTGTGCTTCCGCTTCACCGGGAGCGGCTCGGAGGCTCAGGACCTGACACAGGAGGTGTTCCTCCGCGTGTTCCGCACGTTGCGGACATTTCGCGCCGCGGAAGGCTCCTTCGCCACCTGGCTCACGCGCGTAGCGCGTAACCTTTTGATCGACCATTATCGCCGCTCTCGTCAGGACCGCGCCACGGATTCCATCGAGGACCAGCTTCCCATGCTCGAGGAGTCCGGACCGGCCGCTTCCATGCGTCCCGACCAGGCGGTGGCCGGCAGGGAGGCCAGCGAGATTCTTCAGAGAACCCTCGGGAGGCTCTCGCCGGATTTGCGCGAGGCTGTGATTCTGCGCGACCTGCAGGAAATGGAGTACCGGGAGATCGCCCAGGCCCTGGAGATCCCCGAAGGAACGGTAAAATCCCGAATTAACCGGGGCCGCGTCGAGCTGGCGCGGCTCTTGCGCAAGCAGAAGCTGGCGGTATGAACTGCGCGGATTGCGAAATCCTGATCTGCGAATACCTCGACGGCTCGCTCGCGCCGGACCGGAAGGCCGCCGTGGAGCGTCACTTCGAGGAATGTCCGGACTGCGCCGCCATGGCGCGCGATGCCGCCGCCGCCGTGGCGTTCATCGAGCGCGCGGCCGCCGTCGAGCCGCCTCCCGAGCTGATCACGCGCATTCTTTTCGAAGCGCCATGGAGCACGGGCAAAGCCAAACCGGCCGCCTGGCGCAAGTGGCTGGCGGGCGCCTTAAGCCCTATCTTGCAGCCCAAGTTCGCCATGGGCATGGCTATGACCATTCTCTCGCTCGCCATGTTTTGGCGGACGGTCGGTCCGGCGCCGCTCAGCGCCAGGGATTTGAAGCCCGCCAGGGTCTGGGCGACGCTCGAAGACCGCGCGGCCTACGCCTGGGGACGCACCGTGAAGTTCTACGAGAATCTGAAGTTCGTCTACCAGATCCAAACCACGCTGCGCCAGTGGCAGCAGCAACAGGAAGAAGAGCAGCAGCCCGCCGCCGCCGTTCGGGAAAATCCCAGCGCCGACGGGCGCAAGCTGCCGGTGAAATCGCCTCCGGGCCGGGATGCCGCGCCCGAACAACCCGCGCCTTCGAAACCGACGGGGGAATCTCATTAAGGGGATACGTATGAACTGCCAGAATCACCTTGAAGTGCCGGCTACGGCCTACTGCCGCACCTGCGGCAAACCGGTTTGCAACGATTGCCGCCGCGATGCCTATGGTACGGTATTCTGCGCGGAGCACGCGCCCGCCCCCGCGGCGGCCCCGCCTCCTCCCGCGTCCGGACCGCGCGCCCCCTCCGGCGCGCCCCCAATCGGATACGTCTATTCGGATGTCTCCCCCGGCCTGGCATTCGCCCTGGGCTGGATCCCCGGCGTCGGCGCCATTTACAACGGCCAGTACGCCAAGGGACTCGTTCACGCGGTAATCTTCGGAATCCTGTGCAGCATTCTCGACTCCAACCTCCACGGTCTGGATGTGATATTCGCCATGATGCTGACGGCCTGGATCTTCTACATGGCGTTTGAAGCCTATCACACGGCCCTCAAGCGCCGTAGGGGCGAGGCCGTGGACGAGTACTCGAGCCTCATCGACTTTCGCTCGCGCGGGCGCTTCCCCATGGCCGGCGTGGCGCTGATCCTTCTCGGCGCGGTGCTCCTGCTGCACACCCTCGATATCCTCAATCTCGAATACCTGGCGCGCTATTGGCCGGTGTTGCTCATCGCCGCCGGAGTCTGGCTGCTCTATATTCGCTTCACCGGCCCCGACGCCGCTCCCAAGGAGATCGGCCATGAGCGGCAATAGCGACATCTTCATGGACCGGGCCGAACGCCGGCGCTTGCGCCGGGAGAGGAGAGACGCCAGGCGAGGCCAGTGCGACTCCTTCGCTCACGCCATCCGCGGTCCCCTGACCCTGGTCACGGTGGGCGTGCTGTTCGCCCTGAACAACTTTACGCCCTATGGGTTCGATAAGACTTGGCCCGTGATTCTGATCGTGTTCGGGTTCTTGACTCTGATTGGACGCAGCACGGCGCCTCCAATTGTGGAACCTCCGCCGGTCGCTCCGCCCTCCGCCTATGCGCCTCCACCTCCCTACACGCCGCCGCCTTCCCCCGGCTACCGCCAGAGTTCTTACGCGCAGCCGGCCGCCGGAAGCGCTCCGGATGCCGCCGCGCCCCCCGCTGGAACCGCTAAGGGCGGCTTTGGAACCAGCGCGCCGCCGCGGCAATCCGAGCCCGGCGAGCCGCCGCCTTCGGGAGGTTCGGTATGAGACGCCGTTCGCTCACCGGACCGCTGCTGCTCCTGATCGTCGGCGGCCTGTTTCTGTGGAGGAATCTCCACCCGGAAACGCCCATCTTCGAGCTGCTCTCGCTGTATTGGCCCTATCTCTTGATCGCCTGGGGCCTGCTTCGGCTGGGTGAAGTCGTAGTTTGGAACCGCCAGGGATACCGCTCCCGCTTCACCGGCGGAGAAATCGTGTTGGTCGTCTTCATCTGCATCGCCGGCTCCGGAATCTGGCAGGCGCACCGCAGCGGCCTGCGCTTCACCGCCAACGGCCTGGACCTCTGGGGCCAGCCGTACGAGTTCGCGGTCTCGGCGCGCGCTTCGTCGGCGGGCGCCAGGCGCATCGTGTTCGAGAACCCGCGCGGCAACGTCAAAGTGACCGGCGGCGATGCCCAGGACGTCGAGGTCACCGGGAGCAAGCTCATTCGCGCGTACTCCAGCGTGGACGCCGAGCGCGCCAATGCCGCCACGCCCGTCGAGATCGCGCTGGATGGCGATACCCTGCGGGTCCGCACCAACCAGGATCGCGCCCCCGGTAATCAGCGCATCTCCGACGATATCGAAGTCGTCGTGCCGCGCCGCCTGGCCGTGGAAGCGCGCGCCGCTACGGGGGATTATGAGATCGCCGACATCGCCGGCGATATCGAAATCTCTTCCGACCGCGGCGACGTGCGCCTGGCCCGCGTGGGCGGCAACGCCCGCCTCGAGATCGGACACAGCGACCTGATTCGGGCCATCGGCGTCCAGGGCAACCTCGAGCTCCGGGGCGACGGTTCGGACGTCGAATTCGAAAACGTCTCCGGGCAAACCACCGTCAGCGGCTCCTATCGCGGCGCGCTCGATTTCAAGAACCTCGCCAAGCCGCTGCAATACGAAGGAACCCGCAACACCGAAGTGCACGCGCAGGCCGTGCCCGGACGGATCAGCATGGACCTGAGCCAGTTCTCCGCCAAGGACGTCGCCGGACCGGTGCGGCTGGTGACCGATTCCCGCGACGTCAAGGTCGAGCAGTTCACGGTCTCTTTGGACCTGCAGACGGAGCGCGGCGACATCCAATTGACGCCCGGCCGAGCGCCCTTGCCTTCCATCGACGCGCGCTCCGGGTCGGGCCGCATCGACCTGGTGCTATCTCCCATGGCGCTCTTCAACCTGGTAGCCACGGCCGAGACCGGCGATGCGGTGAACGATTACGGACCGCCCATTCGTAAGGAGGTTTCCGGCCGTACGGCCACGCTCACGGGGGGCGTGGGCAACGGCCCCACCATCCGCTTGACCGCCAACCGGGGCTGGATCTCCGTGCGCAAGGAAGGGACCCCTTCGAGCCTGCCCACGGGAACGCTTTCCAGGATACCCGCGCCCGCCAAGCCGCTGAAGGAATCCGAGAGCTTCTGACGTGATGGGGCCGGGGGACCGAAGGCCCGGGGACGCTTCCGGGCACGCGCTCCCCGGCCCCCTATCCCTCGCCCCCGGCCCCCTGCTGGTTCTCTTCCTGCTCAACGTCCTCAATTTCTACGACCGCCAGGCTC
Source organism: uncultured Acidobacteriia bacterium (assembly GCA_903882645.1). GTDB lineage: Bacteria > Acidobacteriota > Terriglobia > Bryobacterales > Bryobacteraceae > BOG-224. The sequence continues at coordinate 2,477 of CAIRXZ010000058.1, read as the reverse complement.
TGGGCGCGATCGCCGAGCCGTTGCGGCGCGAGTTCCACCTTGCCGACGCTCAACTGGGCGCGCTCACCACCGGATTCACCCTGCTCTACGCAGTGGCCTCGGCGCCGCTGGGCCGCCTGGCGGATACGCTCAGCCGCAAGCGCATGCTCGCCCTCGGCACGGCGGTATGGGCTGCGCTGACCGGCCTCGGCGGCCTCGCCGCCAGCTTCCCCATGCTGCTCGTGACGCGCCTCGGCGTCGGCATTGGCGAGGCGGTGTGCGCTCCGGCGGCCGCCAGTTGGATCGGCGACGTGGTTCCGCCCGAGCGCCGCGCCCGAGCCATGGCTTGGTTCATGATGGCCGTGCCGGTGGGCGGCATGCTCAGCTTCGCCGTCACCGGCCCCGTGGCGCAGTCTTTCGGCTGGCGCGCCGCCTTGGCCCTGGCCGCTGTTCCCGCCGTGGCGCTGGTCCCCGCGCTGCTGTGGCTGAAGGAGCCGGAACGCGATGTGGGGCAGATTGGAAATCCGCGCGGCGGTTGTCAACCGCCGCGCGGGCCGATTGACAATCGGCCCGCAGGTTCTCAACCTGCCCCACAACCGGGTGGGGCAGGCGCTTTCGCCTGCCAACCTGTTTTCTTGCGGCTCCTCCGAATCCCCGCCTTCCTGTGGATCGTCGCTTCCGGCGCCGTGGCGAACTTCGCGCTCTACAGCTTCTCGACGTTCCTTCCCGCATTCCTCACCCGGTTCCATGGTCTGTCCGTCGCGCGCGCGGGCCTCTGGACGGGCATCGGCGCGGGCGTGGCGGGCATCCTCGGCGCCCTGGCAGCGGGCCACTTAGGCGACCGCGTCGCCGCCCCGCGCGGCCGCGGACGCATGTCGCTCGCGGCCGCCGCCGCGCTCGCCGCCGCCCCCCTGGCCTTCGCGGCCATCCGTCTGCCCGCCGGCCGCGCCGCGCTGGCCATACCCCTCATCATGGCGGCCTACGGTCTTCTGCAAACCTACTACGGCCTGGTGTACGCCGCCATGCAGGACATCGTCCCGCCCGCATTGCGCGGCGCCGCCATGGGAATTTACTTCGCAGCCATGTACCTCTGCGGCGCCTCCTTCGGCCCGCTAGTCACCGGCACTTTGAGCGACCGCCTGGCCCGCGCCGCCGCAGCGTCAGGCCCCATCACCGAAGCCGCCCGGGCCTTAGGCCTTCGCGAGGCGATGTACTTGCTACCGGCTTTCGCGGTGGTGTTGGCGGTGGTGCTACAGGCCGGCGCCATGGCCATGCGGGCGCCGAACGACTGGGAGTGACCCGTGCGTGGGACAGGCCTCCCCATAGGCGTCGGTTTCCCCCGACTCTTGACGCGCCACCGGGGCCGGGTTAGGGTAGGGACAGGAGGCCCTCGCATGACCATTGAAATCACCCGACCCGAGATTGAATCCCTGATTCACCAACGGCTTCAGAGCGGTGCGTTCATGGACGCCGAGGATGTCATCCTCCGGGCGCTCCAGTCTTTCGCGCCAGAGACTGAGCCGGTTTTCGATCGGCAGCGCGCGCTGGCAGCGGGCGCGCGCATCCGCGAATTGAGCCACGGACTCACGCTGGGAGGCCTGACGATCAGAGAACTGATCGATGAAGGCCGCCCGTGAGCCGGTGGGTCCTCGACAACACGGTAACGATGGCCTGGTGCTTCACCGAGGAAGCGACAGAGTTCACCAGAACCCTGCTGAATCGACTCTCCAATCTGACCGACAGCGCGGTCGTTCCGGCGTTGTGGCTGTACGAAGTGGTCAACGTGGTCGAACTGGCGGTCCGCAAAGGCCGCATTCCGAGAGAGAAAGCACTTGCTTTTCTCGGAGGTCTCGCCGACTTGCCCATCGAAGTCGAGAATCCGAGCCGCGCCCAGGTGTTCGTGACCGTACGGGCGCTGGCCGGTCAGCACCAACTCACCAGCTACGACGCCGCATACCTGGAACTGGCTGTCCGTCACAAGCTTCCCATCGCGTCGCTCGACAAGGCTTTGTCGAAGGCCGCGCTGGCCGCGGGCGTCAGTACCGTGCAGGCATGACGGCCGCGGCGCTCCGCGATCGGGAAGACGGGCCAACTCTCCGGCAGGCCGATGTTGCGAGGGGATTCCATGTCCGGCCAGTGCCTCTGCGGCGCCTCCTTCGGCCCGCTCGTCACCGGCAGCCTCAGCGACCGCCTGGCCCGCGCCGCCGCCGCATCAGGCCCTATTAACGAGGCCGCCCGCGCCTTGGGCCTGCGCGAGGCTATGTACTTGCTACCGGCTTTCGCGGTGGTGTTGGCGGTGGTGCTGCAGGCCGGCGCCAGGGCCATGCCTGGGTCGCACGACGCGGGATGATGCGTGAGTGGGGCGGGCCCCCCATAAGCGCTAAGATAATAATGAACCTCTATTCATCATCGCACTCAAGCGTTTGCGGGGCGCCTCGTTCAATTCGGCGGAGAGTTGATTCCAATCGTCAAGGATTTGGCGGAGGGGCAGGACTGGT
>CAIRXZ010000057.1 GCA_903882645.1 uncultured Acidobacteriia bacterium | reverse complement strand
TTCGTGCCGATACACCCGGTACCCCGGCCACGCCAGAATCGCTGTCCATTCTTTATCTGTCAACTGCCGAGTGTACCCAAAAACGCCATCTCACTGAATCATCGATATTTGAAGGTTTTCACGAATTCTCGCGGAGAGCCTGAAAAAGCATAGCGTCCAGTCACCCGAACTGGAGCCGCCAAAGCTCGATAAGGTTGAGATGGCGCAGCATGGCTTTCGAGGTAAGGTATTGGAGCTGGGGACGTTGCAGGAATTGATAGACCACTATCGTGAGCTTAGAGATGCTGCCGCACATTTCTTTGTCGGCAGTCGGGGTAGCACCGCACGTCAGCACCTGCAATTCTCCAGTACTAAGGCCCACACATATGCAAAGGTAGCGTCCATGCTGCTCATATGCCTTCGAAGAGAACTCGCCTATCTCAAACGGTATCACGTGAAGTACATTTCGCCATTAACAGATGTCGGGATGGTTTTGCCGATGGAAGCAGCACGGGACCGATACATGGTCGTTTGTCCCGATGACGAAGCCACGGCTTCTCCGGACGAATTCAATTGAGGAATCGTCGGGATCGGTGACCGTACGAGTGACTCGGAGATGCTCTTCTAGTTGCAGGAACGTCCAAGTCCAACACTGAGCACCGAAGCCGGAAAAATACGCCCACGCCGTTGTCCTAATTCTGGCTCCGCACCGGTTGGCCCGAAACGGCGTTCGAGGAAGTATGGCCGGATTAGGAACGCCAAGTCGGCATCGCGCCGCCTCCCGGGGCTCCACCGCTGCGGCGCCGTCCTGCGCGGAGCAGAACGTAACTCAAGCTGCTTCGAGATCAACCCGTACGCGGCAACCCAGCGCCGTCGCAATGTTGACCAAGGCGTCTAACGAAAAGCGCGAGACCCGGCCGCGGAGCAGGTCGTTGATCCGTGGCTGCGTCACATCGCAGCGGCTTGCCGCTTCCGCCTGTGTCCAGGCGTTTTGTTTCAGGCGGGCCGCGATTTTCTGCATCAGTTCGGCCCGCGCTCGCAGATTCGCGGCCTGTTCGGGCGTATCCGCGATGGCGTCCCAAACACTCGCATAGCTCTCTGGTTTGCTCATGTCCTGCCTCCCAATATCTGCCTGAATCGTCGCCTCGCGAATCGCCTGGGAAGCGCACCGGCCGCATCTCTCGATTATATCCAATTGGATATAATCGAGGGGCCCGGGTAGGACCCTGCCGGACCCTGCTGCGGATTGCAGCTACCTGAGTCAAGCGGATGGCCACCCTCCCAGCTTCCGCCAGTCCTTCCCGGGTCGTGGGTGGATCGGGCTCGGCTACTCGACCTTACAGATGACCGACATAATGTCGTCCATCTGGGGCGCGCAGCCGGCGAAGGCGCGGGCGGCCCGGTAGAGCCCCTGTACAAGCTCGCCCGCCGCGGCGTGCCGCTGGCATCTGATGAAATCCAGCGCGCCTTCCGTGCCAAACATGGCGTCATCGGCGTCCATCGACTCGGTGATCCCGTCCGTCAACAGCACGATTGTGTCTCCGCGCTCCAACGGAACGGCCGGACCCGGATCATACTGCTGATCGGGAAAAATTCCCAGAGGCGGCGCGGTGCTGGAAAGCACCACTCCGATGTCGCCGGAGTGGCGCAGCACATAACCCGATTCGTGTCCCGCACTGGCGTATTCCAATGACCGTTCCCGCGGGTCGATGCGGCCCAGGAACATCGTCACGAATTGATTTCCACCGAGGGTGGCCGCCAGCGAGCGGTTGAGGCGGTTGAGGAGAGAAGCTATGTCCGGCTCCATCGTCGCATACGCCCGCAGGGATGCGCGCACTTCCGCCATCACAAAAGCGGATCCGAACCCGTGGCCCGCGATATCGGCGGAGACGATGTAGAGCGAGCCGTCGGGTTGTGGAATGAAATCGAAATAGTCGCCCCCCGTCTCATTCGCGGGATAGGCCGCGGCGGCGATATCGAAGCCTGCCAGCGAAGCCGTCGCTTGGTAGTACCGCTGTTGGACTTCCCGCGCGAGCGCCATATGAAACTCGTGTTCCTGTTGCTTCCTGCGCGCGGTCATGTCCTTCAGCACCGAGACAAAGTGGGTCGTTGCCCCGGCCTGATCCTTGATTGGAGTGATCGTCTGTTCGGACCAAAACAGTTCACCCGATTTCTTGCGGTTGACGATGGTCCCCTGGAACGGATCGCCGGAGGCGAGCTTGCCCCAGAGGTCGCGGTAGAACGCGGCGTCGTGTTGTCCCGATTTCAACATGCTGGGCTTCCGCCCCAGCGCCTCGGCGGCGGAGTACCCGGTGATCTTCTCGAAGGCCGGGTTCACGTATTCGATGATTCCCCGGCTGTCGGTAATCAAAATGCTGTCGCCTGTCTGGTCGACCGCTCTGGCCAACTGTTCGTACATCGTCCGGAGCCGGACGAAGCGTTCGGAAACCAGGTCGTGCCGGCCCTCAAACGGATCGCCCGGGTCTCGCACTGGCGCCGGGAATGCCTCGACGGCCGCTTGGTTGCGCAGCACGTTCTCAGGCAGGCTGACATCGGAAAGAAGCACAACCGCGCCGCACAGTGCGCCCGTACTGTCCCGCAGCGGCGTCCCGCTGGCATCGATCCAGAGCCCCGCGGGCCGTTGCGGGTTCCTGATAAAGATCAACTCGTGGGGCGCTTCCTCCCCCCGCATGGCCCGCGCGAGCGGCAGTTCCTCCGCTGGATAAGGCGTCGCCATGTCGGGCCCGTAACAACCGTAAGCGGCGGACCACCCGGCGGAACCCGTATGCACCGCGCCGACGCCAAGTATCCGCTCGGCCTCCGGACTGAAGAAGACAAAACGCCCCTCCGTGTCGCAAACGATGACGCCCACGGCGAGGTTCCTGCAAACCGCCGTCAGAATGTCGCTGTCGCCCAGTCCTGCCAAACCCCGGCTGCTATAGGCCGCCACGTGGATCCCCCCCTGGCTTGTATCGCACGTTGGAGAACGGCGCATCAAGACCTGACTCCCCGGATTCAGCGTGAGTACATCTTCTTTGATTCGAGCAAGCCTTTTTCGGTCACACAAACTTTCAAAAAAGTTTGCCTCTTGTTTTCAATGACTTAGCGGCCTTTGAGGACTCGTTTCGTTTTGCCCGCCTGCTATTTTGGAATTGAAGAGAGGCTTGCGGCCCACTCCCGCGGGCCAAACGGTTTCTTGCTGGCCAGCAAGCGTTGCATTTGGGGTGGTACTGAACTTCTCGTAGGGCCTGAATGAAGCCCCAACGGCGGTCACCATTGGATGACCCCGGCGAGGAGAATTTGGGTTCGAACTCATCACACCCGGTGGGAGGGATAGCGCGTTTCGCCCTGCCACGCGGATATCAAAGGACGAAGCCCTACAGCTCCCCCTCCACCCGCGGAACTTGCCCCACCGGCTGTCCGCTCCCGACACTGATCTTCACCTTGTTTTTCGGCGCGTCCCCCGCGCCTATGCTGAACTCCACCGTGCGCGTTTCGCCGGGCTTCAGACGGATCCGTTGGAATCCGCGCAGTTGGCGAATCGGATCGCCCGCGGCTCCGCCCCCGGCCACGTACAGTTGCGCCACCTCGTCTCCTTCGCGCGCGGAAACGTTCTTCACGCGCGCCGATACCTGCGCGCCGTTGGCGGTTCGGCTCGCGCGAAGCCCTGAGTATTGGAACTTCGAGTAACTCAGGCCATAACCGAACGCGTAAAGAGGCTCGCCGGCGAAATACCGGTACGTCCGGCCCTTCATCGCGTAGTCGTCGAACGGAGGCAGCTCGCCGGCGCCGCGATAGAAAGTCACCGGAAGACGGCCCGACGGGTTGTTCGTCCCGGCGAGCGTCTCGGCGATCGCCGTGCCGATTTCCTCGCCGCCGTACCAGGCCTCGAGCACCGCCGCGGCACGTTCCGCGGCGTAGTTCACCGAAACCGCGCTGCCGCTGGTGAGGATCACCACCACCGGCTTGCCCGTCCCGATGGCGGCCTCGATCAACTTCTCCTGCGGCTCGGGAAGATCCAGGCTGGTGCGGTCGCCTCCCGCGAAGCCGGGGACGTTGACCGGCATCTCTTCGCCTTCGAGGTTCGGATTCAAGCCCACAAACGCCAGCGCGGCATCGGCATTCTTCACCGCTTCGACGGCCTCGGCGAGCAGCGGCCCGGCGGGAGGGATCCACATGAGTTGGGCCGCTCCGCCCAACCCCTGCGCCGTGTATTCCACGCGCAGGCGGCAGGCGCGCCCGGCTTCCAGTTGCGCGTGCAATTGCGGAGGACGGCCGCGGCCCGCCGCCCCTTGCGCCGGATTGCCCGGCGCGCCGCTCGCGGGCGCCGGGGCATCGGCGACCAGTTCTTTGTCGTCGAGAAAAATGCGCATCGTGGAACGGCCGAATCCGCCGCTTCGGGGGCCGATGATGTAATCCCCGGTCACGGGCGGGCGAAGCGACCCGGTCCAGCGGACCGTGTAGCCGCCCCGCGGGAAGGCCGCGGAGACCGCCGGATCGGGCGCGCCGGACGGCTGATAGGGACGCGGTTCGACGCGCGCGAGCTTCGGCTGGCCCGCAAAGCCGGGGTTGTCGAAGTACTCGGCCAGGACGCCGTGGCCCGAGCCGTCCGGCGGCGCGAGCGCGTTTACCGGCACGGGCGCCTGCGACTGCGCGGTGTACGCGCTGCCCAGGGCGTAGCGAACCTCGGCCTTGCCCGCGAACTGGCTCTCGATTCCTTCGAGCGGCGGCACGTGCTTCGAGGAGAACCCGTTGTAGTTCCCCAGCAGCGCTTCCGGATCGTCCGCCGACGGACCGATGACCGCGATCCTTTTCACCGAGGATTTCAACGGCAGAATCTGGTTCTCGTTCTTCAACAGCACGATCGACTTGCGCGCGGCTTCGAGCGCGATTTTGCGGTGGTCCGGCGAATCCACCTCCGAATAACGGATCTTCGAGAAGGGAACCCGCTCGGGAGGATCGAACATGCCCAACTTGAAGCGCGCCACGTACAGCCGCTCGATCGAGCGGTCGATCTCCGCTTCCGTAATCTGGCCGGCTTGAACCGCGGCTGTCAGGGCCCGGTACTCCGTGCCGCAGGTGAGGTCGGTTCCGGCTTTCACCGCCAGAGCCGAGGCTTCCGCGGCCGTCGGGCGGTATTGGTGCCCCCGGAAGATGTCGGTGATCGCGCCGCAGTCGCTCACCACGTAGCCCTGGAAGCCCCACTCGCCGCGCAGGGTCTTCTGAAGGAGATCCGTGTTGGCGCACGCCGGCGCGCCGTCCACGCTGTTGTAAGCGCACATCACCGAGTCCGCCTTGCCTTCCACGATGGCGGCGCGGAAGGCCGGCAGATACGTCTCGTCCCGGTCGCGCGCGCTCGGCTTGGCGTCGAACTGATGGCGGGACGGCTCCGGCCCGCTGTGTACGGCGTAATGCTTGGCCGTCGCGATTACTTTGAAATAATGGGGATCTTCGCCCTGCATCCCCTTGATGAATGCCACCGCCAGGCGCCCCGTCAGAAACGGATCTTCGCCGTAGGTCTCCTGGCCGCGGCCCCAGCGCGGATCGCGAAAGATGTTGATGTTGGGCGACCAGAAGGTCAGCCCATGGTAGCGGCTGTGGTCGTTGTTGCGAATGGCCTCGTTGTACTTGGCGCGGGCTTCGGTGGAGATCGCGTCCGCGATGCGATGCATCAGGTCCGTATCCCACGTGGCCGCGATGCCGATGGCCTGCGGGAACACCGTGGCCTGCCCGGCGCGCGCCACTCCGTGCAGCGCTTCGTTCCACCAGTCGTAGGCCGGAATGCCCAGGCGCGGGATCGCCGGCGCGGAGTTCTGCATCTGCAGGACCTTTTCCTCCAGCGTCATGCGGGAAACGATGTCCGCCGCGCGCCGCGCGGCGGGAAGATCGGGATTCAGGTACGGCGCGTTTCCCGCAGGCTGGGCGGCCAAGAGGCCCGGCCACATCGACACAGCGGCAATCGCCGCCTTGACTAAACCTTTCTTCATAAAATGGCAAACTCCCTTCAGCCGGTTCTTTCGGCTTCCGACTCCTGTCTCCGGACTCCCAAATCCCGAAGGGATTTCCAGGGCGAAGCCCTGGCGCGCTACAAATGAATGATGCCCCGCTGGATGGCGACCGTGGCGGCCTGCGTCCGGTCCTGCACGTCCAGCTTGCTCAGAATGTTCTTCACGTGGTTCTTGACGGTGTGCTCGGCGATGTTCAGGGTGTAGCCGATCTGTTTGTTGGCCAGGCCGCGGACGATCAACTCGAGCACCTGGAACTCGCGGGCGCTCAAGTCGGGGCGGGGCATCTGGGCGGCCAGGGCGGCCGCCACGGCGGGCGGCAGATACCTCTGGCCGGCATGCACGGCGCGGATGGCGTTCAGCAGCTCGTCGTGCAGCACGTCCTTGGTGAGGTAGGCCTGCACGCCGGCGGCCAGCGCGCGGCGAATGTCTTCGTCGCCTCCGTAGGTGGTCAAAGCGATCATCTTCGCCTGCGGAAACTCGGCGCGGATGGCGGCGGCCGCTTCCGTACCGCCCATAACGGGCATACGGAGATCCAGCAGGGCCACGTCGGGGCGATGGCGGCGATACAACTCGACGGCCTGCTGGCCGTTTGCCGCTTCCGCCACGACCGTCATGTCGGGCTGCATATTGACGATGGCGCTCACGCCCACGCGCGCCACCAGGTGGTCTTCGGCGACCAGGATTCGAATCATATCGTTCATGGCAGGGGCGCCATTACCTCCACTTCCGTTCCTTCTCCGGGACGGCTGACCAGGCGCAGTTCGCCGCCCAGGCGTTCGGCCCGCTCCCGCATTCCGATCAGCCCAAAATGCCCGCCCGGCGTGGAAAACGCGTCCTTCTCATCGAACCCGCGTCCGTCGTCGGCGATGCGCAGGCGTATCCCGCAGCCTTCCGTGGTCAGTTCGATCCGGATCTTCCGCGCCGCGGCGTGCTTGAGCGCGTTGTTGACCGCCTCCTGAGCGATGCGCAGCAGATTCTGCTCCATCTCCTCCGGCAGATGGTCCGGCGGACCGGTCACGCCGACCTCGACCTCCACGCCGGACCCCGCCGCCCACACGCGCGCTCCGGATTCCAGGGCCGCTCCCAGGTCCCGCCCGTCGAGCATCGAGGCGCGCAGGTCCATGACCGAGCGCCGCGCTTCCGTCAGGCTGTGGCGGGCCATTCTGCGCGCGACGTCCAGGTACTTGCGCGCGGGAGCCGTCTCGTCCGGCATGCAAATGGCGACGGCGTCGAGCTGGGAAGAGATGCCCACGAAGCCCTGAGCCAGGGTGTCGTGAATCTCGCGCGCCAGGCGCGCCCGCTCTTCGAGCACCAGGGCAAAGCGGTTGCCGATGGCGCGCAGACGCAGGAGATAGGCCGCCCAAACAGCCCCCAGCAGCGGCGCCGCACACGCCAGGCGGAACCACAGGGTCTCATAGAAATGCGGCATCAGCTCAAAATCGAAGGACGCCCCGGCGGGCGGGGCGCCGGGAGCCTCGGCGCGCACTTCAAAGCGATAGCGGCCGTGCCCCAGGCTGTTGTAATCCACCAGCCGGCGATTGCCGGCGCGAACCCAATCGGCGTCCAGACCCGCAAGCCGGTAGGAGTACCGGACGCGTTCCGGCGCGCTGAGATGGATCGCGCTGTAGCGGATTTGAACGCGTCCGTTGCCCGGCGCCAGGCGCGCGGGGCCGGAGAGGTTCACCTCGCGGCCGTCCGCGTTCATGCTCACCAGGTGAACCACGGGCGCGGGAGACTGGCGTTTCCGCGCGGGCCGGTCGAGGACCGCCAGACCGCGGTTGGTGGCGAACCACAGGCGGCCGTCGGCGGTGGGTTTTCCGCCGGCGGCGGTGGGGTAAGCCGCGCATTGAGCGCTGCGCAAGCCGTCGTCCACGCCGTAGTTCTCGGGCTCCAGGGAGGCCCGCTTGCGCTCGGCGAATTCGTTCAGTTGACGCTTGGAAACGCGGCAAAGGCCCCGCGTGGTGCTGAGCCACAGCCAGTCGCCCTCGCCCTCGATGCTGGCGATGTTGTCGCTCAACAGGCCGTCCTTCGCCGTAAATTTCAGGAAGCGGCCCGCGCGGAACATACCCAGGCCGCCGTTGAACGCGCCGATCCAGAGGTCGCCATCGGCATCCTGGTAGAGCGCCCGGATCTGATCGCTGGGAAGCCCGTCCGCCACGGTGAAAAGCCGCTTCTCTTCGCCCTGTAAGCGCCACAGACCTTTTCCGTACGTCCCAGCCCAGAGGGCCCCGTCGCCGCCCTCCAGCAGCGCCACCACCGCGCTGCCGATAAGGGGACCGCCGGGGATCGCTACGCGATCCCGCCCGCCGCGCAACTCGCTCAACCCCGCATTGGAGGCAAGCCAGAGGCGCCCGGCCGAATCCTCCAGCGCGTCGAACACGTTCCGACGCCCCAGCGGATCGGGCGCCGGGTGAATGCTGAAACGGCCCTTGCTTTCGCGGGCCAGGCCGAGGCGGGTGGAAACAAGCAGATCGCCGGCGCGGGTTTCGCGAATCGAGAATATCTCGGTGGCGGGCAGCCCATCGCGCGCCGTGAACAGCCGGTAGCCCGGAAAGAGCATCAATCCGGCATCGTGGAACCCCACCCAGATGCGGCCGGCGCGGTCCTGGTAGACCACGGTGGGTTGATCGCTGGGCAGACCTTCCGTCTTGCCGTAGATGGTGAAGAGGTCGTCCCGAAAGCGGGTCAGGCCGTCGTTCGCGCCGGCCCAGAGGTTGCCCTCGCGGTCCTCCAAAAGGCACCTGACGGTGTCCGCCTCGCGCGGCACCGCGCCGCCGGGAACCACGAAGCGGCCTCCTTCCAACCGCGCCAGCCCCCCATTGCCTCCCAGCCAAATACTGCCGTCGCGGTCCTCCCAGAGCGCGCGCACGAACATGTCGGGCAGTTCGGACCGGCTGTAGCGGCGCACGGCGCCCGACGCCGAAAGCTCGATGAGGCCCAGGCTGCCGCCGACCCAGATGTTGTCGTGGCGGTCGGCCAGGATGGCGTTGACCGCGTTTCCGTCGAGGAAGGATGCCGGCAGGGCCTGTGTCAGCTTCCCGCCGGACAGCTTCACGACGCCGGCGTAGCCGGCGATCCACAGGTTCCGGCGCCGGTCCTCGCCGACGATGCGTACCGGCGCGATCGGCGCTTGCGGACCCAGATCGAAGTTGCTGAACTTGCCGTCCTGGAAGCGGCTCAGAGAAACGCCGGCCACCACCCAAAGCGTGCCCGCGTGGTCGGCGAACAGGTGGACGATCGAATTGTCCGGCAAGCCATCGCCGGTGGTATATGTGTGGAACCGGTTCTCCTTCAACCGCGCCAGTCCGTTGGAGGTCCCGATCCAAAGCGAACCATCGGCCCCGGCCGCCAGCGACGTGATGGAATTGGCCGGGAGATCGCCGCTGGCCTTGTTGAAGACGGCGAATTCGTAGCCGTCGTAGCGCGCCAGACCCTCGTCGGTGGCCAGCCACAGATAGCCGTCGGCGGTCTGCGCGATAGCGCGGACGGTATCCTGCGGGAGGCCCTGCGCCTCGGTCCAGACGGTGCGCGAGTATTGCGCCAGGCTCCTGCGCGGATCGAGCGCGAGCGCGCCGGAGGCGAAGCAGCAGCACAACCCAAACGCAACGAGCGGCCTGGCGATCACGGTTGTTTTCAGTATACCCGCAGTGGCGGCCAGGCCCGTCGAACGGTTCCCGGGCATTGTCGCGCATTCCGGGGGCGGGGATCTCAGCGGGGCCGTGCGGCGGGAGTGTTCGGAAATGGGATTAGGTTCGTTTGGCATCTCCGGGGGCGCCACTGTCCGGAAATGGGATTGGGTTCGTTTGGCGCCTCCGGGGGAGCGGCGGAAGCAGTCCTCCGGGCGGCCCATGTACCGATTGGCCGGCGAAGATTCGACATGTCGTAGTGTAAACACGCTTCTCCGATTCCAGGATACAACAGGGCCTTCACAGTGGTTCAGCTAAGCGCTTTGTTTTCAATGAGAGATTACTTGTGAACGGAAATGGGGGTATGGTAGAGCCGACTGAATTATCGGGGGGGCGGCGCGACGGTTAGACGATGTCAAGGGGGTCTACCACCGCATCCGGTAGGGGTGATAGCTCTGCTGCTGTTGGAAGACCGCAGCCAGGCTGTTGGCTTGCGCGGCCAGCAGGTCGACCGGGGCCACTGCCCGCGACCGGTGCGGCATGGATTTCCCCCAGCGCTTGGTAAAGCACCGGACCAGTTGCTGTTTCGACCTCGTCCTCAGAAAACCATGGACTCCGATTTCCGGCCGGAATCCCCTTCCAAGCATTCCCACGACCACTCTATCGCCGAAGGGAGCGCGGAACTCCTCGATGAGGTCGAAGACGAGACTGCCCTGATCCCGGACGGACCCGTGGATAAGCCCGAAATAGGGATCCAGCCCCGCCCTGACAACCGCCCGCCACACCTCGCCGTAGAGGATGCCGTAGATGTAGTTGAGGCACTGGTTTACCGGGTCCCGCGCGGAAAGCGTGATGCGGCCGCCGAAGCCGAAGCCCTCGGGGATGAGCTTCGCCAGTTGTCTCCAATACAGGGCCGCGGCGTGTCCCTCGAAGCCCAGCGCCGCGGCGCGAATGTTGGCCTCTCCGGGGTCGAGTCCCGAGATGCTATCCGATAGCCCGATCATTTTCCCGGCCGTTTCCGTCATCGAGCCGGCGGCCTCCGGGTCGATCCGCTTCCGGTACTTAGCAAAGTATTTCAGGACCGCGGCCTGGTTGGAGATCTTTGCCGCCATCATTGCCATCCCGGCCTTTACGACATCGGGTTCGTCGCGCCGTATGGCCTGCAATCTCCGTATCGACGAACGCGAGGTCTCGATCGGGTTGACCACCGCCACGGGATTGCCCAGCGGGGGGGCGAAGACTACCGGAACATCGTGCCCCGCCAATTTCACCTGCGCGTCCACCGATACGCCGATGCCAAAGCCCTGAAGGTATATCAAGCCGATCTTGTCCATCGGACGGCGATAGACCTCCACCCGGTTCTTCTTGAGGATCAATTCCTCTCCGTCGGCGGCCACGTAGGTTCCGTGGGTCAGGACATACAGCCTCTCGCCATCTTCCAAGGTAGTGCCGACGGGCGGCGTACCAGATTCCTCATCGTCATCCGGGTTCCCGGCGCTCTTGCCGGTTGCCAGCCTCTTGCCCTGGGGGCCGGGATCCCCTTCGCCCCGCGGCGCGCAACCCGCCGGATCCCCGGAAAGAACGGCATCCGGGTACCCCGGATCCGGCGCCCGCGGCGCGGCGTTTTCCTCGTAGCCGGGATCGTCGTCGTGCGGAACCGTCGAGAGCCGCTCGTGGCACAGCCACGCGGGGTTCTCTCGCACGGAATCCGGCAGATGCAGGGCTGCGATTTGCTCGACGCGCTGGTCGAGTTCCTTCAACTGCGCCTCCAGCGTGGGTTCGCCCGGCAGCAGGAAGTAGTTGCGCCACCCCCTCACAACGGAATTAATGCGGTTCAAACACTTGGCCTTGTCCCAGGAGTCCGCCGATGCTCCTAACTCCTTGATGAGGTTCGCAAGGTAATCAAGGAGCGTCCGTGTCCGCTCGGCCTTGACCGAGATCGCGCCGCCCGCGATCCGGAACCCTAAGAAATCGAACCCCTGCGAAACCAGCACATAGGACGTTTTCGCAGGCTTGAGTTCCAGATGGAGAGCGTCCCGCAGGAAATCGGCGAGGCGCCGGGACGACTCCTTGGCCGCCTCCTCGCTCTCTACGAGAATCGCCAGGTCGTCGGCATAGCGAGCGAAGGCGATTCCAAGCTGCTCGAGGTGCTTATCCAGCGGGTCGAGGTAGATGTTGGCTAACAGAAGGCTGATTTCGCCGATCCTAGCCAATCTCTACCTGCATTATGTGCTCGATGTGTGGGTAAAGGTATGGCGGGAGAAGGTGGCGCGGGGCGACATGCTCGTCGTGCGCTACGCCGACGACGCCGTACTGGGATTCCAGCACCGGGAGGACGCGGAACGATTCCTGGAGCAACTGCGGGAGCGGCTGCGAGAATTCGGACTGGAGTTACACCCGGACAAGACGCGCCTGATTGAGTTTGGGCGAT
>CAIRXZ010000056.1 GCA_903882645.1 uncultured Acidobacteriia bacterium | reverse complement strand
CCGATGAGGGTCCTGCTTCCAATCGACCATGAACTTCCATGTTAGCCGTAGTAGCGCCGGCGGTCTTGGCCGCTGGTGGGGTAGTCCGAACTGGAACGCACCGGCGGTAGAGTCGAGGTTGGGCGCGGGTGCTGACGCCGGGCGTCGTCCCGTTTCCCAACCCCGCTCATCAAACCGGACGTGCGGATTTCCCGCATCCGGCTTTCCGACTGGCTTCATCGCAGGCTCACGAAGCGGCGACGCTTAACGGACCTTGAAGGCGAAGCACCCCCAAGATGCCATACACCTGGTTCATGGAGAACCGGCGGGTGCCTTGCGTGGACACCTTGTGCCGCCGTCTCAGAAAGTAACGTACCCGCTCTTCCACGTACTCATCGATCGCCCGATACGCCCGAGCCGTACTGCCCAGTTCGAAGTATGCTTCCCAGCCTCTCAGTTTCTGATTCAGCCGGTCCCGCACTTCTTCCCATGGACGGTGGTTCCCAGGCGCCAGGTGCTCGCCCACGCTCCGCCTCATCTGGCTCACGCTCTTCCTCGATGGACTGTATCCGATATACTCCCGGCCAGTCCGCCCGCTGAAGTGCGGCCCGAATGTATACCCTAGAAAGTCGAATCGCTCCCGCCGCGCATTCCGGAGGCTCGTCTTCTTCTCGTTCAGTGTCAGCTCCAGCCGCTCCAGCGCCCCGCGCAACCATCCCAGCGCCTCTCTCGCCTTGCCGCGACTGAGAATCACCAGGTCGTCCGCGTAGTTCACGATGCGCGCCCGAAACTGCTCCGCCCGCCCGGTCTGACGCCATCCCTTCAACATCCGGTTCATATACAGGTTCGCAAGCAGAGGGCTGATGACGGCCTGAACGCAAAAGGTAACATGGGTCGGGCTGGGCCTCCGGTGGCTGCCGAGGTTCGTGAGGCGGTTGCGGCGCCCCACTCGGAGCGACCCCGGAAGCCGGTATCCGAATCGAGTGGCGGATGGTGATCGTTTCCCGGCCCACGAGGACCTCTTTCACCAGCAGTCGCAATACCTTCTGTCGCTCGGGCACGTCCAGCGTGTCTGCCCGCGCCCGCAGCCGGGCGCCAAAATCGGCAAGCGCCTCGACCAGCCGCAGATACCTGGTTTGATCGCCTTCGACCGTTTCCAGCGACTGCAATTCGGCCTGGAGGGCTTGGTCCTGCTTGCGAAGCTCCGGCATTCGGCAGCGCAGTTGCTCCAGACTCACCAGACCTTCCTGATAGGCAATCAGCAGCCGGTCCATGCCCTTCGCCAGCCGAGCACGATCCCGCCGCAACTGCTCTTGCCGCTGCTTCAGCGGATCGGCATTCCTGGCCGCCTCCAAGCGCCGGTTCAACTCCTCCTGAATGATCCTGGGATCCTCCAACAGCCGCACGACTTCGGTCCAGACGACGGCATCGAGCTGGTCCTGACGAACGGGCGGGTTTTCGCAGACTGCTCCCTTGAGGTGACGATATGCATCGGAACCAATACAGCGGTAGTAGTAGAGCCGGCGTGCGGAGGTTTGCGTGGAGGTGCGATAGAGCCCGTAGCCGCAACGCTCACAAACCAGCATCCCCTGTAGCAAGGTCGGCTCAATCGTGCGCCGGGGCGAATGCCGTTTGTTCTGCTCCAACTGTTCTTGGGCCAGCGCGAAGGTCTCCTCGCCGACCAAGGCGGGAACGGCGATCTCGATCCAGTCCTGGCGTGGCCGTTCGTGATTGGCGCTATCGCGGCTGGCCAGCCCGTTGCGCTGCCGCAGCGGTCGCGTGATTCGCTGGCGTGGACGGACTTCGGTCTTGCCATAGCACGCCCGTCCCGGGTATGCCGGGTTGCGCAGCAGTCCCCACACCGTAGATCGTTCCCAGCGCGTCGTTTCTGTCCGGGTCGGAATCCGACGTTCGTTGAGCATGCGGGCAATCGCGCTGATGCTAAGACCTTGCCGCGTGTACGCCTCGTACACCTGGCGCACGATGGCGGCTTCGGACTCGAGGACTTCGTAGTATGCCGCCGCGGTGTCGCTCTTCTTCACGTAGCGGTAGCCGTATGGGGCGCCCGACAATACGCTGATCGATCCCTGCTGCGCACGGTGGCGCTTGCCGCGGCGACACCGCTCGGCAATCTGCGCGCGCTCGTATTCGGCGATCATTCCCTGGAACTGCACCACCAGTTGGTCTTCGGGCGTCGTACTGGAAGGCGCCTTCAAGAAGACCAGTTCCACGCCGCAGCGGGACAACTCCTCGGCCAGCAGGACCTGGTAGGCATACTTGCGGCTGAGGCGGTCAGGCGAGTAGACGAGGGCCGCCTGGATGTCTCCCGCCGACGCCAGATCGCGCAGCGCTTCCAGGCCGGGCCGCAGCAGAGTGGCACCGCTGTAGCCTTCATCCTGGAAGCGCCACTCGGCGGGAACCAGATATCCATGGCTGTCGGCATACTCCACCAGCGCCGCCAGTTGGCTGGAGATCGTGTGATGCTCCTTCTGGCGGTCCGAGGACACGCGCGCGTACAGCGCTGCCGGTTTCATCGTTCACAAGCTCCTGATCGTCGGCGGACTGGCAAGCACTGGCTCGGGCGGTGGGCCGGACCTGGCCGGGCACGAGCAGTTCATAGGCATGCACCAGCTTCTCCGCCAACAACCGATCAAATTGATACTCCAGCCGTAGCGTCCGTTGCCGACTCGCCGGCCGGTCAGCCACGTCCTCCCCCGCGATGGAGTACCGCCGACAAGGCACGGCTGGCGATCTCGCTCAAGGTCAATCCGGTCGAAGCGGCGTAGGCGCGGAGTCTGTCTGCCAGCCTGCGCGAGAGTTTGACTGTGAAGGACACCTTGGCGGCGCCGACCGGAACTGGGTGTTTGAGATGCTGTGCCTGCTCGAGGTAGCGATAGGCCTGGCGCCTGGAGATGGAACAGGTCTGAGCCAGGTGTTCGGCGGCCTCGGGCAGGGGATCGTGTTTCCGCAGCAGGATGCGAGCCAGGTTGAGCCGTTCGGCTTTCCGGGCATCGCTGGCGCGGGCCATATGTCATATATATACGCCTGTTTATGTCACGAGTCAAGAACTTTGTCATCCTCTTTTGTTCTCCTGCTGCTTTCGATACGGGGCTACTCGCTCAAACTCGAAGTTACCTTTTGCGTTCAGGCCGTCATCACACCGCCTTGCGGGGTGCCACGATCATTGCCCTTCCCGCCCGTTAGCCTCTTCTTCCCCTTCTCATCCCGTTCCTCGACCGGCACTTTCAGCCACATTTTGATCAAATGCAGCATGTGCTTGTCGACGATCCTCCGAGCCACGCACGGCATGAGTTCGGAGTGTGGAATGGTGTCGAAGTATTTCGACAGATCGGCGTCGACGACGTCCGTGTAGCCCTGATGCAGCAGTTCATCCACCTTCCGGATCGCATCCTGCGCACTCCGCTTCGGACGGTAGCCGTAAGCGTTCGGCTCCAAGTCCGCCTCGAAGATCGGTTCCAAAATCAGCTTTGCGGCGGTTTGCGCCACCCGGTCCCGAATGGTCGGGATTCCGAGCGCCCGCTCTCCGCCCCCCGGCTTCGGGATCATCACCCTCCGCACGGGCTGTGGCTGGTACGTTTTGTCGTGCAGTTCCTTCCCGAGTCCGTTCAACCATTCCATCCGTCCCGCTGGACCCCTCGACTCGATGGCCTCGAAGCTCTCCCCATCCACTCCCGGCGCGCCCTGGTTGGACTTCGCCAGCATGTACGCGTGGATCAGAATGTCTTCGCGGTATACCTTGTCGTAGAGCTGATGAAAACGGAATCCCGGCTCCTTCTTCGCCTTTCGATACAGTTTGATCCGCAGGTCCCGGATCTTATCCGGCGTTGCCAGGCTCATCGCCACTCACCGTCCTTTCCCGCTTCACAAACACACCAGAAGCAAGGGCCCTTCCCTCCCCCGGAGTTACCCGGCTTCATCGGTACCTCTGGCCCTTTCCGACGCCCAGACGGTCCGCCACCCTTTCTGGCGGCGTTCGCGGTTCGCGACTCCGCGACCATCCCGGGCCTCCCCCACTGACGCTCGATTCCCTTTCTGGCATGCTGTGCTCACTACCCCGGTGGACCGACTCGGTGCGTAATGGTTGCTGCAATGGCGCGCTCCCGCGCCGGGTTCTTCCCGATTCGTTCCGCCTTCCCCGGTCTTGCGACGGGTCGGCGTCCACATTGCCGCTTTCGAGGCCTGCTCGAGCTTTACACGCGTTACGGCCTGCCAGATCGCTCGCCCACCATACGTGGACTTTGTCGCGGGGTTCCGGCCCGCCCCGTTTCCAGGACCGGCCGCCCGCCAGCTATCGAATTCAACCATCAATTATTCGAGTGGGTCCTTCCCCCACTGGGAATCAGCCCCTTTGGGGCACACGCAAGACCGCCGGCGCTACCCGGCGTGGGCTTCCTTCCACTCCTCCCACCAGGCCATCTGGATGGACTCGAGAGCGCTTTCGGAGGAGGAGGCGGGGTCGCCGGCGAAGCCATCGAGGTGGACGACCCAGTCGCGGAGGTCGGTGAAACGGACGCGGAGGGGGGTCCTGCGCGGGGAACTTGGCGAGCAGGGCCAGGGCGATTTCTTCGGCGTCGTCCCAGGTGAAGGCGCGCATCAGATCTTGGTCCCCTTGAGCGCGTCGCGGACGGCGGTGTTCATCATGATCTCGGCCAGGT
>CAIRXZ010000055.1 GCA_903882645.1 uncultured Acidobacteriia bacterium | reverse complement strand
GGCCGGCCTCTTTCAAC
Source organism: uncultured Acidobacteriia bacterium (assembly GCA_903882645.1). Lineage (GTDB taxonomy): Bacteria > Acidobacteriota > Terriglobia > Bryobacterales > Bryobacteraceae > BOG-224. The sequence continues at coordinate 18,356 of CAIRXZ010000055.1, read as the reverse complement.
ACCCGCACCGCGCGGAAGGTGATGTCCTCCAGGTTCCCGATGGGCGTGGCGACAAGATAGAGCAGGCCGGGCATAGTCTGAGTATGCGCGGCGGCGCTCCCAATGCGCAATCCGGCGGATCGGTACAAAGGGCTGCGCGTTGCGCACTGGCGCGTCTCCCCGCTAGCTCTCCTCGAACCCTTGATTGTCGAACTTCAGCGTCCGGCAGTTTTCCGTCACGGTTCGAACTACGTTGTCCGGCGCGCCCGAGGGGATCTCGGCTTCGATCTCCACCGTGATGGTCACCTTGGCGTCCAGCAGCCCGGCGAGGTGCTGCACCACCGAACTGGCGATCAGGTCTACGTCGCGGGAGAGGCGGGTGGCGTCGATCTTGGCGGAACCGTGGAAACGGCGCAACACCGGCGCCTTCGGTTTCGTGCCGCCGTCTCCGGCCCCCTTGCCGGTCTCTCCTCCTGTTCCAGCACTACCGCTGCCTGTCGTGCCAGTCCCCGTTCCGGTGCCCTCACCGTTGCCGGAACCCGTTCTTGTTGTCGTTGCCGGTGCGGAGTCCTTCTCGATCTGGGCCGCGGCAACCTCTGGCTTCACCACCACGCTGTTTGCGGTCATCTGAACAGTCGGCCGGCGCCCGGCTTCGAGGCCACGGTACCGGTCGGCGGTGGCGTCGTAGTAGTCCGCGTAGGCGAAGGTGTCTTGCGACCAGGTGAGCCGGCCCACTCCGTCCTGGATCGCGTCCAGAATCACCTGGGCGTTTTTGACGCGCGGCAGATAGAGGTACTTGGCGAAGTCATCCACCAACAGCTTCACGCCGACGTGGTTCCCGCGCCACAGCGGCACCTGGTCGATTTCGAAGCGCAGGACCACCCCTGCCATGCTGGTGTAAAGAAGGTTATTTCTCAGCTTCTTTGACGCTCGTTCTGCGAGCCACTCCTCTCCCTGAAGCCTGAACTCCTGCCACTCGACCGCGGGGAATGCCTGGCCTGGCTCCGGCCGCTTTTGCCCAGGCACGAGGAGCCAGACATACGTCTCCGGGATTCTCCCTTTTACGGCCTGATCGGAACTCGTTATGCGTTGTTCTACTTGGTTGGCCTGAAACGGCGTCAGGTTCAGAGATTCCGTTTCGTTCTTAATCGACTGCCAGGCGAGGTAAGAGCGGACAGCCTTGTCGAGGTCGACGAGCCGGGTCTTGTCGGCCGCCAGGAAGACGAGCATGTTGCCGCAGTTCCGGCCCGCCGAACCGCGATTGAGGATTTCGGCGGCCGCTTGCCGGCCCGCGCTCAAATCCGTCTTTGCGCTGTGCGGATAGTCCGGGTTCAGGATGACCAATTTCGCCTCAGGCTCATCCACAACGTCACTGGAACCGGCTGCGCACGGATGAACCTTGGAGAAGTCCCCGCGGTGCTTCGCCTCTTCCACCAGCCGCCGCCGGATCTCTTCCGTCACGTCCTCCGGGTGATACCGTTCGGCCCGCTCTTCAGCCAGCCGGTTCACGCTCGGCTGCGTGGCATACCAGTAGCGGCTCCCATCCACGTAGAGGTACGTCGCCTGGTCCGCCAGTTTCCGCAGCGCATCTCCGAACGTCCCGGATGTCTCGCCGGGTTGGACGCAGCCCAGCTTGATCTGGCGGTCTTCCAAACCCTTCTTCGTCGCATCCTGAGTCGGCGCGGAACCAAGGTACAGCGTGCGGGCCACACGGCGCGCCGCGGAATAGCGACCCAGCATGGGGTTTTCGCGGTCGATTTTCAGAGGCAGCGAGTTCGGCCCGTCGATATCCTTCTCGATGATCGGGTCCCAGACTGGCGGCAGATAGCGAGTGAGCTCGCTTTGGACGGCAGGCGCGTCCACCGGCACGCTCGCCGGCAAGATCATGAGGCCTTTGTCCTCGCGTTCCCACAGGGTGTGAATCACCGCGGACATGAGGCGCAGAACGCCGCGGGTCCGCTGGAACTTATCGAGAGTCGACCAGTCGTTGTACAGCCGGTCGAACAATTCCGGATGAATGGGGTACGCGGCCTTCATCCTGCGTTCGTACTCGCCTTTGCCGGCCTCGGACGGGAACTCCTGCGCGAACTTCCGGTACTCATCCGAAAACGCCCGCACTACGGCGTCGCGGGCCGTGAACAGCTCGGGATCGGTGATTGGCTGGAACAACCGTCTTCGAACGATCTCAAAGCCCTCTTCGGCGCTGGCCGGGCGCCACGAAGTCTCGACCCGCTCGATGACGTTCTTCAACCGCTCGAGGGCCGCCTGTCCACCCTCGCCGCCGATCTCGTTCTGCGACGAGGGAATGCTGACCACCAGCAGGGTCTTGTCGGCGAGTTTCGCTGACTCGCTCAGAGTTTGGGCGAATGTGAAGTGCGCGTCGAAATCGCCAGCCGGCAGGTCCGACTTGTTGTAAAGCTGCCGCGCATAGGCCACCCATTCGTCGATCAGGATCAGGCATGGCGAGAATTTGTTGAACAGAAGCCGCAGCGAGTCGCCTGGGCTGACGGACTTTTCGTCCGCGCTGCGTACCATGGCGTAGCCCTCTTTGCCGCCGAGCTGCCACGCCAGTTCACCCCACAGCGTGCGAACAACCGTTCCGTCCGGCTTCTTGTGAACATCGGCCGGCGACATGCGGTTGCCCACCAGAACGGCCCGCCGGACCTTGGGCGGCTGGGAAACTCCGGCCATCTTCGTCACGGTCTCCAGGCCTGGCAACTGGCCCGCAGGCACGCCGGCAAACAGGTGCCAGAGCGCCAGCAACGAGTGCGTCTTGCCGCCGCCGAAGTTGGTCTGTAACTCGACCACCGGGTCGCCCCCCTGCCCGGCCAGCCGCTGCAGGGCATTGGCGAGCAACTTCTGTATCCCTTCGGTGATGAACGTGCGCCGGTAGAACTCCACCGGGTCCCGGTATTCTTCCGAACCCTCTTTCAGAAAGACCTGCCAGAGGTCGGCCGCGAACTCCGCCTGCTGGAACCGGCCGGAGGCGACGTCCGGATGGGGCGTAATGATCTCCCGCCACGGCCGCAAACCCGACGCTGGTTTGCCTTCGACCGCGATGCTCGATTCCTTCCGCTTCTGACTCCTGAGCTGCTCATCGAACTTGACGCGAAGGATCTCGGCCTTCATCTGTTCGACCGCTTCGACTTCCGGCGCCGAAACCGCTGCTAGCAGGCGCGACACGCTGTCGATGGCCCTATAGGCGTCGTCGGTCGAAAACGCCTTCTGGTGCGCCCATTTATTGCGCACGTCGCGAAGCTCGAAGGCCAGGTTCCTCTCCGATGGGCCGAGTATCCTTTTGAAGCAGTCGTTCCACAGGTCGCACATCACCTGGAGGATGGCCTGGCTATCCCAGTTCAGGCCCTCGCCGTCCTTGCCTGGCTGTTGCCAGTTCGGGAAACTCGGCTTGGCCGTATCCAGCCAGCGGTTCTTGTAGGTGGCCTTCAACTCGCGCTCGACGAAAGGGCGCAATCCGTCTTTCAAGACATCCAGAGCCTTGCCGACTCGTTCGCTATTCGTGATGGCCATGGGTAGATTCGCCTCAACTTAACGTGGCTGGTGGTAACCGGCTCGAGATATCCGCTCGCACTTGTTCGGCGAGGGCGCGGCCGAGCGCCGCTTCCTGCGCGTCCGGCTCGTAAGGGGCGCCCGGATACCGGAATTGCCAGGCGTACTTCGATAGCGCCATGGCCGGGTCGAGAGCGGATTGCAGGGCCGGATCGATCAGCGCGCACGCCGCAGCCAGCTCTTGCAGTTCGTGCGTCTTGCGGAAGGCCGTTTGGTGCCAGGTCAAGTAGGCCTTCAGGTACTTCTCCGCGGCTTGCTGGCAATGGAAGAGCGCGGTGGCCGGCAGTTCGGCTTCGCACATCTCGGCCGCCCGCAAGTCGCCCCGGGCGCGTTGCACCCATTTGCGAGTTTCGTCAAGCAGCCACTCGTTCGGCGTCATACAGGAGCCTCCCTTCGCGAACCACGGTGGCTGGCAGCGACGCGACCACATAGGCTGCCCGTCCTTCGAAGTCGGTCTTCCGCCACGGAATGACGTCCACGGCATAGCCGATCCCGCGGATAGCCTGATGCAGGGGCCTGCCGCGCATCACTTCTTCCGGGGCGTCGTCGGGAACGACGACGAGAAAATCCAAGTCGCTATCCGGACCGGCCTCACCGCGCGCCTCCGACCCGAACAGGTAGACGCGAACCGGCTGGCAAGCCTCCACCAGCCGTCGTGTAATCTCCGCAATGGCTTCGTCGCGCGTCATCTAGGGGCTCCATCCCCTATTGAAACAGTTCCGGTAGCGAAATGGATGGCCACGCCACCACGAGGCTGTTGTAATAGCCTGCCTCTTCCGCCCAGCCCTTGCGCTCGCAGACCGTGTAGAGCCGATAAGCGAGGTCGCGGGCGATCCCTGGGCCGATGACGGCTTGGACTCCCACCGGCTGCCACGACTCAGCGGACCGTTCAGCGCCAGCCTCATCCCGCTCGTGAATCTCCTTCGATACAGCTTCAGCGCGAATCAGCCTCTCTCTTCCCGACCTTGTAGAGCCGTCGCCGCGTGTATCGTCAGTAGCAACTCGGCATCATCAATGAGACGGTAGGCCGGGTCGCGGCCAGACACCCTTCGACTTTCCGCCAGGATGATTGGCACGCCGTCGCCCCGCTTTTCCATGTAGAACTGACGCCCTACCTCCCCGGTAGGGTCCTCAGCAGGGCAGCGGGCGAGCAGGCTTGTGATCAGCTCGTTTCGTGTGGACTGGCGCAGCGCCATGCTCTCGATGGTGACCGTGTTGGGCAGGGGTCCGGGCGAATACAGTTCGAGCCGGTCGTCAAAGAGGAACAGGCGGATTTTCGAACCGTGAATGGAATAATCGCGATGGGCTACTGCGTTCACGACGGCTTCAAACACTGCCCGGATGCTGTATTGAGGGATCTCCACTCTTCCTGGTTGCTTGGTTGCATACACGCTCATGTTCCGGTGAGCAAAGGTCACTGCTTCCCGTATCTGCTGGTCCAGCGGTCCGCACATGCGCTTGGCATCGATTTGGTAATTCGAATCCTGCTTCACTCCACGATAGCGGACCGCCTCGACAAAAGCGCCCGGCAGCCAGCGCTCCGGGCTGCGGGAGCAAAGGAGAATGCCAGCTACCGTCGCTCGCTCATTTCCAGCCTCCTCCCTGGTCAGGAGCTTCATCTTGCGCAATGTCGCGACTTCTTCAGTGGAGTGCGCTCCGAGAAACCGCCGCCGCAAGTCCCCATCAAGATCGCCCAAGGTGGTTTCTGGGACCGCTTGCTCGTCGAACCTAATCAGTCGTGCCTGGCTGCGCTGCTGAAAGAGCCGTGCCAGCATACCCGGCTGCATTTCCCTCTTAGAGCTTCCCTGGCGATGAAAGTAGCCGCCTGGGCTCTTGTGCACAAACAGACTGCGAGGGACCTCCAACTTCAAGATAGGCCGTAAGTTGCCTGTGCTGTCAGGCAATTCCATCCGGTACGACCGGAAGAGAACGGGGGGAGTGATGCTATCACTGCAAAGCTCGAAGACAAAACGCTCGAGCACGTCGAATCCCGCCACGGGGACCCCGAGAACCTCTTTGGTCTTGTCATCCACCCCGAGGACGACGACACCTTCCGCGGTGTTGGCAATGGCCGCGATTTCATCGGCAAGGCCGTCGCGAGCCGGTTCTGAAACCCGGTGGCCTTTGAAGATGACAGCCTTACACTCAAGGGACGTATCCTCGCCTAGACGGATTTTCCGTGAGAGTTCCTCCGGGCTGTCAAACATTGCGGCCCTCCAAAGAGATGCGGCGGTAGCGCCGCTCGAATGCCTCGCGTCCCCCTTCCATTACCGCGCAGATCGTCTCCCTCACCGTCCTCTCCTGGAGACTTCCAACGCACTCGTTCTGCGTCTCACCGTTTCGCGTAGCCAGGGCCACGACTAGTTCTGCGTCGCCATTGACGACGATGTTCGCATTGTGGGTCACCACGATCACCTGCCGGTAGCGCTTGATGTTCCGAACCTGCCCGACAATTAAATCGTAGATCAGGTGATTGTCGAGGTCGTCTTCCGGTTGGTCCAGGACGATAGGCTCATCTCCGTACGAGAGTAAGAACGCCAGCAGCGCCGCGGTCTTCTGCCCCGGCGATCCTTCGTGAATGGAACGGAAGGGGGCGTCATCTGCCCCGGTGCTGTACTTTACGTGAAGAGTGTCCTCCGGGAACCAGGCGTCCAGCCGATCGAAAGCCTCCGGCGGGAGCTTCGCGAGGTGACTGGCAAACCGCTGATCGCGCAAATCAGCGCCGTAACTTCCCTTGGCGATCGCCCGGAGCTTCATCTTGAGCTCCCCAAGGCGCTGCTCGAACGCGGTCGCATCCGGGGAATCCACAGGAAGACCGCCTATGAGGCCATCAATGTCCTTCTCGAAACCGCCGCCCTCTCGCTGGATGAGAGTTCGGATCTCGCCTTCCACCGTCTCACGAGCGCCGTATGGTGTCACCTGAATCCGAACGTACTTGTTATTCGCCAGAACTTTCCCTATGAACGTCGTTCTGCGATCAGTCAGTTCGCGGCGCAACGCCAGCAGGCTCTTGAGGCATGAATCGGATTCACGGCGAACCGATTCCACCTGCTTTCTCCGGCTCTCGAAATCCTGGAGACGGGCCTCGATCATATGCCGGTGTTGGACCAGCTCCCCATAGGTCGAAGGATCGCCGGCGCCCTCATCTGCGAGCCGCCGACGGAGTTCCTCATAACCGGAGATGGCGGCGTCCACGGCTCGCTTCCAGTCGGATTCTTCGCGACTCTTGGTCCACTGTGCCACGAGATCCTCCGCCTCCCGTGCCAGCTCTTCCAGCCTGTCGCGGACCCGTCGCAGTGCAGCCAGGGGAGCCCCGGACTTCTCGATTAGACCGGCGCCCGGGTCATCGCCATCCTCGAACACCGCGGCGTCCAAGGGATCGGGCGCCAGTTCTTCCGCAAGCTCGCGGACGCGATCGCCTGTGGAGGCCCACCCTTCCTGCCAGGTCTCCACCGCCCGCCGCTGGCGTATGCGCCGCTGATACGCTTTGAGCACCGCGGCGTGCCCCGCCCCCTCGAAAACCGCTAGCTTGCGTTTCGTGTCCTCCAGTTCCCCCAGAAGGCGAGGCTCCTCCGCCAATCCCGCCTCGATCTCACGCGCTTGGGCGCGGAGTGACAGGAAGCGGGTTTCCACCTCTCGCCATTGTTCGTCCCAGGAGTGACGGTCAACCCCGGGAGCTTCGTCGACGATCTTCAAGAGTGCAAGCGGGGCTTTGGCCAGCTCGAAGACCTGCTTCTGGCTATAGACGCGAACGGGGAACCTCTGCGCCACCTCACCGTGCTCAGCTCTCCAATTACCGCCGTCGTCTTCGACCTCGATGGGATTGAGGGTTCCCCGTTCGTTCCACTGGACCCGATACCGCGTTCCGTTCTTGCGGTACGTCACGACGAAGCGGGACTCGGGGGTGAGGAGTCCGTCATCGTTGCGGGTATTGTAGACGCGCCGGTACTTCCCCAAGTCGCTCTTCAGCGATTCGGGGATCTCCCCCTCCCGCCGCAATGCAATGCGGAGGAACTCCAGCAGAGTCGACTTACCGGTCCCACGCCCGCCAATCACCGCGTTGAGCCAGGGGTTGAAGTCTACCCTGAAGGGCACTTTGTGTCCCATATACCGTGCTTCCGAAACCTCGATCGACTCTATCAAGAGCGGCGCGTGCGCGTTCGGGTCGCCAACCTGCTCGTCCCAGCAGTGAACCGACAGTATCCCATCAAGAAGTGCGAGCCGAAGCCCTTCCAAGTTGGGTTGAGCCATCTTCACCCACGTGAGATGGCTGCCGGGGTATCGCTGGCCGGCAGTGCCGGAAGGGTGGTGCGAGTCTGAACCGATCACCTCCGTCCAGGAGAGATGTTTCTCGTGGTATTGCGCCGGCTTCGCTGAAGACCGATCCCTGACCTCCATGGCGATGATTTCCCGGCAGTCAAGAGCCTGTTCCAGGGTCGTTCCATGGAGCGCGAAAAGTCCATTCTTCTTGTCGACGTGGGCCGGGATCGCTATCCCTCCTGCCCTGTGGATCTCAACTACCACATCGGGGAACGACCTGGTGGTCACCGAATCACTGCTGCCCTTGGATCCCTGGAACCCGGTACTGCCCAGCAATGTGTCAATGTCCGAGGTGGTCTTCGAAGGGCCGAAGATCGCCAGCACATGTATCCCCCCATGGACTGAGATCTCGACGCCCGGGAACAGGCAAATCGGCCGAAACCCATCTGGCTGCTGGGTCTTCAACTCGGTCAACGCCGTCTTGAGTGGATCGATCCACGCGCCCGTGTTGTGGTCTGTGACCGCGAGGCAATCAATCCCCGCTCTCATGTAGTCGAGGAGCCACTCTCTTGGGGTACGCTGTCCGAGTTGAGCCTGGCGGGGCCCTTTGCCGTAGTCTTCAGAGGCAGGTGTGTGAGTGTGAAGGTCGAACTTCCACCACCGGGCGCCACTCCAATTCCAGACCGCCATAGTCATGCCTCCTCGCCGCTACGGGCGATCTCTGGTTCATGCCATACGAAGAGCTCTTCGCCGCTCGCCCGGCCATTCGCTCCTGCCCCGGCCCCCGAATCTCCTGCCTGATTCGTGATAACCATGCTGAATACCCTTGCCCCCTATATTACCTGGAACAACTCCGGTACATCTGAGATCGCTGGCCACGCCACCACAAGGCTGTTGTAATAGCCCGCCTCTTCCGCCCAGCCCTTGCGCTCGCAAAGCGTGTAGAGCCGATAGGCGAGATCGCGGGCGATTTCGGCCATCCCGCCGATCTTGGCTTTCAGATTCGCCGTTTCCTTCTCGCCCTCTTGGTCGAGGCACCGGATCAGATGCTGGGTGACTTCCCAGACCGTGAGACGGCCAACGGCAGACGGGTCCCAGTCTTCGGGAAGCTCTTCGCGACGCAGCAGCCGGACCTTGCCGGCGCGGGAGTGAACCATGCCCGCCTCCGCGAGGTGCGAGATGCTCAGTGCCTTCGCCGTGGCCAGCACTTCGGCCTCTCCGTACAGGCCCTCGTCGAACTGGTGCTGTTCAAACCACGCGAGCGCCCATCGCGTATCGGGGTCGAACTCGCTCTCCAGTTCGGTGAGAACCTCGTCGAGCCCCTGATTGATAAGGGACAGGGCTGTTCTGACGCGCATCGGGGTGCCGTCCGTTTCGAGGACCTTCTTATATCGGGAAAATACGGCCATGCCGGGGCCAATGGCCGCCTGTGCGAGATCGACTGGGGCAATGTTGCCCTTCTGCAGGTTGCGCAGTGCGCGCGGGAGTTCCTTCTTCAGCGACACTAGAAAGTCCTTTCGGGTCGTAATCGGCGCGGCGTCCTGGCGCGCGCGGCAGGCAAGAACGATGGACGATGCAAGCGCGTTGCTACCCTGGCCACGCATTCGATTTCCGAGTTCACTGCGCGCGGGCCAAGTTGCCGTTATCTGGAATCCGGCCTTCATGAGACCCTCGAGCATCGTTTCCCAACCCGTAGACGCGACCCCTGACTCACCATCTTCATCGTCCTCATCCTCAGCCTGCTTGAAGGCGTAGTAGACCGTCAGGGGGAACTCAGGGTGCTGCGACCGCCGCATTGCGCCGAATGCCAGCGCGGAACCCTCTTCAAAGAACCTCTGAGCCGCATCCTTGTCTCCGCCAAAGCGCTCCGGTGCAGCAACGAGTTCTTGTTTTTTGGGCACAAGGAGAGTACTGAACAGATCGGGATATACAGAACTGAGGCTGCGTCGGAGCCAGACATAAAAGAAGTCGGACAAGTCAGCGTAGCCTATGTTGTCGTAGTACGGAGGATCTGTCGAGAAGACTCGGCCTGCTGACAATTGCGTAGTTGCATCAAGTTGGGCAGCATCACCCTTCCCCCTGGCGGGTGTAGCCTCGATTGCCTTTGCCAAGTTGCCCAGCGTAACCCCAAAATCGCCCGCAGCATCCGCGAATACGTTGGCCTCGGCGAAATCCCAAAGCATCGAAATCGCTTGCCGTGTGAACAAGTGCCGCACTTGCGTCTTCGTGTTCTCCCACATGCAAAGCGAGTTGCAGATGTCGCTGAGACGACTGACCCCCATACCCAGATATGTAGCAACGGCGGTGGCGTACTCCTCAGAAGCTCCGTCGCTGATCAGTCTACGACGGGCCTCACCAACCAGGTCGCTGAAGGTGGTTAAGGCCGCTAGCTGCCTCTGAGTGAAAAGATCTCGGTGATGGGTCATGCCGTACAACTGCACTCGGAAACCAAGAGCCTGTAAGGGCAGGTCGGTCTCCGGCACACCCGAAGGTTCAGCAGAGGCAGCAATCGCCTCATGTTCGGCCATCGGAGGCAGGTAGAACCTCTCCCGGCGACCTTGCGCGACAACCGCCATCAATTGCTTGCTCATGCGTCCAGCGCGCCCCTCTGACCGAACGTGGTCAAGCGGAACTGCGGTCCCACAGGCAAGGCATCGCGCTCCCCGCCGGTTGACAGTAGCCTCCGGGGCGTTGCCCTCGCCGGTCTTGATCTCGAATCTAATCGCCCGATGTATATGATCGACGACCGGCTCGACCCATTCATGCTTGCCAGACTTCGTCGAAAGTGCGAACGACCGCACTAATGGCATCTGGACGCCGCAAGCTGGATTCGGGCAGACAACCGTTCTTGCCCAAAGCCATGCGATTACCGTTGCCTCTCCACCGCCGTTCTCCTTCGGAAGCTTCACCTTCGGATAGAGGTGCCCTATGCGCTCCAACGCCTGGCCGCGCATCCACTGACCGTAGTAGCGAACGTCATCAGCAAGCCCACGGGCACCCGTCCACATGCCTTTCCCACTCATCTTCCCTTTCGCGGCCGGATTCACAGGCGGCTGACCGGCGAACTTCGGCGGGATCTCGATGAGAGCCTTCGTGATGAGGACCGCCACCGGGTTCAAGTCGCTGCCGTGCGCCTCCAGCCCCAGTCGCTGCGCTTCGAGCGGAATCGACCCGCCGCCGCAGAAGGGATCGTAAATCGCAGGAGGGTTGCCGTCGGTGGACCTCAGTATCTCGTCGTGCGCAGCTTTCAGGATTATCGGGTTGTTCGAGTTATCCCACTTCACCAGTTCCTCAATCAAGCGGAAAAGCCGCTGCCTCTCCTTGTCCTGGTCGGCTTCGGTCGGAAACTGTTCGGGAAGGCACGAGGGGTCATCCACCAGGGAAGCGAACAGCACCGCCCGGCACGTCGCCAGCGGTCGTCGCGCCCACCAGAGATGCAATGTCGACGGGTGCCCGTGCCGGATCGACTTCTCCCGCGCCGACTCCTTATTGATCGCCTCCAGCGGCAGCGCGACTTCGATGAGTTTCTTCTTCATCTCTCTCCCGTTCACTTCCAAGCGTTGCGTACGGCTTTCTCCACCAGGCGGCGGATGTCGGCCGTTTCCACGCCCAGTGGCGCCAGCAGCACCCAGGCCTTCGCTATGATCGCGGTCATTTTCTTCTCTTCTTCGGACCACAACGCGGTCCCTCGCGCGCGCGTTTCGGCAACCATAGCTTCGAGATCCAACCTCTTTACGAGGAGCGGCTCTAGAATTCGTGTTGCCTCTAAAATCGAGAGGTTTTCGTCGATTGCCGGCGCTCCAGAGAAGTGGTGAGGGCGCGGCTCGGCAGGTAGCAGCGGCTCAATCGGAGTCCACGCGCATGATTCTGAATATCGATTCGTATGGAGTCTTCCGGAATCGACACGCAAGTGGATCGGGTTGCCGGCGGGCATACGCTTCGCCAGTCTCCGCGCCCATGATCCGCGGACAAATACTGGGAGCGGCCAGGTTCCGCTGGCTGGCATATCCGACACGATACCTTCGATCTCGATAGCAAAGCGACCATCCTCAAAACGTAACCTCGCTCCACCCGGGCGTTTGCCGATCGCGCGGGCGACAGTCTTCAGGGCGAGAGCCATATCCGCACGGGCGACCTCAAGTTCGTACGGCGGATCGGAATGTGGCGTCATGAGGGGAGAAACCTCCTGATCCCGTTTTGAACCGATTGGGCAGCCAATAGGTCTTTTGTCGCGCGCATATAAGTCCATGAAAACACGACGGATTCGCCGTCCGTTTTGTGCCGGTTTTGTGCCAAAGGGCGGAATGGCATTAAACGGCGCCTCCGGGCGTTGCGTTCGATGGGAACCAGCGTGCGCTCCGCCGCGGCCCGGCCGATTGCGTATTAGTCCTGGCGTATATCATAGAAAATAAAAGATCAGCCGCATTGAATTGCGTTTTTATTGCGCGGAATTGCGTTTTAGCACGGGGCATGATTGCTCCCGGTCTCCTTTGCCCGGAAACCAGCGGCCGGCCTTGGTGGCGCACCGACTCCCTATTGATCGCCTCCAGCGGCAACGCGACTTCAATCAGCTTCTTTTTCATTGGCGTCGGTTCCCGATCCCCGGATCTCCGGATCTTCTGGCGCCGGACTAGCGGATTCCTCCGCAGCCGGCCGAGCCTTTTTGGCTACGTTGTCGATGGCATCCAAAACACCGACGACCTCAGGCGAAATCAGCACTTCCTGGATGTGCGAAACCAGGCGGAAATAGTCGGCCTTGCGAAAGTCGGGCCGGAGTCCAAGCTGCTTGTAGAATTCCGGGAAGACCAGGTCCAGGAACTCGTCACTGGCCTTCACTGTGCTCCACCACGGATCCTGGGGATTACGAAGAGCGGCTGGCGCAACGCGATCCGACACAGCCTTCCTCATGCTGTCAACCGCCTTTTCGGCGGCGGACGACTCAAACAGCGGTCCGCCCGCCTTCGATTGACCGAACTCGCGCGCGAAGGCTTCCAAGGTTTCGGGCTGGCAGATGTAGTTCTCAATTTCCCGCCGCTCCCACTTCCGTTCCTGCAGGTTGTCTCGATCTCGGAGACCCTGAGCGTCCTGGTCCACAAGGAGAAAGCCCTGAAGATCAGGCTTGGCCTCGACCAGATCATTGAAATGTTCGCGTCCCTTGTTGGGTTGGTTCCCAACCGGATAGAGGAAAGGAGAGCGTAGCGCTTCATTGGCGGGATGGTTCAGCCTCTCCGCAAAGGCTTTGAGAATGCTGAGATCAGTCTGATCTTCCAGATACAGCACCCACCCTTTCTGCTCCGCAAGGTAGTATTGGTCGTAGCGGACCGAAGTAAGAGCACGCCGAACAGCAGTTGCCCTGTTTCCGGGAATGCGATGTGGCTTGCCGAGGAACGCTACGACGCTGTCATCGCTGGTTCCCGCAGCTTGATTCAGCACCTCCTCGGAGTGGCTCGCGATGATGAGCTGGCTATCGTTCTGTTTGGCTGACTCCGTCAGCATCTGATAGATGTCCCGCTGACGAAGAAGTTCGAGATGCGCGTCCGGCTCGTCAAGCAGCAGCGCGGAGCCGGGGTGGAGAGCGAGGTGCGCCAGCAGCAGGAGAGTCTGCTGAAGACCACGGCCTGAACTGGAGAGGTCCAAACGAACATTGGCCGAGTCGCAGTAGGTCATCTGGATTTCGCCGCGTTCGGCAACATAGACGGGCTCGTCGAGTTCAACCTGGAACAGGTCGCGAATCTGGGCGACCAGATGGGGCCACTTCTTCGGCACTGTTTCATCGGCCAGAAGTTGGTAACAGAGATTCCTAAGGACCTCGGCCGTGCGGCCTTCTCCAAGCCTGACGTTGATGGCGCCGCTATCCAGACGCGTCTCGTTCGAGGCGAGTCCGGACATGGGAGGCAAGAAGGCAACCTGAACCTCGTAAGCTGCATCCGGAACAGGCATGCGCGACGGGTCTTTCTTGTCCTCCAGCCGCAAGGGCCGGCAAAAGAAAGCCTCGTCGTTGGAGAAGTCGAACTCAAGGCCGCACCGCCAGTCCTTGCCCGCCGTATTACCTTCCACCAGGATTTCGATATTGATGTTCTGAGTTTGTGACAACTTCCCCTGTACCCTCTGCATTTTTCGTACATGTAGCCCCCGCCACAAGAGATTCGCGGATGGAGCAGGGACCATCAGCAGGTCGCGCCGATTGATAGTGACCCCCATCCGTTTGCGCGGAGCCCCACGCTCGCTCCTCTTCTCCTTCCACCGGCGCAAGCCCAACTCCCAAAGAGCGAGAGCCTGAAGCGCGGATGTCTTGCCAGAGTTATTGGGCCCGATGAAAACGACGGGGTTCGCCAGAGGGATCTCCACCTCGTCGAACCTCTTAAAGTTTCGGATGGTGAGTTTCGTTAGCATCGCCTATCTCCGCGTCAAACTACAATTGAGTTCTGCCGCGCCGACTCCTTACTGATCGCCTCTAGCAGCAGCGTCACTTCGATCAACTTCTCCCTATCCGTTTGGGCCGTCCATTGCGCCACGTGCTGGAAAAGGCGCAAAGGAAAGTCTATCAAAATCAACCACCTACGAATCTCTATTGCTCCGGGATGGTGGCCGATTGCCCCATTCTTTTGGATTCGGAGCAATCGAAAGGTCCTTCCCGCCCTCCGGTTCCGCCAGCCATTCTGCCAGAGTTTCTTTGGCGCGTTCACGCGGGCGCCTCCCCGCGGCTGAGAATTTCCTGGAGGTTGTAGTTGATGCTCTCCACTGCGAAGTCCGGTTCCTGCTGAAAGGGCTTGCGGATGTAGACCAGCTTCTGCTGCCCGTCCTCCACTTGGCCGACGGCCAGGATGAAGTCGTCCGGCTTGTTTAACGCCGTGAGGATTTCATTCCGTGTGACCGTCACCGTGAGGGCGCCGGCGACACGTCCTTTTACCTCGATGAACCGCAGTTTGCCGGCGCCCGGAACCTTAGACTCGATGTCCCACCCGCACTTTTCGCCGCTCACGTCCCGCGGTTCGTTACCAAGGTGTTTCTCGGCTTCCATGACCATCTGCATGGCGAGCAGTTCCATCTGCTTGCGGGCTTCCGCCGACACGGCATCGGCGGCGGCATGACCTGGCTGAGCCGGAGACGGGAGCAACCTCTTGAGAAGCCCTATGGGGACGACCAGTGAGCCGCCGATGGCGACCGGGGGCAGAGGCGAAATCTGGCGTTCGAGCTCTAGTTCTGCCATCCTTCGCTGAAGCCGCGCTTGCAACTCATCAGCGCGCTGGCGGGCCTTCCCCGAGTTGATCTTGGCATTGGTTTTACCGGCCAGTTCCTGGTCCTTAAGCTGGTTGGCGCGATGATCCCAGTAGGTGATTTCTTTGGTCAGCCGGTCCTTGACTGCGGCCATGGTCCTGGTCACCAGGTCCTCGCGGCGCTTTCGAACTTCGTCGAGGTGAATCGGGACCAGATTGGCAATCGCGTGGCCAACCACTACCGATTCGAGATCGCTCTTTAGCCACGCTTGGGACTCGAACGTCGCAGCCAGGCTGGCCCCCTCTTCATGCGTCGCCGGCCGATAGTCCAGGTACGGGGCGTATCCGGCGTTCCTGGTGGAGCCGGTGGAATCCGTCTCAACGAACTGCAGTTGCCGGGAGACCACGCGGCGGTTGCCGGCCTTGTCGGTGCGGCCGTCCTGGATGGTGTGCTCCAGGTAGAAGAGCGCGCGGACTGCTTCGCCAGGGTCGTCGGGGTCTACCAGGACCGTGCCGCGCTTCAAGAGGTCGCGATTCCGCTCCAGGATGAGATCGATGGTTGCGCCGAGAAGTGGCTGGCCCGGACAGACGAAGGTGGCCAGCGGCTGGCCGGGAACCGCGCAGAGGGACTTCTCGAAGGTGATCCGTTCATACTTACCCAGGACGGGCTCGCCGGCGCCGATCAGACGGTCTCGCTGGCGGATCAGGGCGGGCACGTGGGTGATCTCGAAGCGGCGTGGTTCCCGTTCCTTGATGGAACCACCCAGAATCCGGAATGCCTCCAAAAAAAACGATTCAATGAAGTGCGGCTGGAGGCGCCGTGCTTCGGCGCGCTCCATGTCTTCCCGGATTCTCTGGACCTGGGAGGCATCCATGCTGTCGTTGGCCAGGGCACGTTCTTCGAGAAGCTCCTGACAGTGCTTGCGGTCGGTCAGGTTGTCGACGATCTGATGGAGGCGGGCTTTGACCTCGGGCCGGTCGCCGTACCGGATCGCCTCGATGAGCAGGTCGCGAAGCCGTTGCTCGCGGAAGAGCTGGCCCAGGATATCGAAGACCCCACCGCCAAGCGCCTCCCGCTCCAACTCGATCTTTTCGAGCAGGCGCTTGTACACGTCACCTTCGCGCGTCTCTTCCGCCAGCAGGTTCCAGAGATGGCATACTTCGGTCTGCCCGATGCGGTGAATGCGGCCGAACCGCTGCTCCAGACGGTTCGGGTTCCAAGGCAGGTCATAGTTGACCATCAGGTGCGCGCGCTGTAGGTTGATGCCCTCGCCGGCGGCGTCGGTGGCCAGCAGGATGAGAACGTCTTTGTCCTGTCTGAACGCCTCCTGGGCCTTTGCCCGCTCCTCGCGGCCCATCCCGCCGTGAACCGTGACGAGCGCCTCGGGAGCGCCGAGAAGCGCGCGGAGCCGATCGGTCAGATAGTTCAACGTGTCGCGGTGCTCGCTGAAGATGACCATCTTCCGCCGATGGCCATGCGCATCGAACATTTCGGCGTGGTTCTGGAGAAGGGAAGAAAGCTCCTCCCGTTTCTTGTCTGTTCCACTGCGGCGGACCTTCAGAGCCAATCCTTCCAGGTTCTTCAGGATCTCGATTTCGGCCTGGAGTTCGGCGATGGTGCGCGCCGCCGTAGCCTGATCGACGACCGTCTCTTCGGTCTCCTCAACCTCCGCGTCGGGCGCGTCGTCCAGATCGTCGATGTCTTCTTCGGTGAGACTGGGCAAGCGCTGGTCGTCGTCCTGAAGGGCCGCTCCACGTTTGAGGATCTGTTCTTCGCGCAGGCGCCGTTCCAGCCGTTCACGGCGGCGCCGCAGGGATTGCAGGATCGCCTCGGGCGAAGACGCCAGCCGCCGCTGCAGGATGGTCAGCGCGAATCCGACCGTTCCCTTGCGGCCTTCGTTATCCAGCGCATCGGCCCGATTGAATTCCTCGCGGACATAATCCGTAACGCTCTTGTACAGGGCGGCTTCGGCGTCGGAGAGCTTATAGCCGACCGTGTATGCCCGCCGCTCGGGGAACAGCGGCGTTCCGTCGAACTTGAGGAGTTGCTCCTTCACCAGCCGGCGCATCAGGTCGGAGGCATCGACGGTATGCACGCCGTCGCGCGACCGGCCCTCGAAACGGTCGCTATCCAGGAGCGCCAGGAATAGCTGGAAGTCTTCCGGTTTGCCGTTATGCGGCGTCGCCGTCATGAGCAGCAGATGCCGCGTAAGCTGGCCGAGGAGCTGGCCGAGGCGGTAGCGCTTGGTGTACTTGACCTCGTTGCCAAAGAAGGTGGCCGACATCTTGTGGGCTTCGTCGCAAACCACAAGGTCCCAATCGGTGTTAGCGAGCTTTGCCTGGACGTCCTCGTTACGGCTCAGTTTGTCCAGACGGCAGATGGCCAGGTGATTCTCGGCGAACCAATTGCCGGTCCGGGCCGATTCGAGTTTGTCGTTCGTCAGGATTTCGAAGGGGAGCTGAAATCGTTGGTAGAGTTCGTCCTGCCACTGCTCAGCGAGATTGCCGGGGCATACGATCATGCAGCGGTGCAGGTCGCCGCGGATCAGCAGTTCCTTGATGAGCAGACCGGCCATGATCGTCTTGCCGGCGCCTGGGTCATCCGCCAGGAGGAACCGGAGCGGCTGTCGCGGCAGCATCTCGCCGTAGACGGCAGTGATCTGGTGCGGCAGGGGATCGACCATCGAGGTATGGATGGCGAGGAGCGGATCGAAGAGATGGGCCAGGTTGATCCGGTGCGCCTCAGAGACCAGCCGAAACAGCTTCCCGTCACCGTCGAAGCTCCATGGCCGACCGGTCTCGCCGATTTCCATGGTGGGCTCGCGGTCCCGGTAAAGGAGCACGACGCTTGGCTTCCCGGCGGGGTCTTTGTAGGTGAGCTCGATTGCGGCCGAACCGTACCACTTGACGTCAATTACCGTGACGAGGCAATCCGGCAGGATTCCCTTGACGGCGGCGCCGCGCGTGAGATCTTCGAGCTTGGCCATAGGTGGGCTGCGGCCTCTGCATCTAATTGAGAATGGGACCGAAAGCTCATGATATTACTTTGTGAGGCCGGGTGCCCGCTTTCAACGCTGCCGTCGAGAAGCGCTTCCGTGCGGCCATCGCGAGAGGCGCCCCAAGAAATCCGTTCACAAGTACTTTTATTAATTTTACTATCAAAACAAAGCACTTAACTATAGCCCCCGCACGCCCCCGTTCTATCCTGGAGTAGAGAACTATGTCGTCACTCCGCAAAATCGAATCCGCCCGCGCCAATGGCGCCCGCTCCCACGGCCCCGTCACGGCCGAAGGCAAACAACGCTCCGCTCAGAACGCCATGCGCCACGGCCT
>CAIRXZ010000054.1 GCA_903882645.1 uncultured Acidobacteriia bacterium | reverse complement strand
GGCCGGCCTCTTTCAACACCCGCACCGCGCGGAAGGTGATGTCCTCCAGGTTCCCGATGGGCGTGGCGACAAGATAGAGCAGGCCGGGCATAGTCTGAGTATGCGCGGCGGCGCTCCCAATGCGCAATCCGGCGGATCGGTTTAACGGCCTTCATCTTGCATAG
Source organism: uncultured Acidobacteriia bacterium (assembly GCA_903882645.1). Taxonomy (GTDB): domain Bacteria; phylum Acidobacteriota; class Terriglobia; order Bryobacterales; family Bryobacteraceae; genus BOG-224. Next base: position 13,860 of record CAIRXZ010000054.1, on the reverse strand, counting down.
CGGCGCTCCTTCCCGCTGGTGTAGTGCGGCGCAATTACCGCCGTTCACAACAACTTGAAGTTTTTATCTCATTGTTAACACAACACTTACACTCTTGCCCCGCCCGGCCCGCGCGTGTCTCCCTGCTACCGTCGAGTTAGGAAAGTTATGGCTACACTCAATCAAATCGAGGCCAACCGCCTCAACGCGCAAAAGTCTACCGGCCCGCGTACCCTTCAGGTTGCGTGCTTGGCCACTCTCGCGCAACCACTCTCGCGCAACCACCCGTGTCCCTCCGTCCACTCCTGCTAAACTGAGTATCTATAAATGGCCATCAGCAAGGATCTGCTAGACATTCTCGTGTGCCCCGTGTGCAAGGAGACCGTGGAACTGAAGCCCGATCAAAGCGGCCTGAAGTGCGTCGCGTGCCATCGCGTCTACCCGGTTCGCGACGATATCCCCGTCATGCTGGTCGACGAGGCGAAGATCGAAGAATAGGCGCCGCGTGGGTTCCGTTCTGGAGAGTCTGCCGCCGGAGGGCCGGGTCGCCGTTGTCCGGCTCCGTTCGCTCGGGGACTGCGTGCTCACCACCCCCGCGCTCGACATCCTCAGGTGGTCGCGTCCGGATCTGCGCGTGGCTGTGATGGTGGAGGACCGTTTCCGCGGCGTCTTCGAAGGCAACCCCTGCGTCGACGAGCTTCTCGCGCCGCGCCTCGCCGCCTTGCGCCGCTGGCGTCCGCATCTCTGCTTGAACCTCCACGGCGGATCGCGCAGCGCCTGGCTGACGGCACTGTCCGGGGCCCGTTGCCGCGCCGGCTTTGGCCACTTCCGCTACCAGTTCGTCTATAACCTGCGCATCCCCCGCGCCCAGGAAATCCTCGCCGTGGACCGCGCCGTCCACACCGCCGAGCATCTGGCCAGCGCCATGTTCTACCTCGGCGCGCCCGTCTGCGAGATCCCGCGCGCCCGGTGGGGCAGGCCTCCTGGCCTGCCCTCTTCTTCCCCGCCGCCCAGCCCCTACGCCGTGATCCATCCCACTGCCGCGACTCCCGCGAAAACCTGGCGCGCCGATGGTTTCATTCAAGTCGCCGAACATCTGCGCGCCTCCGGCCTCGATTCCGTCTTCATCGGCGCAGCCTCGGACGACCTCTCGCCCTTCCGCGCCTGGCGCGTCGTCGCCGGCGCGCCGCTTTCGGAAATCAAGCCGCTGCTGGCCGCCTCCACCTTGTTCGTGGGGAACGATTCCGGCCCCGCCCACTTGGCGGCTGCGCTCGGCGTGCCTTCGGTGGTGATCTTCGGCCCCGCCGATCCGGCCATTTGGGGTCCCTGGCGCGCGCCCGCGGAGGTTGTGCGCGCCCCCGGCGGGATCGCCGCGGTGGAAGTAACCCAAGTCCTCGGCGCGCTCGCCCGCTTGAAGGTGGCCGCATGAGGCAATTGCTGCGCCTGCTTTCGTATGGGCGCCGCTATTGGGCGCATCTTGCGGGGTCGGTGGTCCTCATGGCCGTGGCGGGGGCCACCCAGGGCATGATGGCGCTGTTGATCCGGCCCATCTTCGACCGTGTTCTCAATCCCCGCGCGCCGAATACCCGCGTGCCTTTGTTCCCGCACCCCGTCCTTCACCATCAGATCTATCTCGACCAGTTCGTTCCTTCTCAAATCGGCAACGTGTGGACCATGGTGGCGTTCGCCATCCTGGTGGTCTTCCTCACCAAGGGCATCTGCGATTACGTTGGCAACTACCTGATCAGCTACGCCGGATACTCCGCCGTCACGGACCTGCGGAACACCGTCTTCGAGAAGGTGCTGAAGCAGGGCGCCGAGTTCTTCGAGACGCACTCGACCGGGCGGCTCATGTCGTCCATCATGAACGACGTCGACAAGGTCCAGGTGGCCACGTCGCAGATTCTGGCGGACCTGCTCCGCCAACTGTTCAGCGCCATCGCGCTGGCTTTCGTGGTGATGAGCAACGATTGGAAGCTGGCGCTTGTCAGTCTCACCGTGCTGCCGTTCGTCGTCATTCCCACCACCCGCATCGGCCGCCGCATCCGGCGCACCAGCCGCCGCACCCAGGAGAAGCAGGCGGAGTTGACGCAGATCCTGCAGGAGACCATCAGCGGCCACATGGTAGTGAAGGCATTCGGCGCGGAAGGTTACGAATCCCGCCGGTTCCGCGACGCCGCGCACAAGCTGCTCAAGACCAACGTCCGCTACGTGCTGCAGCAGGCTCTCGCTTCGCCCCTCATCGAGATGTTCGCCGCCATCACCATCGTGCTGCTGCTGACCTACGCCCGCAGCCAGATCAAACTCGGCACGCTGACCGCCGGCGACTTCACCAGCTTCGTCATCGCTCTGTTGATGCTCTACGAGCCGGTCAAGCGCCTGGTGGGCATCCACAACATCTTCGAGCAGGCCCTCGGCGCGTCGCAGAGAGTCTTCGAGCACCTCGATCACATCGAGGAAATCGTCGACAAGCCGAACGCTCCCAAGCTCACCGGATTCCGCGGCGCCGTGGTCTACGAGAATGTCTCCTTCTGCTACCCGGGCGTCCCCAACGGCTTCCAGGTTCGCGGCCTCGATCTCGAAGTGAAGGCGGGCGAGGTGGTGGCGCTGGTCGGGCCGAGCGGGGCGGGGAAGACCACTTTGGCGAACCTGGCGCCGAGGTTCTACGACGTCACCGCCGGCGCCGTCAAGATCGATGGCATCGATGTGCGCGACGCCTCTCTGGCATCCCTGCGGGCGCTCATCGGCATCGTCGCGCAGGATACCTTCCTGTTCAACGACACGGTGGCCAACAACATCGCCTACGGCCGGCCCGGCACGCCGCGCGAGGCCATTCGCAGTGCCGCCGAAACGGCCCTGGCGCACGATTTCATCATGGCGCTGCCACAAGGCTATGAGACCGTGGTCGGCGACCGCGGCGTCAAGCTCAGCGGGGGGCAGCGCCAGCGGCTGGCTATCGCCCGCGCCTTGCTCAAGAACGCCCCCATCCTCATCCTGGACGAGGCCACGTCCCATCTGGACACCGAATCCGAGATGCTCGTGCAGAAGGCCCTCGCCAACCTCATGGAGCATCGCACGGTAATCGTCATCGCGCACCGGCTTTCCACGATTCGCCGCGCGGACAAGATCGTGGTTCTCGAAAACGGAAGCGTCCGGGAGGTCGGGACGCACGAGGAGTTGATCGGACAGGGCGGCATTTATCAGAGGCTGCACGAGCTCCAGTTCGAGCATGCCGGAACGGTGGTGGACTTGTGAGCGTGCGCAGCATGACGGGGTTCGCCCGCGTGAAGAAGCCCTTCGCGCGGGGCGAAGTCCTCTTCAGTCTCAAGAGCGTGAATCATCGCGGCCTGGACTTGCAGTTCCGCATGCCCTCGGAGCTGGACCCCATGGAGGGCGAACTTCGCGCGGCGCTCAAGAACGGTCTCGCGCGCGGCCACGTCCAGGTCCACGTCTCCGTCGAGCGGACTGGCGGGCCCGGCGCGCCGGCCCTGAATCGCGCGCTGCTCGACGCTTACATGCGCGCTTTCCCCGAAGCGGCCGCATTGTACGGGTTCGAAGGAGAGCGGCCGGACCTCAACTCCGCCCTCCGCGTCCCCGGGATGCTGAGCCCCGCCGGGGAGCCGGAGGATCTCGGCGAAGATGTGGCCAAAGCCGTGCTCGAAGCCGCCGCGGAAGCTCTCGCCCTCCTGAACCAGGGCCGGGAGCGCGAGGGCGCGGCCACCGCCGAAGAGATACTGCGGCGCTGCGGCGGCCTTTGCGGGCTGGTGGCCCGCATGGAAGAGATCCGCGCCGGGGCGGTGGAGGCCTTCCACCGGCGCCTGAAAGAGAAGCTTGCGGAGTTGCTCGCGGGCGCCGCCATCGAGCCGCAACGCCTGGCGCAGGAAGCCGCCCTGCTGGCCGATCGCAGCGACATCGCCGAGGAATTGGTCCGCCTGCGGACTCACGCCGCGCATCTCGAAGAGTTGCTCGCGGGCGATGGCGAGGCCGGCAAACGCCTGGATTTTCTGCTCCAGGAAATGAACCGCGAAGCCAACACCGTCTTGTCGAAGACCGGCGGCCTGGGCGACCTGGGCCTGACCATGACCGAGCTGGCCCTGGCCGCCAAATCGGAGATTGAGAAGATCCGGGAGCAATCGTTGAACCTGGAATGAGAAAAGCCTTCAGCCATCAGCCTTCAGCCGTCAGCTTTGGCGGCGGCGCTTCGCGCCGCGCCGCTGAGGTTTGGCTGATGGCCGATGGCTGAAAGCTGATGGCTGTTTTTCTGAAAGCCGATGGCTATTTTCATCGTTTCCGCCCCTTCGGGCTCCGGCAAGTCCACGCTGGTGTCGCGCCTGCTCTCGAGCGATGCCGGACTCATGTTCTCCGTCTCCTACACCACCCGCCCGCCGCGCGGCCATGAGGTGGATGGCCTGAGCTACCACTTCGTCTCCCGTGAGGATTTCCAGGCCATGATCGCCCGCAACGAGTTTCTGGAATGGGCCGAAGTGTTCGGCAATTATTACGGGACGCACCAGGGCGTTCTCGAACAGGCCCGGGCCGGGGGCAAGGACTTGGTACTCGACATAGACGTGCAAGGTGCGCGACAATTGAAGAGCCGGATTCCCGAAGCTGTCACGATTTTTGTCCTAGCCCCCTCGCGTGAGGTCCTCGAGCAACGCTTGCGCGCCCGGGGCGAGGATTCCGGCGAGGTGATCGCCCGGCGGCTGCGGGACGCGGCCGAAGAAATCCGGAGATACAAGGATTACGATTACGTCCTGATCAATCGGGACCTGGCCCGGTCCGACGCCCTCCTGACCGCCATCGTGCGGGCGGAGAGAGTGCGGCGGACCAGGATTGAGGACCAGATCCGGCCCATTCTGGATACGTTTGAAGTTTGAAAAGGCGCTGAAGATTTATGGCTGACAAAGCTCCCCCCCGGAACAACATTCACTGCACCATCCCCGACGATGCCGAGCAGAGTACCTACCGCTTCATCATTGTGGCCGCCAAGCGGGCCCGGCAATTGCAGGCCGGCGCGCGTCCCGTGCTGCCCACTTCCTCCAAGAAGCCCACGGTCATCGCCGTCGAGGAAGTGCGGCGCGGCCTGGTGAAGTACAGCCTCACCGGCGAAGCGCCGGTCGAGATGGAACCCGAAGCCGTGCTGTGAGAATCCTCCTCGGCGTCGGCGGCGGGATCGCGGCCTACAAGGCCGCGGAGTTGGCGCGCCTGCTCATGCAGGAGGGCCACCAGGTGCGCGTAATCATGACGGACGCGGCGCAGGAGTTCGTCCGTCCTCTGACCTTCGCCGCCCTCACCGGACAGAAGACGCTGACGGACATGTTCGCCATCGAGAGCGCCATCGAGCACATCTCGGTCGCTCAGGGCCACGACTTGCTCGTCATCGCGCCCGCCACCGGGGATTTGATCGCCAAACTGGCGCACGGCCTGGCCGGCGATTTCCTGACCACGCTGTACCTGGCTTTCACCGGCCCGGTGGTGATTGCGCCCGCCATGAACGTCAATATGTGGATGCACGCCGCCACCCAGGCCAACCTGGAGACGCTGCGCAAACGCGGCCACCGCATCGTCGATCCGGAAAGCGGATACCTCGCTTGCGGGATGACCGGCCCGGGCCGGCTGGCCGGTCTGGAAACCATCGCGGCCGCCATCGGCCGTGAGCTTTCGAAGCGCCGCGATCTGGATGGCGAAACCGTTTTGATTACCGCCGGGCCTACTCAGGAGCCGCTCGACCCGGTGCGCTACATTTCCAACCGCTCGAGCGGCAAGATGGGCTACGCGCTGGCGGAAGCGGCCGCGGCCCGCGGCGCGCGCGCGATCCTGATCTCGGGGCCGGTGCGCCTGGCGCCTCCGCGCGGCGTCGAGGTCGTTTCCGTGCGCACCGCGGCCGAGATGCGCGAGAAGGTGCTCGAGAACCTGGAGCCGGCCGGCATCGTGATCAAGGCGGCGGCGGTCGCCGATTTTCACCTGAGCAAAGTGCCGGACCACAAAGTCAAAAAGACCGCCGCGCGGATTACCCTAGAACTCGACCCCACGCCCGACATCCTGGCCGAACTGGGCCGCAATAAGGGCGACCGCCTGCTGATCGGTTTCGCCGCCGAGACGCAGAACGTGGAGCAGGAAGCCCGCCGCAAGCTCGAGTCCAAGAATTGCGACATGGTGGTCGGCAACCTTGTCGGCGGCGAAACCGGGTTCGAATCGGACGAAAACGAGGCCGTGCTCGTGATGCGCACGGGCGAGACGATCTCGCTCCCGCGCGCCCCCAAGCGCGAGATCGCGGACCGCGTGCTCGACGAGGCGCTCAAGCTCCGGCTGGCGCTTTATGCCGCTCATGGACGCTGAACGGCTTCGGCAATACCTGGAGTACTACCGGGACCTCGGGATTGGTACGCTGTACCGGCGGGCCGGCGAGGGCAAAGCCGCCGCGCCCCCGGAGTCTGCCGCAGAAGGCGGGCCGGGAGGCCCGCCCCACTTGCTTCCGGAAATCCTTTCCGACATTGGAGACTGCAAGCGCTGCCGCTTGCACGAAGGACGCCACAAGCTGGTGTTTGGGGTGGGCAACGGCCGCGCCCCGCTGGTCTTCGTGGGGGAAGGACCGGGCGCGGATGAGGACGAGCAGGGCATCCCGTTCGTCGGCCGCGCCGGCCAACTGCTCACCCAGATGATCGAGAACACCGCCAGGAAGGAAGGCATCCCGCTCACCCGCGCCGATGTCTACATCTGCAACGTGGTGAAATGCCGGCCGCCGGGAAACCGCGCTCCGGAGGCGGATGAAATGGAAATCTGCGGGCAGTTTCTGCACCGCCAGCTTCTGGCGATCGGACCCAAGGCCATTTGCGCGCTCGGCGGCACGGCCGCGCGGGCCCTCACCGGCCACAAGGAGGGCGTCACCAAGATGCGCGGCAAGTGGTTTCAGTGGAAGGACGTTCCGGTGATGGTGACCTACCACCCCTCCTACCTGCTGCGGCCCTACAACCAGGACGCCAAACGGGAAGCCTGGGAGGACCTGAAGAAGGTCCTGCACTACGTCTACGATTGAGCCAGGATGGTACACTACTTGTTTCGCGCCCGATAATGCTGCTTGCCAGAGAATTCGTCGCCTACCTGTCACGACAACTCGTCGCGAGACTGACCTCCGGGGTCATCGAAACCACCCAGCCCGACGTGGTTGCGGCGAAAACGGCCGAAGTGATTAACGCCGAGCTGGCCGTGGAAGACCAACTAAACGACGAGGTGCGGGACCTCCTCAGCCAGTACAGCGACTACATGCGCCGCGAGAGCGTGAGCTATCAGGAGATGTTCCGGCGCATCAAAAACACCCTGATCTCGCAGCGCAAGGTGGTGCGCGCCTCCGGCCGCGACACCGGCGACCACATGAAGCTCTCGCGCGACAAGGTCACCCAGATTTCCCACAGCCTGGTCGAGATGTACCGCAGGAGCCGCGAGCTGCGGCTCAAGAACAAGGACACCAACGCCGTGCGCCTGGAGATCCTCCGCTTCATGACCGAGCTGCTGGTGGCCGAGGAAAAGGTGGACCGCTTCTCGAGGGATAAGGTCCGCTCGCAGAAGCGCGACATTCCCGAGGGCAGCGAGGAGTGGGACCTCCTGCAGCGGCGCTACTACGCCGAGGAACTCAAGAAGCTGGGCATCGACCTGGCGCGGTAAGCGGCAAGAAGGCAGGCCAGGAGGCCCGCCCCACTCAGCGCTTGTAGCCGATTCTTCTCAGGAAGGCGCGGCGCGCCTCGGCCTCTTCGGCGTTCTCCACGCCCTTCGGCGGAAAACCATCGATCACGCCCAGCACGCCGCGGCCCTGTTCGCTTTCCGCAACCACCGCCTGCGCCGGGTTGGCGGTGGCGCAAAAGATGGAGCAGACCTCGGGCACGTCCTTGATGCGGCCGAGCACGTTGATGGGGAAGCCCGCGCGCAGGGCCACCACGAAGATGTGGCCCGCAGCCAGCGCCGCGGCGTTGCGCGCGGCGAGGCTTTTCAGGTCTTCGTCGTTGCCGTCCACGCGCGTCAGACAGACGCCCGACGCCTCGTTGAACGCGATTCCGAACTTCATTTGCGGGACGGCATTCACCATGGCCTCGTAGAGGTCTTCGACGGACTTGATGAAATGGGTCTGGCCGAGAATCAGGTTCCCGTCCCCGGGAATCTCCAGCGGCACGAGTTTCAGTTCCATAGCACCCTCAGGATACCCTCGTTATAGCGCGCGCAGGCGCGCGGCGGCGGCTTCGGGGGTGATGTCGCGCTGGGGCGCGGCCAGCATTTCGTAGCCGACCATGAACTTGCGCACCGTCGCGGAGCGCAGCAGGGGCGGGTAGAAGTGCGCGTGCAGGTGCCACTCGGGGTGCTCGGCGCCATCGGTGGGCCGCTGGTGGAAGCCCATCGTGTAGGGGAAGGAAACCTGGAAGAGGCGGTCGTAGCGGGCGGTCACGCGCAGCAGAATGTCCGCCAGTTGGCTCCGTCCGGCGCCGGAAAGCCGGTCGATGGCGGAAAGATGGCGCTTGGAAATCAGCATGATCTCGAATGGCCAGACGGCCCAGAACGGGACCAACGCCAGGAAGCCGGGGTTCTCTTCCACCACGCGGACGCCCTTGGCGCTTTCGATTTCGGCGTACTCGCACAGGAGACAACGCCCGCGCCGTTCGAGCCAGGCCGCCTGGCTTGCCTGCTCCCTGGCGACCTCGTTTGGCGGGGTGCGGTTGGCCCAGATCTGGCAGTGGGGATGCGGGTTGCTCGCTCCCATCATGGCGCCGCGGTTCTCGAAAATCTGCACGTAGCCGATGCCGGGATTGGCGGCCAGGTCGAGGTACTGCCCGACCCAGGCGTCCACCACCTTGCGCAGGTCCGGCGGCTTCATGTTGGCGATGGTCAGATTGTGCTTGGGAGAGAAGCACAGCACCCGGCAGATGCCCGGCTCGGATTCGGCGATCAGCAAGCCGCCGCGGTTGGAGGCGTGGACCGGCGTGCCGGGCTTGAGAGCGGCGAAGTCGTTTTCGAAGACGAAGGTGGAGCGGTAGGCGGGATTGCGCTTGCCGCCCGCGCGCGAATTGCCGGGGCAGAGGTAACACTTCGGGTCGTACTCGGGCTGGACGGGCGCGGCCGCGGGTTCCACCTGGCCTTGCCAGGGCCGCCTGGTGCGGTGCGGCGAGACCAGCACCCAATCCCCGGTGAGCGGATTCAGGCGCCGATGCGGATCTTTCTTCCAATTGAACATGATTCCAAGACCTCCGTTATAGCAGGAAGAGCTTTCAGCTTTCAGCTAAGCCCCCGGAAACCGCTCTCTGACGTTCGCGGCTCGGTACGGGGCAGTGAGCGCCAGCGGGCGCCCGGTGGCGAACAAAGGACATCAAGGTAACAATTCGGTAACATCAGGGCTGTAGCTTGATCTTATGAACATTCGATATTTCGCCGCGGCGGTCGTGGCAACGCTGCTTCTGGCAGGGCCGGGCAGCGCCCAGTCCGCCGCGGATCTTCTCCAGCAAGGAATACACGCACAGGAAACCGTAGGCGACCTCGACGGAGCCATCGCGATCTTCCGCCAGGTTGTCGCTTCCCCATCCACCAACAAACTGCTGGCGGCCCAGGCGCAGTACCAGCTTGTGCTGTGCCTGCTGCAAAAGGGCGACCGGACCGGCGCTGCCAAGGAGATTCAGGCCCTGGAAAGGAACTTCCCGGACCAGCCCGACCTCCTGAACAAAGCCCATAAGGCAATGGGCGGCGGCGAAACGTTTCTGCCCGCGCCGTGGGGCGAGCGGGAGACGGTCCAACTGAACATCAAGCGGGATGGCGCTTCGACCGGCGAGACACTGTTCTATTCGGTGGAACCAGACCCGGGCGACGGCGGCCCCAACAAGCCTAACCCTAAGGGCGCAGTCTTGATGTGGGAACTCAACACCGCGAAAACCAAGCGAAGCGTCATGCTGGAGGTGGACCGCGATACGATGCAGCCCATTCCGATGCCGGGTGGGCGTACCGCGGACCCTGTATTGGCGTCCAACGACGAGATGGGCGACCCGGCGGCAACGGCACTGATCGGGCCGCTGATCGACATTCAGGCGTCGGTTTTCCTGATGCGCCGCTTGCCACTGGCGGTGGGATACAAGACGACATTGACTTCGCTGCCGTTCGCCGTGGGGCAGGCCACGCCAAAGAAGCTCGACCTCGCCGTCACCGGAATCGAAGCGGTGCAGACATCCGCCGGCAAATACAATTGCTACAAGGTCGTGTTCGGCGCCATCGGACAGACGTTTTGGTTCGACGTCGACGCATCCCGGAAGCTCGTGAAGTTCCAGTCCGGGAACGCGGTAGCGGAGGTGGCGGCGATGTGGGTTGGGGAGGATTTGGCGCAGGTGGCGCTGGCTCCTTTCAAGGCGGCTGGATTGACAGTGATCCCTCATGCGTCCAGGGGCCATTACACCGATGGCGTGGTTTGCATGTCGAACAACTGCAGCATCTCGGTGGAAGCCACGAAAGTCTATACCCCATCGGCGGACATACCACAGTCCTTACAGCAGGCGTTTCAGCGGGAGCTGCGCGCGCGCTCCGCGGAGTTCAGCGGCAATGTCAGAGTGCCAGGGACCTTCGATGTGCGGGGCAATGGCGTCCAGACGCTCCTGATCGGGGGTCAGCAGGCTCTAAGTTGTCTGGCGGATCGTGCGGTGGATGGCCCGGACCACATGAAGACCACGTATTACATCGTCTGGATCCAGACGGAGAACACGCTGCTCAAGGTCACGACCAGGTTTGTATCGGATATTGCGGTCTGGCGGTGGAGGCTCGATCAGATCCTTAACACGGTCAAGCTTCCCTGAAAGGCGCGGCGTGAGACTGGGGAATCGGCAACTCGGCGCGGGCGGCGATAGAGGGCGGTGGCTGGTACCGGTTCTCCTGCTCATCGGCGTGCTCGCGCCGACTGCGTGCGTCCTCTGGTTCATGAATGTGGCTGTTGACAACCAGCGGGACGCGTCGCGGAGGCAGCTGGCGGAGGCTTATCGCGGGCAGTTGAAGCTGGTGCGGGACCGCATGGAATCGTATTGGGAACAGCGCGCGGCGGACCTGGAACGGGAGGCGCGCGAGGGGGCCGCGCCGGCCATCTTCGCGCGGCTGGTGGAGCGCGGCCTCGCGGATTCCGCGGTTTGCCTGAACCGGGACGGATCGCCCGCTTACCCCACGCTCGCCACGCCTGTTGCGCCCGACCCGACGTTGAATCGGCCGGACTGGATGGCGGCACGGACGCTCGAAAGCTGGACCGATCCCCACACCGCCGCGGAGGCTTATGCCGCCATCGCGAAGAAGGAAACGGACGTGTCGCTGGCGGCGCGCGCGGCCCAGGCGCAGATCCGCTGCCTGGCGCGTAGCGGCGACAAGACCGCTGCGTTGCGAGCCATCCAAGAGAACTTCGGAGGCGGGCGTTTGATGCGCGGCGTGGATGCGAGCGGCCGGCTGATCGCGGCGGATGAATTACTGTTGGCGATTCGGCTGAGTTGTGGGGCAGGATGGAATCCTGCGCGGCGGTTGCCAACCGCCGCACGGGCCGATACCCAATCGGCCCGCAGCTTACCAAGCTGCCCCACAACGGCGGATCGGCTCGTAGACATGGTTTTGGCTTACTCCCCACCCATGCCCTCCGCCCAGCGCCTGTTCCTAATGGAGGAGCTGCGGTCGCTTGTGCCCGGGTTGGACTTTTCGACCTACGCCGCCGAGCAATTGGCGGCGCGTTTTCTGGAAGCGGGGCGGGCACGAGCCGGCGAGCCGGCCTTGGAGGTGAGCGGCTTGCCGGATGTCTGGAAGCTGACGGCGCCGGGCGGGCGGATTATCGCGCTCTATCGCGCAGCGGCCGTAATCGGCGCTATGCGCGGGCTTTCCAGCAGTTTGAACGCGGCGCTCGCGCTTACGCCTCCGGGAGGCGCGCCAACCTCCTCCGACGAATCGCTCGCGGCGGGATCGAGGCTGCCTGGATGGCAGATCTCGCTCTCGTTTTCGGGCAGCGGGATGGTGGATGTGGCCGCGCGGCAGCGGACGATCTCGTATGTGTGGATCGGATCGCTGGCCATCGCCGTGGTCGCGATCACGGCGCTGGCCGCCGGCCAGGCCTTGCGCCGGCAGTGGCGGCTGGCGCGCTTGAAAACCGACCTGGTGGCGGCGGTTTCGCACGAGCTGAAGACGCCGCTCTCTTCCATGCGGCTGCTGGTGGACGCGCTGCTGGCCGACGAGCGGCCCGATGAGGAGAAGACGCGCGAATACCTGGAGTTGATAGCGGGCGAGAACGTCCGGCTGAGCCGGCTGATCGAGAGTTTTCTGACGTTCTCGCGGCTGGAGCGAAACCGGCAGAAGTTCGAATTCCGCGCCACGCCACCGGAGGCCGTGGTGCAGGCAGCGCTCGATGCCGCGCCCAAGCGCATGCGCGCTCCCGATTGCCGCTTCGAGGTAAGCGTGGACGCCGGCCTCCCCGCAGTGCGGGCCGACCGGGATGCGCTGGTGACCGCGCTCTTGAACCTGTTGGACAACGCCTTCAAGTACACGCCGGGCGAGAAGCATATCGGCCTCAAGGCATTCCAGCAGGACGGCCGCGTGGTCTTCGCGGTGGAAGATAACGGCATCGGCATCGCGCCGCGCGAGCAGAAGCGCATCTTCCGCCGGTTCTATCAGGTGGACCAAAGGCTGGCGCGCGAGGCGGGAGGCTGCGGCCTGGGATTGAGCATCGTGGACTTCATCGTGAGGGCGCACGGCGGGCGGGTGCGGGTGAGCAGCAAGCCGGGAGAGGGCAGCGCTTTTCAGGTTGTGCTGCCGTGCCAGGGAGCATTTGACGCGGAGACGCGGAGGAAACGAAGAATCCACCGCCGAGACGCCGAGGCGCAGAGAAAACCGTTCGAAAGGGTTCGGTTCGTGAGTCGGGACTGGGGTCTTCCCGGAGTTCGGGCGCAGAGGGGGCAGAGGAAGAAGGCAGGCCAGGAGGCCTGCCCCACTGGCATATGAGCGCACGGATATTGATCGTAGAAGACGAGCCGGCTTTGTTGCGCGGCCTCAAGGACACGTTTGCTTCCAAGGGGTACGAGGTCCTGACGGCGCCGGATGGAGCGACTGGGCTGGATCTGGCGCTATCGAGAAGCCCCGACCTGATCCTGCTCGACATCATGCTGCCGCGCGTCAACGGGTACGAGATTTGCCGCGCCGTTCGGGAGCGCGGGCTTGAAATGCCGATCCTCATGCTGACCGCGAAGGACCGCGAGGAGGACATCATTCTGGGCCTGAACCTTGGCGCCGACGACTACATCGCCAAGCCGTTTCGCCTTGGCGAGTTGGTCGCCCGCGCCAATGCGTTCCTGAGGCGCAGCCGGACGAAACCGGCCGCCGCCTTCCGGTTCGGTGATTGCGAACTGGACCTCGCCGCGCACAAGCTGTTCCGCGGCGGGGCGGAAATCGAATTGACGGCCAAGGAATTCAAGCTGCTGGAGTACTTCGTGTCGCGGCGGGGATGCGCGCTCGCGCGCGATGCGATTCTGGATGCGGTCTGGGGCAATTCCGTGATCGTCACGCCGCGCAGCATCGACCGGTGCGTGGCCACGCTACGCGCCAAAATCGAGCCGGACCCGCGGGAGCCCGTGTACATTCAGACGATCCGGGATATCGGGTATCGATTCGAGCCTGGGGAGTAGGGAACCGAGTATTTGACGCGGAGACGCGGAGGCGCGGAGGAAAGGCAAAGAGGGACCCGGAAAGTCAAGACCTGAGAGCGCAGAGTGTCAAGCCTCGTTTAAAATGTCCCCTGTCTTAACACATTAGAAATGTCCCTTTTGCTGGTTCTCTTCCCATTGTTCTGGCGGCTCCCGAAGCGAAGCCCTGCGAGGCCGTAGGCCGAGCGTTTAGGGCGTAGCGCAG
>CAIRXZ010000053.1 GCA_903882645.1 uncultured Acidobacteriia bacterium | reverse complement strand
GACGGACATCTGGGCCCTGGGGGTCCTTTTGTACGAGATGCTGACCGGCGCCCGCCCTTTCGAGCGGCCCACCATGGACCGCACGATGCAGGCCATCCTGCACGAGACTCCGCTTTCTCCGCACGCCGCCGATCCCCGGCTGCCCAGCGAGTTCGGCTGGGTGTTTGAGAAATCCCTGGCCAAGGCGCGCAGCGAGCGCTACTGGTACATGGACGAGTTCGCGGCCGATTTGCGCGCCATCCGCCAGCGGTTGATCCCATCGCAGGAGGAGATTGTCGTTCGGCGGGGCGGGGCCGGCCAGGCGGCGGCCGCCACGGTGACGCTGGCCAAAGCGCCGCCGCCCGCGCCCGCGCCCGCCGCCAAACCAGCCGGACTGGGGCGGCCCATGCTGATTGGGATCGCGGCCGTGGCTGTGGCCGTGATCGTGCTTTTGATCTGGCTGTCCAAATAACGGCGCGCCCGCGAGAACAACCCTCCGGGCAGGAAAAAGACCCGGCGATTGGCGGCGCGGACTGTTAGAAGCCGTTGCTCTTGTGGTTCACCAGGGCGCGGATACCCAGAAGAGCGACATGTCGTATCGCCCATCAAGTCCCGTGGCGTCCGTCACGGGCGCGTGGAGCTCGGTGGTCAGCATCTCGATTCCAGCCGGCCTCCAACGTCAGGCCGCTGTCTTGTTTTGAAGGGCTGCCCGAACAGCTTTGGGGTTCCGGTCGATCACTGTAAGATATGCGCGCGCGGCGCTCGGCGGCTTGGCCCCTCCCGACTCCCATTCCTGCAACGTTCGGACGCTGAAGCCGTACTCGCGCGCGAACTCGGATTGCGAGAGGCCGGAACGGGCGCGGATGGCGCGCACGTCCACTGGCCCAGGAACTTGGTATTCGCGGGTAGGAAGAGAGATCTCGCCCCGCGCGTGAGCGATGGCTTCTTTCAGCCCGGCGACCACGTCCTTACCCACTCGCGAGAGTCTCTGCGCATTACCCACAGTCTTAGTTCTTGCCCTTGGCATTTCTCAGCGTCTCCACAAACTTCCGGGCGGCTTTCTTGTCGGCCGCGTCCATGTCCGCCTGCTCGTTCTTGGCGTAGATCGACAGCATATAGACTTCGCCGTCGCGGAGCCAGTAGTAGTAGATGATCCGCACGCCACCGCTCTTGCCCTTGCCTTCGCGACCCCAGCGCGCCTTTCGAACAAAAACATAGCTCGGTTTCACGAAGGTTCGGCACGCGGGCTTCTCGCAACGCGGCAGAGTCGCCGGGGGCTGTTGGAAATCCTTGAAACGGGCTTCCGGCAGGAGCCAGCCGCCGGGCAGACCGCGCACCTGCTGACCGGGGCGGGGTTGCGGGTTCGGTGCGGCGGGAATCGGTTTGCTCCCGAGTTGACGCGAACGCCGTTCGGAAAAGTGCGCGCCAAACCCTCCATGTGGGAAACGGCGCTCTGAAACCAGGCTGAGCCGATTGCTGCCGACAACGGCCCTTCGCACAAGGAATCGGGGCGGCGGCATTCCGCCGTGGGAGGCGCCGGCCAGGGCGGGGGACAGGAAGGCAGTCGCATCGGCGCTCGCCAAGCCGAGCTTAGACCTGCGCTGTCTCTTGCGAGCCACGGGTATGCACACGATGCTAGCCCAGGGTGTTCGAGGAAACAAGCCCGATCCCGAGCGGACCGCGGCGACCCTTTCGAGCTCGATGTTGGGATTGAGCGACCGAAGCGTGATGGGGAGCCCGCCGGCGGACGCCGCGGCGAAGCACATCGCGGCTGCAAAGCCGGTAGGGCGCCAGACGCAGCTCCGGATGTGGATTGCCAAGGGAATCCGGCGCGAAGGGAAGCGCGCCCGACAAAATGCGCCCGGCCGCCGCCCCCTCACGCAAACAAAAGTCGCCCCTTCGGCTGGGGGATCGAGCGCCCAAGCTCCCGGGCTGTCTCCAACCACTCGGCGATGACCACCTCGATGTTGGCGAGCGCCTCCTGGCGTGTAGCGCCATCCGCCGCGCAGCCGGCCAGCTCCGGCGCCTCGGCGATAAACGCATCGTCTTCGCTGCTCCAATAGAGAATAATCTCGTACTTCGTCATTGCCCCTCTTCCGCCAGTCTATATTGAACCAGCACTCGGCGTACTTGTTTGACCTGGTACGGTTTCGCCGTAGATCCCCGCGGCTGCAAGTTGAGAATCTCGTCGACGCCCTCCCGTGTAAAGATATGGTGGCTGCCCTTGATTCGCTCCGCGAAGCCGAGCCGGCGGAGAAGCGCGCGGAGGTCGTCGAATCGGATGCCGGCGTCCGACGAGCCCCGCAATACCCGCACCAGAACAGACTCGCCCACACCTCATTATGCGCACAGGGCCGCGGCGAAGCACATCGCGGCTGCGAAGTCGGTAGGCTACTAGACGCAGCTCCGGATGTGGATTGCCGAGGGGATCCGCCGCGAAGCGAAGCGCGCGTAGGCCCCCGGCCCGTCGCGGAGTACAGGTCGGCGGCAACGTGGGCGCGCGCGGGGCTGCTCGCGCGGACGCCCGGCCTTCTGGAAGGCGACGTTGCCTCCGAAGCCGGTCGGACGCTTGCCACAAGGCTGTCTGGGGACAGTGTCCGCGTACCGGACCATCCGGCCGGAGCCCATCGAAAAGGGATACTGGGATATCCTGAGAGCTATAAACATGAGGCGGTGCAATGGAAATCCTTCACGGAGCTAAACTCGGATTCAGACTTCGCGAGCTGTCGGACAACGCCAAGCGTCGCGTCTGGATCGTCTCGCCCTACATTGGACGGTGGCCGGCCGTCAGTGCTCTCCTGGGCGCTAATTGGTGGCTGGCCAGTACCGTCCTACTGCAGGTCATCACGGACACTGATGATCCCACTAACGTCAATCGGGGCACGCTACTGCGACTACTCGACCGCGGCCCTGTCCGCACCATACGGGGCGTACATGCCAAGATCTACATCATTGACGATCAGGCAATCGTGACGTCCGCAAACCTGACCGACACGGCATTCACGAAGCGTCGGGAAGTTGGCATTTTGCTGGGAAAAACAGAGTCGAGTGACCTCATCGCAATGGTCAAAACGTGGCGGGAGACGGACGCCACCGAAGTTTCCATAGATGCCGTTACT
Organism: uncultured Acidobacteriia bacterium; assembly: GCA_903882645.1. Lineage (GTDB taxonomy): Bacteria > Acidobacteriota > Terriglobia > Bryobacterales > Bryobacteraceae > BOG-224. The sequence goes on along the minus strand of CAIRXZ010000053.1, from coordinate 53,951 downwards.
GAATGGAAGGAGAGCACTTCGGAATTCGCACAGGAGTCCGAAGGCACTGCGCTGCCGGTGCTGTGGGACCTCCCTCAGAAACCATCGGACAGCCTCTTCGCAGCAGCAGGCAAAACTGCGCGGGACTTCGCCAGCTATCGCAAGTTTCTCGAGCACTACAAAGAACTGGCACAGGAGTACTCCGCCGTGCAGCGCCTATGGCCCAACGACCCACTATTTCTTGAGACGGACGCGTTCCTCAACTATCTGTTCCACGAAGCGGAGGGCACGCCTGCACGAGTGTTCTACGACAAACGCGATCCCCGAGCACTGACGAAGGCAGAGCGCACGGCAGAAATTGGCAAATGGGCACCAGAATTCGCCGCTTGGGTTCGCACCTCGCACGATCAAGATTGGCGGCAGCGACATTCCCAAGTCATCCGAAAGCTGCTCGCAAAGGATCGCATCGACGAACTGGGCCGCGACGAGGTTCGAGAAGCAGTTGACTGCCTGAACTGCATGCACGCTCACCGGCTCATCAGACACAAATTCCTCAACCCGGCCAATAATGATGTCGGGACAATTCGAAAAGCCTGGAAGATACTCCTCCACGGCACGGGCAAGGAAGAGCACCGAATGCAAGAGTGCAACGACGCACTGAAGTTCTTCGGCACATCGAGCGTACAGGAACTGCTCGGATGGTACTATCCTGACCAGTATCCGATCAGAAACAACAACTCCGACGCCGGCCTACGATTCTTCGGATATCGCGTATAGAAATCTCAGCCGGCAGGCGAAAGCGCAATTCCCCCTCAACGCCCTATTGTTGTCCCTACGCCTTGTAATCCCACTCCTTCCGGTACACCGTATCCACCAGCCCATTCGCCGCCTCGTCGTTGGTGAATCGCATGGCTTTTGTGTCCCACGCCAGGACTTTCGCCTCTCTGTTCCCGCGCCCGCCAGGGGACGGCGCAACGGGCAGCGCGTAGCGGCGCAGAGCCGTCGTTCCCAACACTGCGAACTCCGTCAGGCCACAAGCAAATTCGATGGGCGTGATCGACTTCTTGCCGGCCTTGCACATGCGCACCCACTCGAGGTAATGATCGGGCTTCTCGCAACGCGGCAGAGTCGCCGGAGGCTGCTGGAAATCCTTGAAGCGGGCTTCCGGCAGGAGCCAGCCGCCGGGCAAGCCGCGCACCTGCTGGCCGGGCCGGGGCTGCGCGCCGAACGGCAGCCATGGGTTGCCGCCGTAGAACGCCGAGATCTGCACGCCCTTTTCGCCCACGAACATGATGCCGCTGCCCGGCATGGAAACCTCCGGCGGCATGCTCTCCGGCCGCGGCGGCGTCAGTCCGCCGTCGTAGAAGAACGCCATCATCGCCGGCTTCGCGCCGCGAGCCGGGATGTGCCACTGGACGGTGTTGGCGATGCTCATGCACTCGGAATTATCCACGCGGCCGGCCAGCGAAAAAGCCTGGCTCCCCACGCCGGCCACCCAATCCGGAGCGCCCATCTCCAGCTCGTCGTGGAACATCTGGAGCGTGTGGCAACCGAAGTCGCCGATGGTCCCCGTCCCGAAGTCCCACCATGGCCGCCAATTGCCGTAGTGATAGGTCTTGTGATACGGCCGCGCGGGCGAGGGTCCGCACCACTCGTCCCAGTTCATGCCTTCCGGCGGCGTCTGCGCCTCGGGTCTCGCCAGGCCGCTCGGGCTATAGGTGGGCGTCCAGATGTGGACCTCGTGAATCGGGCCGATGGCGCCGGTCAGCAAAAGCTCGGTGGTGGCCCGCGCGCAGCTGGTGCGGGAATCCTGAATGCTGGCCTTGGTGGTGACCTTTGACGCCAGGCACGCCGCTTTGACCCTTCTGGCCTCGGCGACGGTATGAGTGATCGGCTTGGCGCAGTAGATGTGTTTGTTCATGGCCAGGCCGGCCAGCACCAGGTGGGAGTGCCAATGGTCGGGGGTGGCTACAATCAGGGCGTCGAAATTCTTCTGCTCCTTGTCGAACATCTGCCGGAAGTCGCGATAGGTCCGGGCGGATGGGTAGGCCTTGAAAACCGGAGCGGCAAAGTCGAAATCGAGGTCGCACAAGGCGACGACGGCTTCGTCCTTGCAGCCGTTGAGGTAGTTCCTCCCCATGCCGGCGACGCCCACGCAAGCGATGGCGAGCTTGTCGCTGGGGGCCTGATAACCCTGCCCTCCCAGCACGTGACGCGGGACCACGAGCGGCGCAAGGCTGGCGGCGATGGCGGCGCGCCGTGACAGCGCGCCTTTGGTCGTATCATTCGAATCCATTAGAGCAATCTCCTTTTCTCAATGTCGTTCAATACTGCATCAGCTTGACCCGCATCAGGGCGCCCTGCGCGGGAAGCCTCACCGTGGGACCCGCATAGTCGCCCTGCGACGTGCTCCCGGCTACGGTCTGTTTCCAGACGCCGTTCTCGTAGACGCCCTCCCCCACTTCGAGGAATTGGGCCGCGGTATAGTCCGAGCCCTGCGCGGGCCGCCACTCGACCGAGGAATCGAAGCCCATGACGAGGAACTCGTCCAGCCCCAGTTCGGCGACCATCACCCGCGCGGAAGGTTCGGCGGGCGCGGCTGCCGCGGGCTGGGCGATGGTTCCGGCGGGGGCCCTGCCCGGAGGATTAAAGCGGACCAGCACGTCGTACTTGCCGAAAATCAGGTTGCGCGCACCGATTCCGGTCTCTTCGACGGCCGCTTTCAAATGCGGCGTGCCCTGCAATTCCGCAATCACCGGGATGGTGGATTGGAACAGCCGGAAATCGGCGGCGATGGCGGCCATATCGGGACGCAGGCCGCCGCCCGCGCCATCCACGCCGAATGGGCCGAAGCCGATGGCCGAGTAGTCCGCGATGGCGTAGAAAAAGGCCCGGCAGGCGATGCCCCGGCCGGTCTCCACGATCAGCAGCGGATTGTCGGGCCGGCGGTAGGCGTTGAGGATCTTCAAGTAAGTGATGGGCGACTGGTGGTAGATGTCGGACGCGATCGCGTCGATGGCCGGCGCATTCGCCTTCCACAAGTCCAGCATGTGGGCCACGGCGCCGCCGCTCGGATACGTCTCGCCCGGACGGTCGTAGCGCTCCCAATTGTCGTTGGTCCCGTACCCTCCGTTCCACACGTTTACATAAGTGGGCAGCGGGTAGATCTCTTTTCCGGCGGCGGCGACTTCGTTGATGTAGCCCGACACGGCGTAGGCGCTAAACGCCTCTTCGGCTTCACGGCCAAAGACCTCCTTCCAGGAGCCGGGTTTCGTCTTCAGGGACGCCGCCAGCTTCTCGGGGACCGGCCCGGCAAACAGCCGGTTCGATTCCGCCGAGTAGTCGCGCGGACTGCCCAGCAGGCCCGGTTCGTTCTCCACCTGAACCATGATGACGGTGCGATCGGCCTCGTCGATCTCGCGGAGGTGTCTCATCATCGCCACGTAGGCTTTCCGGTCGGCTTCCAGGTTGGCTCGGGAATGCGGCGAGAGGACGCGGATGGGCTTGCCGCCCGGCCCGATGACGCGCGGGAAGCGGGCCGGATCGGCCTTGACCCAATTGGGGGCCCAATCCATGGCGCCGTTCTTCCACGTGCCGAACCAGAGGATGACGGCGCGCAAGCCCTGCGCGCGGATGCCGCGGAGAATCTGGTCGAAGCCCGAGAAATCGAAGCGGCCCTCTGCTGGCTCGATGACGTTCCAGTAGACCGGATACTCCACGGTATTCAAGTGCATGGCCCTGAAGCTCTCGCGTGCGCCTTCCATGCGGTCCGGGAGCGCGCTGAAGTTGCCTACCTGCCCGCCAAGCATGATGAACGGCTTGCCATCCACCAGGAAGGTGAACTTGTCGCCTTTCCTGACGAGTTGCGGGATGGGCTTGGTCTGCGCGACCGCCGGCAGCGCGGCGCAGGCGAGCAGCCCGCAGACGCGGACTACTCGCCATACCCTGGGACTTCGGGACGTTCGCGACATAGCTGGATCTCCTCCCTGCTACGGAAGCCTCAACGGCATTGCCCGCGGGCGCTCTTCACGGCTTGGCCGGCGGGGCCGCGCCACGCCCGCCTCTGCCGCCTGCCGGCACGGGGGCCTGCGGGGTGGGTTCCAGCGCCGGGGCCGGCGGATTCGGCAGCGGGCGCAGCGGTCTCACATAGATATTCCGGAACGCCACCGCGCCATGATCGCCTTGCAGCATAATCGGGTTCGTGGCGGCCTCCGGAATCTTCATGGACGCCACCGTCGGGCCGAGCCGCTCCACGTTCTCGTGAATCAACTGGCCGTTGTGCAGGACGCGCAGGAACTTGGCCGGCGCGCTCCTCTTCCCCGAGGCGTCGAAGCGCGGGGCCTGGAACCAATAGTGGAAGGACTGCCACTGCCCCGGAGGACGATCCGCCCGCACGTTGGGGACGATCCCGCCGTCAATTCCGTCGATGGGGCCTTTGTCGTAGTGGTACATGGCGCCGCACCGGTCGGTGTCCAGGCGCGGCGTGAAGCCCCAGCTATCCCAGATCTGCGTCTCATAGAGCCCGGCCAGGAAAAAGCCGGAGTTGGAGTGCGCCGCGACCATGAATTCGACGTACACCTCGATATCCCCGAACTTCTCGGTGGTGTATATGTTGGAGGCGTTTCCCTTGGGGTCCACGCCCGTGTTCACGATGCGGTCGCCCGCCCCAGGCGTTGCCGTCAGCACGGTGGGATTCGCCGTACCGCCCCAGACCACGCCTTTCGTAACCACCCACTGGCCCTTCTTGGCGGGATCGATGAGCTGCCAGCCATCGAGGTTCCTGCCGTTCAGCAACGGCTTCCACCCGCTTTCAATCAGAAACGGCGGGTCGCCGTGGTCGCTTCCATCCACCACCGGAGGAAGATCCTGAGCGGCCAGCAAAACAGCGAAAGCGCCGAGTGTGGCCGTGACCAGGCCCGCGCCAATCAGAATACTCTTCACGCACGTCTCCTTTTTACGGCGGACTGCACCCGAATATCCGAATAACTGGAACTTCGCTTCTCAATGTCTGAGAAACACTATACCGCCAAAACGCGTTCACTCCAACTTATGTTTTTTTATCCCGTTCAAAAAAAACCACTTAAGCCAATCGCCCACCAGGCCTCAGCCCGCTCGCCTGCTACTCTCAGCTTGGAAGTGAGTATGTCGTCTATCAAGCAAATACAGGCCAACCAACAAAACGCGCAGAAGTCCACCGGCCCGCGTACCCTCCAGGGCAAGGCCGTCTCCCGCTTCAATGCCCTCAAGTCCGGCATTGACGCCGAATCCCAGACCATCCCCGGCGAAGATCCCGCCGGGCTCGACAACCTCGCCGAAGAGTACCACCAGCGCTGGCAGCCCGCGCTCCCCGAGCATCGCGTCCTGGTCGATATTCTCGTCCACGACGATTGGCAGCTCCGCCGCTTGCGCAAAGCCGAAGCCTACCTCTGGGGGCATTACTACTCGAAAGACAGGGCCTGGACCGGCGTGGGCGGGAACGATTTCGCCCGCCTCCAGCGCCGCCTGGATTCCACCGCGCGCAGCTTTCACCTCACGCTCGAGAAACTCGAGTGCATCGCCGCCAGTCAGCCGGACAGTGAGCCGGACAGTGGGGCGGACCTCCTGGTCTGCCTTCCGGATTGTGTTCAACCCGTTGAGCCGGACCTGTCCAAACCGCAACCCCTTCCGAATCAACCACCCACCCCCGGAATTGGGTTCGTTCCTTCAACTCCGGCGGCAACCTCTCGCCGGCCATCTTCGAGCCTCCCCAAGCCCGTGATCGCCGCGATTTCCACCCCCGGATTGCCTGTTTTGGCTCCGAAACCCCCGCTCCGCGCCTGAAAAGGCCCTCGGAACGCGGCGCACAACCCCACCCCGGCCGATCTTGCGCCATCCGTGCGTCTCCCTTGGCCGGTTTGGGGACAACCACGGGACGCTCACCCCGCTACCGATCTCGCCGCGTGGATCTCCACCGCCCAAGCGCGAGGATCCCCGCGCGCCGCTCTCCGGAGCCGCGCCTTCCAACTCGTGGGCTTGTAGCCGGAAACGGGAAGGCCGATATCGCGGGTTCCCCAGCCACATCGATCATATGGTCTCTGTGCCGCGATGGAACTCCGGGCTAGGGCGTGGGACGCCAGTTGGCGAATTCGCGCGCCGCGAAGCGGGCGGCGGCATCGGGAACGGAAAAGATCTCGTTCACGGCGGTGGCGTCCGGCTCGCCTTGCGTGCCGAGGTGCAGTTCGTACCAGCCGCGGCTGTGAAGGAACACGGTTCGCACCATTCCCGGCCTGGGCGGCGGCGCTGGGAAGCGTAGCTCGGCCCTCTCGCTTGTATCCGGCATGGAATAGTATTGCGCGTCGTTCGCCGCTAGTGCGGCAAGCTCGTCCGCGCCGGACGACGAGCGCGCCGCGCTGAGTTTCACAACCTGAGGCGCGGGCGTGGAGGCGGTTTCGTACGATACTGCGAACGAGTTCAAAGCCCAGAAGCCCAATGGCGGCCGCAGGCGGATGCGAAGCCGGTCGCCGCGCGCGTGGCTGATGTCGAGAGGAACGACGCGTTCCTCCGAGATGAACGGGCCGCCTCCGATGGCGGCTCCGCGCGTAGTCCAGCCGGAGTCCTCCTCGACATCGATCTTCAGGCTGTAAAGCTCGTCCCGGTTGTACCAGGCTGCGAGCGACGCGATCTCGGCGGGGTTGGCCGCGAGCGAAGCAAGCCAGACGGGCGCGCCGCGGCCGCGCAATTGCATCATCCTCTTGATCATGTATGAGCCCCAGAGGCTGGTGGCCGCGTTGACCACGAGATTGGCCTTGACGGCTCCCTCGGGTTTGGCGAACGTAAGCACAACCTCCTCGCGCGCGCTGCCGTCGGCCGCGGGTTTCGCCTCGGGCTCCCAGATGCGCCGGTCCGTGGCATCCAGCCACGCGGTGATGTCGTTTCCGCCGCGATCGCGTGCGCTTTGCAGCCGCTCGATGTGCCGGAAGCCGTACAGCCGGCCCTGGTCGTCGGCCACGACCCGCGTACCCGGCGCGTGGTCCACGACCCAGAGCTCGAGCAGATTGGTGTGCTGCGTTTCGTCGACCTCGTTGGTGATCAACAGGCGGTACTCGCCGTGCTGCGCCTTCAGGTGCTCGAGCTCGGAATAGTCGTCGCGCTCGAGGGCGCGGGCGATGGCGCCGCCATACGGCTCGGCGTCAAACACATAACGTTCGCCATCCCAGGAGTACACAAAGGGGCACGACTCCTTGGTGAGAGCGACAATTATGGCGATCGTTCCCACGGCCGCAACGGCGATGCCGACTGCGAGCCCGATGGTCCTGACTGCGTCGATCCTGCGCCGCTCCACCCACAGGCGTTGAACCTGGGAGAGCGGGATGCTGTAGGGAGCCTTATTCACGTACGCCTTGACGGAATCGTCCGCGATTGCCCCGCCGGGAGAATCGAAGCTCACGTCTTTGCCTTCCGTTGTGGTGACGCCGACAATCCGGTCGTGAGCCGCCGAGGGCGCCTGCGCGACGTCGATCCTCGCGACTCTCTGCGTGTGGCAACCGGCATCGACGGCGAGCAACGCGCCGGCGCACAGGAGCGCTACCCCACTCCGCCACCAGCGCCGCAGAGTATCTTCACGCGATATGGTCACACGAACCTCCCGTTCGCGAAATGGGACATGCCGGGCCGCATTGCCACGGTTCTGGGCTTGGCGCTTTGGCCGCCTTCAATTCTACAACAACCGGTGACTTTTAGGACCCTCTTAGCTCTTTTTCTTTTCCCTGGGGGGCGCGACTCGGCTATGGACGGACTGGGGCGACAGGTCCGCCGGCGGGAGCTGCGTGTTCCTCCCCCGCCGGTTGAAACCCGCATGAATAAAGGCGTCGGAGGCCATCAAGAGGTCATCGGCAACTACCCAAAACGGAAATGCAGGCTGAAACCCTACGGCTTCATCCGCTCCAGTTTCCGGTACAGCGTCTTGCGCTCGATGCCTAGCAACACGGCGGCCTTGCTCTTGTTGCCGCCGGTGGCGGCCAGCACGCGCCGGATCTGGTCCTCCTCGGCGTCGGCCAGCGTATCCACCGGCTTTTCGCGCGATTCCATGATCGTCAGGGCGTCGTAGACGGCCTCCGCGTCGATCCGGTCCGCCAGAATCGTCAGGCGCTCGATCACGTGCTGCAACTGGCGCACGTTGCCGGGCCAGGTGTAATCCTGGAGGGCCTTCAGACCCGAATCCGTCAGCTTCACGTTGCGGCTGTACTTCCCGTTGTACTGGTTGGCGAAGTACCAGGCCAACTGGGGGATGTCGGAGCGGCGATCGCGCAACGGGGGCAGGAGTATGCGTACCGTGTTCAGGCGATACCACAAGTCCGGGCGGAACTTGCCTTCGTCCACCATCTTCTGCAGGTCCCGGTTGGTGGCGGCGATCACGCGCACGTCGACTTCCTTGGACCGCGGCGCGCCCAGCGGGCGGATCTCGTGGCTCTCCATGAAACGCAGCAGCGCCAGTTGGAAGTTGTGCTCGATGTCGCCGATTTCATCCAGGAAGACCGTCCCCCGGTTGGCGGCCTCGAACACGCCGGTGCGGTCGCGGTCGGCCCCCGTGTAGGCCCCGCGCATGGCGCCGAACAACTCGCTTTCCAGCAGCGACGGCGCGATCGATCCGCAGTCCACCGGCACGAACGGATGCGCGGCGCGGCGGCTGAAGCGGTGCATCATGCGCGCCACCAGTTCCTTGCCTACCCCGGTCTCGCCTTCTATCAGCGCGGTCGCGTCGGTGGGCGCGGCGCGCGCCACGGTCTTGTAGATCTCGACCATCGCCGGGGAATTGCCGATCATGCCGCTCTCGGGAAACTCCTCTTCCTCGGCTTCGTCTTCCTCTCCGTCGCGGGCGGCTTCGGCGCGCTCGACCGAGTCGATCATCACCGCCAGATCGAAGGGCTTGGCGATGTAGTCGAAAGCCCCTCCGCGCGTCGCGGCCACGGTCGTCTCTATGGTGCCGCGGCCCGTCATCAGGATCACCGAGCAGCGCGGGTCCTTCCGCTTGGCCGCGTCCAGGATGTCCAGGCCCGTGCGCTCGTCGATGTAGATGTCGGAGATCACGATGGGGTAGGCGTGATCGGCCAGACGTTCCATCGCTTCGCCGGTGGTCGACACGGCGTCCACCTGGTAACCGTTGGCTTCCAGGGCCGTCCGGATGGTGAACTGCAAGGCCGGATCGTCTTCCACCAAGAGTAGCTTTTGCATCAGTTTCGCTCCGCCGCGGCGAGCCGCGGCAGCGCCAGCGTGAAGCAGGAACCGGCCCCGGGCCGGCTGGTCACCTCAATCCGCCCCGCATGTTGCTCCACAATCTGCTGAACGATCGAGAGACCGATGCCGGCGCCCGCCTCTCCGGATTCTTCCGCCTTCTTCGTGCGATAGAACTTCTGAAAGATCCGCTTGACTTCCTTCTGGTCCATCCCCATGCCTTGGTCTTTCACGGCGATGCGCGCCTCGCCGTCTTCCTGCCAGCCCGACACCGCGATCTCGGTGTGCCGCGGGGAGTACTTGACCGCGTTCGTAAGCAGATTGTAGCAAGCGTACTCCATCAACTCGCCGTCGCCGGCCACCTGAAGGTCCGCGGCGATGGGATTTACGACGATGCCGATGCGCTTGCGTTCGGCCAGGGGCAGCGCGCGCGCCACGCAGACGTCCACCAGTTGCTTCACCCCGATCGTCTCGCGCTTCAACTCCATCTGCCCCGCCGAGAGGCGCTCCACGTTCAGAAAAACCTCGACCATTCGCGCCAGGCGCTTGGATTCGGAGTTGATCAGCTCGGCGATCTGCGTGCGTTTCTCCTCCGTGAGCGCGTAACGCGAGATCAGCTCGCTCGATCCTTGAATCGCCGAAAGCGGCGTGCGCATCTCGTGCGTCACGAATTGCATGGCCTGCTGGTAGCGCGCGCGGGCCGCCCGCTCGGTTCGCCAATTCCGGCGCACGGCCAGGTTGTAATAGGCCGCCGCGGCCAGGAAGCACAGCCACCCCACAAAAAACGGCGTGGCGAACGAAAAGACGCGCCGCTCCGTGAAGAACAGATAGGGCGTGAGGTGCGCCGCCGCCAGAGCCAGCCCGCCGCCCGCGTAGGCCCGCCAGCCGGGCAGGTAGCGGAACGCCAGCCCGATGGCCGCCGCCACCGCGAGGCTGAATACGAGCACCCACACGTCCGAAACGTCGGTCAGAAACAGGCCCTGCGCCAAAGTCTCGAACGCGTTGGCATTGACCTCCACGCCGGTCGTCAACCTTCCGTTGGAGTACGGCGTGGAAACGCGGTCGAGAACCTCCCCGGTGATGGCGGTCACGCCGGCGAACACCGTCTTGCCCGTAAACGCCGTGACCAGCGCGGGGTTGTCGATCAGGTCCGCCAGCGACACCCGCGGGATCGGGGGCGCGCCCTGCGGGATGAAACGGATGCGCATCGGCCGCCCCTCCCCGGAGACGGGGATGACGGCGTCGCCCACCACCAGTTTGTCCGCATCCACCTCGATCGTGGGGCCGCCGCGGCTCAGCCGGAACGCTTCCAGGGCCAGAGCCCAATGCCGCACCCTGCCGAGATGCTTGTCGAGCAGGATCGAGCGCGTCACGTTGTCGGCGTCGGGTTGCGCGTGAACGTGCCCGATCGCGGCCGCCCATTTCGCGAATTCGGGACGCGGCTCTTCCCACTCTTTCTCTAAGAGCTCGGCGCCCAGCACGAGGTTGGGCGTACCGCGGAAAGCGTCGGCGAGCGCGTCGTTGGCCGCCTGGGTTCCCGGGTCGGCCAGCATAAGATCCACCACCACCGCTCGGGGCGCCGCGCCCGCCAGGATCCTCAGCCCGTCGGCCAGCGGCTTGCGCATGGAGCCCATGCCGTACCGGCGCAGAGTGGTTTCGTCGATGGCCAGCACAACGGATTGGGGACGCCAGGGCGCGGGCTTGTAGAGCCGGAACATGAAGTCGTAGGCGTAGTTATCGAAGTACGGGTTTACGAAGTAGCTCCCCGCCACGGCCACGGCGAACGCCGCCGCCAGCAGCCCAATGTATCGCGCCGTGCTCTTGCGGATGTCCGCCATATCACTTCCGCAGGGCCTTCTCGATCCGCGCCGGATCGCGCGGCAGCGCCGCGGTCATCACCCTGGCCCCGTCCCCGGTCACCAGGACCATGTCCTCGATGCGGATTCCGATGTTCTCCTCGGGGATATAGATGCCCGGCTCGACCGAAATCACCATGCCCTCTTCGAGCGGAACGCCGTTATCGGCCGGGTCGTGAACGTCCAGACCGATATGGTGGCTGATGCCGTGAATGAAATACTTGCCCAGCGTATCGCCATGCAGGTCCTTGCCGTGCGAGTTGATGTAATCCATGGCGGCTTTTTGAATGCTGGGACGGCCGGGAGCGCCGGGAGCGCCGCCGATATAGGCGCCCGGCTTCACCGCCGCGATGGCGGCCTGCTGCGCTCCCAGAACGATGCCGTAAATCTCCCGCTGGCGCGCGCTGAATCTGCCGCCTACCGGGACGGTCCGCGTAACGTCGGCCGCGTAGCCGGCGCATTCCGCCGCCGCGTCCACCAGCAGCAGGTCTCCGCGATCCATGCGGCGCGAGTTCCCCGCATAGTGCGGGTAGACCGAATTGGGTCCGGATCCGACGATCGGCGCGTAGGCGCTCCGCTCGCAGCCGCGGTCCAGGTACGCCGCAAGCAGCGTGGCCGCGATCTGGTACTCGTAGAGACCCGGCGCCGCGCGCTTCCAGGCCGCCAGATGCGCCGCAATGGAAACATCGGCGGCGTGTTGCAGCAGTTCGGCCTCGTGCGGCGATTTCTTCATCCGCAAGCGCGCAATCGCGGTCTCCGCGTTGGCGATTTCCGCGGCCGGCGCGATGGCTTTGACCTTCGCCGCCGCCTCCGGCCCAACTGTATAGATCTTGGAGTAGCGCTTCAGGGACTCGCGCAATTCCGATTCCAGGGTTGCGGGGGGCAGCACGATCCCGAAGCCCAACGCATCCCGTACATCCGGATTGTCTAACGCCGGTTGCAGGCCGGTCCATCGTTCGCGTCTCGGGTCGCGCGGGGGCGCGAACAGAATCTGTCGCCGCGGCTCGATCAGCAACGCGGCGCCCGGGGCCTTCCACCCGGTCAGATAATAGAAATCCGAATCCTGGTGGAATCCGTTGCGCAGGTCGGCGTTCTCCCGCTCGACTTCCCCGTACAGCGCCACCACCCCGTCGGGAAGCGCCGCCGCCAGGGCCTGCCGCCTCGCGAGGAACTCCGGTTCGGCGGCCGTGCACACAAAGCTAACCGCCAACAGCAACCAGGTACGCACCATTCCCCTACAGTATAGTGAGTGCGGCAAGTTACGGGAAAAGGCCGCACACAGAGCCGCGACCGTGAGGGAGCGGTCACCCGCAACGGCACAACGTCATACCGAAAACCTAATCCGGCCGCCCATGGATGAGCCATCGCCGAAGCGTCTCAGCCACTTGCTCTCTCAGTTTCTCGTCGCCGGCGCGCGCTTCCGCCATTTCCTCGGCCAGTCTATTCCCGCCCGTCATGCGATCTGCGAGATCGCGCAGAACCCGCTGGCAATCGACTTCCTTGTCCGGAAGGGACACGGGACCACGCAGCCCGGCTTCCGCAACGGCGTACAACAACTCCGCCTCGGCGCGGCTGGAACACTCATGGCCGATCGCGGGCTTCGACCCGAAGAACACTGTGTGCGGCTCGAACATATCCTGCTCGGCGCTGATGCGCGCGCGTCCCTCCGGGATATACACGATTCGAGACCCCCCACTCTCCTGTTCAAGCCACTCCGCGAGCGGCCTCTTCCAGTCGGGGCCCAATTCCGCCCAGGCTCCGGACGCCAGGCTGACGGGCGACACAGCGGAGGAGCCGTTCGTTCGCCGCCGCTGTTCCATTTTCTGCACCTCGACGACGCGAATCGCCCGAAAGTGCAGGGCGACCTCTCTATAAAGGCGGTCGGTCAAGTCCCGCCGGCGCCGTTCGCCCGTGACGCCAAGGACTTCCCAAACCGCGTCGTCGAGTTCGCGCCGGTCCCCGCGGCAAAGTTCGTCGGGGAGAGCCAAGGGCCCGCTGGCGGCCTTGCGCGCTTCCTCCGCGGTATGGCAATCCTGCAACGCCCTTTCGACCAGATGCGTTACCTGGCGCTGCTGGATCCGCGATAGGGCCGATTCGAGGCGGCGCACCTGTGGTTCCGTCGCGCGCCTGGGGTCCGGGATCTCCAGCATGACAACATCCACGACCTCGGTCTTCAAGTTCCCTTCCGTACCGGCATATCGGCCGTAGAAGGCCTTGATCAGCGCAATCAACGTCGAATTCAGAATCGGAATCAGGGCGCGGCTCGCGAGGGAATCCGCCGGCGACAGGGGATGGATGTCAAAGAGATTGTGATTACAGGGCAAGGCCTCCGGGTTAGCCGGAATAATGTGCCGATACTGTTGCGCCATGGGCCAAAAACCGATCCCCGGCTCCAGTCCTGTCAGGTCGTACCAGAGGTTGCGGCCCTTGCACGAAGAGCGCTCCGGCACTGGCACGGGCCTGGACTTCTTGGAAGCGAAGGTCCGCTTGCTGCCCCACTTGATGTATTTCGAGACAAGCGTGCCCTGCAAAGCGGACATCGGTTGGTTGACCCAAAGCACCACGCGATCCGAGTCGGAGGCTGTGATCGTCGGCCGGTCAACCTGCATGAGACTGTGTACTTCGGGCCGCAGATAGCGGCTCTCCACGGCATGTAGCGTTCCGTCCCCCGCCTCGATAATGGCTACGCGTCCGGACAGAACGTCTTTGCGCCTGGCGGCGCTCACAGCCGGCAAACCCTGCCAGGATGAATCGTTTGGGAATTCCTTCAACACGCGCTCGCTTACGTGGCGCGGCATGAAGAAATCGTCGCACCCACTCTTGATGCCAAACCGTATGGTCGCAACCTCGCCAAGCCGGACGAACTTAGGCGCGAACTCCCTCATGATCTCAAAGTAGAAATCCGGCGCGCGCAGGTAGCGCCCCCACTTCCCGCCGCCGTACCCGGATAGGGCGGATGGTTCTTCGGCGTCGCAGCCATCGACGAACCCATTCTCCTCCTCGTCGTCGCCGTTCGGCTCGGGCTTCGACTGCGAGAGCGCCTTCTGCCGCGCGAACATCTCGCCGATCAGCACGCCTTCAGTCCAAAGCTCCTCTTGGCGCTTCACGATGATGCGCAAGTCGGGACTCGACCTGTCGGTTCTGGTCCTGAGAATCAAGCCGCGCAACTTCACCGCGCCTTTTTGCTTCTGCTCCTCATCGTCACGGCTGCCCAGTATCTCCGCGAGCGGCCGCAACAACCGGACAAACCGGACCACGTTCTTCTCGCGGGCCTTGGCATCGTCGCAACGCTGCATGATTGTGACGGCTGTCTTTACCCTGGCGTCTTCAAACCACGGTTCATCGACGCTCTCAATCACCGCCACAAGCCGGAAATGCCGCAGAATCCAGCGCTGGAGCGCAAACCCGTACCGCACATCCAGCCAACTCGATGAGGTGAGGAAACCGAACCAGCCGCGCTCCTTCAGCAGTTCCGCGGCGGCCGGCCAGAAGTAGACGTGCAAATCGCTCTGCCCGGACAGGCCGATTCCCGGCCAGCTCCGCTCGGCGCGGCGGGAGATGAACTCCTTGGTTTGGTCCGGAATGACTCCCTTTTCGCCCTCTCTTGGAATTTGCTCCTGCCGGACGTAGGGCGGGTTCCCGACGATTGCGTCCAGCGGGTCGAGCGTCACGTCCCATTTCTCGCGCCGCCCGCGTTCATCCCTTGTTTCTTTAGGGAGCCTGCAAAACGGCTTGCCGGGCTCCACGGTGAAGAAATTCCTGCGAACCACGCGCGGAAAACTGTACTGCACCAGATCGCGCGCGGCGAGGTTCAGAGTGGCCAGGTGCGCGGGAAACGGGTTGATGTCGCAGCCGAACAGGCCGGAGATGTTTTCGTGCGTCGCGAGCGACCGGTCGAGGTCGGCTTTGCGATAGAACGCCCGGACCAGGAAACTCCCGCTGCCGCACGCAGGGTCGAGAACGGTGTCGCGGCCCTCTCTGATGCAAAAAGCGTTGATCAGATCGACGACCGTCTCGGCCGTGTAGTGCTGTCCGAATTTATGGCGCTCTTCGGGACTCACCAGCCGTTGGAATGTGTGCCCCAGGATGTCCGCCGAGATGTGTTGAAAGTCGAACCTCTCGACGCCGTCGATCACCCTTTGCCAGGCGTGCGGGGCCTCGACGCCGGAAAGCGTAACCTGGGCCGCCCATTCGTGCTGGTCCGGCATCAGGACCGTCTCATAGTCGCCGGTTACGCGGACCGCCTCTCGAAACTGCCTCGACAGATACGACATGGCATCGGCGGGGTCCTTAGCCGATTTCGGGAACCTTAGTTCGTGCAGTTCATGGTGGCGCGCTCGCACGGCTTCGTAGAAGAGGATTCGGTTGTTCAGCACGTACACCATGCTGCTCGCGGCGCGCTCGATCGTTTGCCGCCAGGAGTCCGCATCGTCTCGATCGAAGTTCCACTGCTGAGCCTTGACCATCCAAGTCCTCAACTGGACATCGAAGAACTTGTCTTTCGCGGACTTCGCGTCGAGGTAATCCCTAGTGATCCTGACTGGTCCCATCGGACCGGCCAGATGGCTCTCCAGCACGGATATGTAGAATTCGTCCGGCGGTTTCGCGAAGCTGCGCCGCTCGCCCTTCCAGATCTGGGCGAAATCGCGGTAGAACCGCGGCAAGAGATCGTCCCGGATCTTCTCTATGACGGTTGGAAGCGCGACGTCGGCGGGGCTGTTCAGCGCCTCGCCAAGATGCCATTCCCCAATGCACTGCTCGTGCAGCGGGCGGTCCCACAGCGAACGGTCGAAAAGAGCAAGGTGCTCGACGTTCCAGGTGAAGAAGAACTGGCACGCGGCATTCGTCGCCTTCTCGTAGGCGTCTTGCAGAAGCGCCGGATTAAACGGGGAGCCGCCGAACGGAGTGCCCGGAAGCTTGACTTCCCCACAGAGCGCCAACCTTCCCCTGTCCGCGCCGGCGCGCGCGTAGACGCGAAGGTCCTGGCGCTTGTAGTTCCCCTGTCCATACTGTTCGATTGCCGCCGAATCGAAGGGCAGAGAAGGATCGCGTTGGAAAAGTCCGTCCGACCAGGACTTGACCTCGGCGCAGAACGCAACTTCGTGCTGGCGGGCGTCTCGAAAGGCCATCTCGGTAAAGACCAACGTTACTACCCTGCCAGGGTCTCACACAAGCCAACCCGCGGAACCGGACGGAGCGCCACTCGCCGCCGGGCGGCCGGGGAGTTCGAGCGGATGAAGGCTCTGCGGGGCGAATTCCCAGTGGGGCAGACCTCCTGGCGGGGCAAGCCACCCGGCCTGCCTTCTTGCAAGCCGTTGGCGAAGTTGAAACCCGCAGCCTGCCGGATGCCGAAGCGCCTTTAGCCGAAGGCTGACGGCCATCTCAGAACATCAGGCTCTGTTTCTTGAGGTTGCCTAACGTGGCGATGTTGGCGATGGAGAAGGCCACGCGCCACGCCCCTTCGTCGCGCACGTTGTCGATATTGTATCGGTAGTACTGAACGCTCAGCCCGCAGCAATCGGTGTTGTAGGTAACCTGAGCGGTGGAGTTCAGCATTTTGGCCGTCAAGTAGTTGTAGACGCCATCCAGGTGGGCGTTGAAGCCGCGGCGGTTTACATCGCCGAAGCCCACGCGGAAGGAGTACTGGTTGGCGGCGGCGGCCAGCGCGGCGTTTCCGTGGACTTCGTCGTTGGAGAGCATGACGAAATAACGTTTCCAGCGGTAGTCCAGGGCCAGCGCGCTGTCCACGATGGCGTGCGTGCGCGGATCGTAGTCGGCCTGCCAGCGGATGCCTAAACGGCCCACGGGGCTGATCCGCAGCGACGAGACGATGGGAGAGACGCCACGCACTCCGGCGACGAATGCATAAGCCCCCAAATCGGCGGTGCTTTCGAAGACGTTGCGCTGGCCGGCGATGAGCGCGCCTCCAAAGGTCGGGTCGAAGAAGCGCTTCTGCATCAGGGTCCAGGTGAGGATCTCCTGCACGGAATCGCCGCGTTTGGCGTAGACCCGATTGGTCAGCGAGAGCAGCAGCTCGTTGGTATTCGAGAGCAGGTCGGTTTCATCGAACCGGATGAACTCGTTGAAGTCCGCGCCGACGCCGGTGACGTACCGGTAGGTCGCGCGCGGTTCGATGACGTGCTTGAGTTTGTCGCCCAGGAAGGTCTTCTTCGCGTAGACGCGCGCGAGCGAGGGCATGATCAGATCCAGGGAGAAGTCTTCGGCGCTGCGCACGTAGTTCGTGCCGGTAGTCCGGAAGCGGTTCAGGTACGGGGTTTGGCCTTCCGAGTAATAGGTCTCGTGAATGCCCACGCTCGGAACCAAGTGAAAGTCCCCGAGGTGAAACGCGCCGGTGACGCGGGGCGCGAAGTTCTCGCGGTTCATGAACACGCCCGTTTGAAAACGGTCGATGAGCTGGGTCTGGTCCGGGCTGAAGACCGGCGCGGAGCGGTTCAGGAGGCCGGCCGAGGAGTCCCAGGAAAACCAAATGGGGAGGCCCCGCCAGATGGGCTGGTCGCGGCTGGAAAACTCGGCCTCGGGCAACTTGCGGATGACGACCGCGTTGGCGACATAGTTCGCGCCGCCCGGCGGGATGGCGATTTCTTCCCCTTGAAAATTCTCCACGTGCGAGACAGCGACGTTGAGGGTGTAGGCGGGCCAGTTTTTGTCGAGGAAACCGGCGGAGCGGACTTCCGAGCCGATCAGCTCGTTATAGGACTGCGACCATTGGTCGCGGAAGCGGAGCGATGTAAAGTAATCGACGTCGGCGTGCGCGGTCCAGCCGCCGCCCAGGTCGGACTTTCCCACGGCATGCAGGTTGATGCCGCTGTACGTGGTGGGAACGGTGGCGCCGGGCGCGAGCACGCCGCGATCCTGCACGCCATAAACGATGGCGTAGAAATCCGTGCCGGGGCGCGGTTTGCCTCGGAGGTCGAGGTGGTGCGCGTAGCCCCTGGCGGTGTAGTCCACAAGCTGGTAGGTCGCATCGTAGGAGTGGCTGAAGGCCCAGTAATAACCCAATCCCAGCATGATCCCGCGTTGAGAGCTGTTCCCGATGTTAGGGGTGAGGAAACCGCTCTTGCGAGGCTCCTTCGCCAGCGAGTGGTAGAAGAATGGCGTATAGAAGAGGGGTACGCCGTGCAGCAGGAAGATGGAGCGGTACGCCAGCGCCTTTTCCTTGGGCACGATCACGAACCTCGGCCCGCGCAGACGCCACCAGGGTCTGGGCATCGCGCAATTGGTGACGAAGCCATTGTGCAGGATGTATTTCCCGCCGATACGTTCGGCCCACTCGCCCTCGAAATAGAACGGACTGCGGCTGGTGAGGATGCCCGGCCGCGTGATGATTCGCGGCACGGTCTGGCCATGCACGGCGTAGAACTTTCCGGTTTCCTCGGTGGTGTTGTACTCGAGGCGGTCGCACCACACGTCCTCGTTCTCCTCGAAATTCTTTATGTGGACGTGTCCCGAGGCATGCATGTCGCCGGTTTCTTCGTCCCAATCCATCCGATCGGCGCGTACCAGCAGGCGGTAATTCTCAACCCAGGCGTTGCCGCTGAGCTTGTGGAGCTTGCCTTTGGTGTCCTGGTCGATGGCATCCACGTCCCACTGATCTTTGGGTATGGAAGCCGGGGGCGGAGGCTCGGGCGGCTTGGCCTCCGCCGGAGAAGCCGGAGAACCCGGATCGCGCCGTACGAGGGCGGGCGTCTGGGCGGCGGCCAAGGCAGCAGCTAAAGCCAGCATGCACAATAGCGTGAGGGCAAAAAGATACCTAGTACTGGAAGATTTTTCGTGACAATTCGGAGCCGTTATGCTAAGTAGTGAAAGGGAGTTGATCCGGGAGGGCCTCAAGCCGCAAAGTTACCATATTTTCGCCGGTAGCAGGGAAGCGTAAGGGACAACTAGATGACGTGCATGTATTGCCTGTCGAAAATGGGCGAAGCGGAGCATCGCTGCCGGCGATGCGGGCGCACGCCGGACGATACGCTCATGCCAGGCGCGGTAGTGCGAGGGGCGCTCGCCCCGCAGGCGCGACCCATCCCGATCGCGACTCCTCCCGCGCGCGGGAGCGTGGGCGGTGGCGCCGTGGGCAGGCCGGGAGGCCCGCCCCGCCCCGCGCAAGAGCGGCTGTTCGAGGATATGGCCGGTTCCAACGTCCTCCCATTTCCCGAGCGCCGCGAAACGCGCCGGCGGTCCCAAGCGGATCCGGCGGCCCGGGTGGTTTCCAGACCGCGGGTTCGGCGCGCATCCGCGCCGCCGGAGAACCAGGGCAACCTGGATTTTCGCCGGACTCCAAGAGCCATGCGGCGCACGCTCGGCGCGACGGTCGAGGCGGCGATTTATTGCGACGCGCCGGTGGCGGCGCGGTCGCACCGGGCGCTCGCGGCGGCGCTCGATCTAAGCATGATCGTGATCGGGTACGCGCTTTTCCTAAGCGTGTTCCGGGCGGCCGGCGGGGAGATCCGGCTGGATCGTTCCAACTTGCCGATCCTGGGAGGCGCCCTGGCCTTGGTGGCCTTCGCTTACGATATCTTGTGGGCGATGGCCGGGGCCGAAACGGCGGGGAAGCAATGGACCGGCCTGCGAGTGGTCACCTTCGAGGGCCTCACCCCGGAGTTGAAGCAAAGGCTGCTCCGGATCGCGGGGTCGTGGCTCAGCGCGTGCATCGTCGTCGGTCTGGTGTGGTCGCTGTGGGACGAAGAGGGCCTGACGTGGCAGGATCACATTTCGGCCACGTTCCCGACGCCGCTGGCGTCCGAGCACCGCGTTCGCCACCGCCGCTGAATGCGGAATCGACGCCACGCGCTACTTCAGCGGGTTCTTGGCGGGATGGCTCGCCTGGCTGGCTTTCAGTTTCTCAAAAAGCTTCTTCTGAATCTGCTTGTACTCGTCCGCATGCTCCTTAAACCAGGGGGGCATTTGGGCTTGCAGGCTGCCGATCGCGTAGTACCCAGCCGCTATCGCACACGCGGGGCCCGCATCGGCGGGCAAGGGTATGTTCAATCGGCATCGGGGAGTCGTTCCAAAATCCTGGTTGTCGTATCCGAAGCTGATAAACAGCTCTTTGTCCCATGGGATGACGGTCTTGGCGTGAAGAGTCTGGTCCACGGTGTAGCACCGGCCATTGACGCGCCCGCCGAAAAGCTCGTCGAACTTCGTGACGAACATCGGCGCCACCGCCTCGAACTCGGAAGGAAGCAGGAGATAGAAAGCCGTAAACTCCTTGAGGCCGGTGACTAGCGGCTTGACGGTCTCAAGAAGGTATTCCTTGATCCCGAGGGGATTCTCGCGGGTCTTTGAGAGAATCATCCCCAGGTACGTCGAGGTGTTGTAAGTGATTGGCTCGTCGGGGATACTGCGCGTGGTAAGCACGTGATCCGCGGGCAATAACTTGGCCGCGGTCGATTGAGGACGGCAAGTAATCAGATGCGGCTTCGGAAAGCCCTCGACGGGCGGGTTCTCAATGAGATCGCCGACTATGAGGGGAGCGTCCTTTTCGCCCGAGGCGGATATCACCACCGCGGCCTCGACGTCCGGGTCGGCCCTGAGGACAGCCCTATACTGGCCTTCATCGGAAAGGACGACGTACTCCCCGGAAAAGAGGATTCTGCCGGTCGGCAAGGCATTTCCGCTGGCGACCACCAGGCGCTTCCGGGCGGCCGGCAGCCGCAACTCGGGAATCTCGTACGACGAGTGGAGGTCGAGAGCCTTGATGACAACTTCGTTGAGATCGGGAATGTTCATGTGGATATCAGTCTCGCTCATCTATAATCCTAGATCGGCCTCAGGGCTACGCAACGCGGGCCAACGGGATTGGTGCGGCCGAGAGGACTTGAACCTCCACCCACTCTCGTGGACCAGATCCTAAGTCTGGCGCGTCTGCCAATTTCGCCACGACCGCACAGTCATGGGGCGCCGCAGCGCCCCATGAGGGAATTATAGCGAAACCACGCGGGCCGGCGGCGCTACTTACGCGCTTCTGGCGGGGGCGAGCCGGTCGGCGGCGTCGAGCACCCGCGCGAGATCCATTTCCCGCACCGGCTTGGGCAGAACGAACCGGCCGTCGCTCTCAAAATCCGCGCTCAGCTCGGCGTCGTACCGGTCGGAGAGCAGGACGAAGCCTCCGACCCGCCCCTGCATCCGCTCCGCCAGTTCCACCCAGTTCAGGCCCGGAGCGTGGACGGAGCAGAAAGCCAGGTCAAAACGCATTCTCTGAGCCAGATCCAGGCCGGAATCGGCGTTGTCCACGGGCACGACGCGGCAGCCCTGCGCCGCCAGCAAGGTCAGTATCTGACGCTGGACGGCCTCTTCCGGCTCAATCAGCAAAGCGGTCATGGGGCGCGAGGTCTCGCGGTCCGGGCCGGTGGCAGGGACAGCCGCGCGCTCCTTCGCCGCGAGCGGCAGATCCACCTCGAAGCACGGCTGCCCGCCGCGGTTCACAACCAGGCGGGCCTCTCCGCCGTGGCCGGCGATCACGCTGCGCGTCACGCTCAGCACCGAGGCCGCCTCATCGGCCTTGTGCAGGTCCGGCGGAGCGGTGAAGGCGATCTCCACCAACAGCCGCTTGTTCAGCACGGTGGCGCCAATCGTGATGGTCTTCTGGGGCGCTTCGGCTAGGGACTGCTCGGCGTGAACCAGCAGGTTCAGAAACACCTGCTCCAACTGGCCTAGCGAACCCGCCACAAACAGCGGTTCGCGCGGGATCAGGCTGTCGATACGAATCCCGGAGGCCTTCCAATCGGCTTGGCGGAACTCGATCAGGCTGCGCAGCAAGGTGGAAACGCACACCGGGCGGGCTTCCACGGCATCGCTTCCTGCGAAGGCCGTCAGCCGGGCCACCATGCCCGCCGCTTTGCGCGCTTCGGCGGCGATGGCGGAGACCTCGCGGCCGGCCGGGCCGGGATCCGCCTTCTCAAGCGCCTTGGAGGCCAGCTCCGATATCGACGCCAGGGGCGTTTGCAATTCGGCCGCGATTCCGGAAATCAAGCGGCCAACCGCGGCCAACTTCTCGGTCCGGAAGAGCTGCTCCTGCACGGATCGCTGATCGAGCAAGCGAATGGCCACGCCGATCTGGTTGCCGAGGTACTGGGCAAGAGCCTGTTCGTCGGAGGTGAAGTCGCGGGCCCGGTCGTCCTGATCCAGTTCCAGCACGCCCATCACCTCGTTCTGGGCCGTCATCGGCGCGAGCAGAAGGGACTTCGGAGCGCGGCCGCCCGCGTCGCTTGCGATGGGAAACGGACTGCGGCCGATGTCGGGAATCACCAGCGGCGTGCGGTAATGGAAACACGCCGCCGCGGGGGCCGGGGTCCCGCCGGGGGTCGAGGCGAGCGAGATGGAAACCGCGAAGCCCCGGTCTTCCAAGACTGCGTCGAGCGTGTTGGCGGCGCGGTTGTGGACGTATAGCTGAACCCGCGTGATCCCGAGGATGCCGGGCAGGACCTTCGAGATGCGCGCCAGAATCGACTCGACCGATGAAGACCCCAGAACTTCTTCGCCGAGCTGGTAGGTCTCCCGCAAGCGCTCCCGCTGCTTGCGCAGACGGCGCTCGCGGCTCCACAGAAAAAGGGCTACGCCCAGCACAACCACGAGCCCGGAAGGCAGCGCCAGCGGCGGGAAGGTCCCGGTCCGCTCAGTGACCGCGATCCCGCCGGGATCGTTGACCAGCAACTCGAAAAAGCGGTTATACGGCGGCGCCTGACAGAACTGCAACGCCACGCCGGTGGCCGACAGCAGATCGCCGCGCTCGAACGGACTCAAATCCGGCTGGCCGGAGGCGCTGGGGACGAACAGCTTAAGCTCGCCGGCCCCGCTCTCAATCAGAACCTGGCCGCCGGCGGTTGTGTCGTCCTTTTCGGTCATGCGGCCTTCGACCCGCACGAGCCGCCCCAGATAGCCGAGGTTTCCCGGGAAGCTCGAAACATCCCGAAGCGGTACGGGGACCGCGGCCGGTGGCTGCGCTTGCCCCAGAACGGCGACGCGTCCGGCGGCCACAACCGGCATTCCAGCCACTTCCGCAATCAGGCCCTCGGCTTCCACCTCGCTGCCGGGGCGCAGCGCGTCAAGCGTGGCGTCGCCCTTGGGGACCTCCAGAACCCCGCCGCGCTGACCGGTCTGAATAGCCAGCAGCGTGTAGTTGGGAAAGTGGAAAGGCGGGGCCGAAACCACGCCTCGAACCACCACCCTCTCGCCGAGGTGCGCGGGAAGGTAATCCGGCGGCCCTCCCCGCTCGCCCAGGCTTCCCAGGGAAAGGGCGGTTTGGGCGCACACGGGCTGGCACGCCAGCGCGGCGAACGCCGCCCACGCCAGGCGAACGATCACACGGCGCGAGCCTGGGCCTTCAACCATTTCTCCAATTCCCCGCTTAGAAAACCGCCAGCCACCAGCTCGGCGCCAGGCAAATCCGGATCGAGGGATCCGATTCCAACCACCCGCATCCCCGCGGCGCGAGCCGCTTCCACGCCGGAGCGCGAGTCCTCGAACACGATGCAATCGGCGGGCGGCGTCTCCAGCCGTTCCGCCGCGAGCAGGTAGATATCCGGAAACGGCTTGGGCCGCCGAACCTGGTGGCCGTCCACAACCGCGCGAAAAAAGGGGGTCAGGCCGGCTTCCTCGAGCACGAAGCGTACGTTCTCCGGCTCGGCGTTGCTGGCCACCGCCATGGGCGCGCCGCGATGCCGTTCGAGAAACCGCCGCAGCCCCGGGGCCAGCATCCGCTCAACCCGGCCGGCGATGGTTTGGCGGTACAACTCCTCCTTGGCGGCCCCGCGCATGGCCACCTCCGCGGCCGGCAGGTCCTGGCCGAAAAACCCACGCACGATCTCGTCGTTGCGCCTGCCGTACATGAATTGCAGCATGGCCTCGGTGGTTTCGAGCCCGAAACGCCGGTTGAACGCAATCCAGGCGTCGCGATGGACGCCGTTGGAATCGACCAGCACGCCGTCCATGTCGAATATCAAAGCCAGACCCGGCGCCAACGGCGCGCCCAACCCAGATTGTAGCGGATCGAACACTACGTGGAGACGTCCTCGCCGCGAAGACTTCCGCCCAGCCAGTTCAAGTAGTTCGCCGCGCCATCGAGCACCGCGATCGCGAGCGCCTCGGGGATCTCGTAGGGATGCGCCTTCTCCAGGGCGGCGCTCAGGGAAGGAAACAACTCGCGCGAGGACTTGACGATGAGGAGGCACTCGCCGGCGGACTCCACCGCGCCTTTCCAGCGGTAGTGGCTGCGCACCCCTGAAATCACGTTCACGCATGCGGCGAGGCGCTTCTCCACCAGGAGGCGCGCGAGTCTCTCCGCATCCTCTTCGGTGGCGCACGTGCTAAGAACGACGATCTTGTCGGTCATCTCAAAATTATCCGGACTGAATCGCGGCTGCGATGTTACCATTATGTTCCAGGGCATTGGCGACATGAAAGCCCGGCTTTCCAGATTCGCGTACGCAGCCGCGTTCCTGCTGGCCGCCACTTATGCGGTTGTCACCTTGACCGGACCTAGTGGGATCGCCGGGCTTCGCGATAAGCAGCGCCAGGTCCGAGCCGGGGAAGCGCGCACCGACAGCCTGAGAAAGGACATCGAGCGGACGCGGAAGCGTATCCAGCGTCTGGGCGCCGATGCGTCGGAGCAGGAACGCGTGGTGGAAGAGCGCCTTAAGCTGGTGCACCCCGGCGAGAAGGTCTACATGCTCCCGGAATCCGGCAAGAAGTAGCGGAAGAGAGCCTTCAGCCATCAGCCGTCAGCTAAACAAAACAGGCCTTCGGGTCCCCGCAAGAATTCCTTGAAGAATTCTCTTGACACCAACCAGTTGGTAGTGCAAACTAGTAGGTGATATGACCCAAGCTGACAAGCAGATTGCGGATTACCTGGCGCGCCCGGCGCGGTACGCCAACATCGATGGAACGGGGGAAATGGCCGTGGGGGTTTTCCTAACGGGCGCCGCTGTGTACTACTCGCTGCCGCCAGCGCTCCGCAGGATCGTGTGGGCGCCCTGGGTGGCGCTGCTACTTTTGGTTTGTCACTACCTGCCAAGAGCGATCAAGCGGAAGATTACCTACCGCAGGACGGGTTACGTCGCATACGTCCCGAAGAAAACGGCAAGGATACGCAACATGGCCGCGGCCGCGCTCTTGGTAGCGCTGACATCGGCCGGGTTGGCGCTGGCTATTCGCATGGGATGGAAGCGGGGCGCGCTGGGCGCCTTATACCTTGCCTGCCCGGCGTGGGCCATCGCCATCGCGTCCGCTTACGCATATCAACTCGCCAGGCGCGAGCGATGGAGATGGCTGATCGCGCTGCCGATGGCTATTGGCTCCGCGCTCGTTCCCGCGCTCGGACTGCCTTGGTGGGACACCCTGCAAGTTACGTTCGGAATCGTCGGGGTTTGCTTGCTCTTGTCCGGCATAATCACGCTGGTTTTGTACATCCGGCGCACGCACGCTCCCGAGCCGGAGGCCGAATGAACGAGCAAATGCGCAGCCTCTCCGGGATCGACCGGGTGATCCACGAGCCGGGACGGCTCATGATTACCGCGCTCCTATTCGCGGCGGAGAAGGCCGATTTTCTCTACTTATTGCACGAGACCGGCATGAACAAGGGAACCCTCTCCAGCCACCTCTCGCGGCTGGAGGAGGCCGGCTACGTCGGGATCGAGAAGACATTCCGCGGCAAAATTCCTCAAACCCTCCTGACCCTCACGGCGACCGGCCGCCGGGCGTTTGAGGAGTACCGCGGGAAGATGAGAGACGCGCTATGACAAGTAAGGCTGAATTCCGAAGCTGCGCGCCGGCGCGTAGAATAACGGTTGACACTAAACGCAAATTGCAATAGAATTATTGCATATTGCTATAAGGACATCACGATGCGATTTTCTTCTGTCTGTTTGTCGATGTTTCTGGGGTTGGCCGCGCAGACGGGCAACGGCCAGACCGGCGGCGGCGCGGCTGCCCAGCCCGCGGGCAAACCGGGCGATCTGTGTACCCTGGAGGGCCGCGTGCTCGACGCGGTTTCGGGCGAGCCGGTGAAGAAGGCCGCGGTGACGCTGACCAACACCTCCGCATCTCCCACGGCGGCGGGGCTTTCGGCGGCGGGGCTTCCGCAGCAGTTCAGCACGTCTTCGGACGCGGCGGGCCGTTTCGCGATGAAGGACCTGGACCCAGGCTCGTATCGTCTTCAGGTCACCCGCAACGGCTACGTTCCGGCGCAATACGGGGAGCGCGGACCGTCAAAGCCGGGGACCGATCTGACGCTGAGCCGCGGGCAGCAGCCGAAGGACTTGGTGGTGCGGATGACGCCGCACGGCGTGGTGTCCGGCCGTGTTCTGGATACCGACGGCGATCCGGTCGCGGCGACGATGGTCCAGTTGCTGCGGCCCAGCTACACCGGAGGCAAGAAGCAGCTCACCACGGGTGGGGCGGCTCAGACGAACGACCTGGGGGAGTATCGCGTTTTCGGTCTGGCGCCCGGAAGGTATTACGTGACCGCCGGCTCGATGTCGGCAGCGACCGCGGCGGTGCTCTCCGTGGACCGCTCGGCGGAGCCGCGTCCGGAGGAAGATTACGTTACGACCTATTATCCAGGCGTCACCGACCCGGCGGCCGCGACGCCGGTGGACGTGGCGCCGGGCGTCCAGATTCGAAACATCGACGTTTTGCTGGCCAAGAGGCGCACGGTCCACATCGCCGG
Source organism: uncultured Acidobacteriia bacterium (assembly GCA_903882645.1). Taxonomy (GTDB): domain Bacteria; phylum Acidobacteriota; class Terriglobia; order Bryobacterales; family Bryobacteraceae; genus BOG-224. Next base: position 27,227 of record CAIRXZ010000053.1, on the reverse strand, counting down.
CCGCGTGAACGCTCCGGCGCGGGCTTCGCTATTGATGCTGGCGCCGCGCAGCTTGACGGGGGCGTTATCGCTGCGCGTGGTGCGCGTGGATGCCAAGGGCGAGTTCGACGTTCGCGGCGTGGCGCCAGGGTCCTACGCGCTGAGCGGCTCCGTCCAACAGAACGGCAAGACGTACTCCTCGACGCTTCCGGTTGAAGTGGGGCAGAGCGACATCGAGGGGCTGGTTTTCACCATTGGTCCGGGGGTTGCGGTGGCCGGGCGCGTGCGCGTGGAGGGGGAGACGAAGGTGGGCCTCTCCAAGGTCAGGGTGGGCTTGCAGCCGCGCGAAATGGGCCTGGGCTCCCTGATGGGCGCGATTGGTTCCGTGCTGGCCGGCGGCGGGATAGGAGGCGAGCCCGGGAAGCTGGGCGACGACCTCAGTTTCCGGCTGGACGACGTAAGCTCGGACTCTTACGACTTCGCCGTCACGGGATTGCCGGACGGCTTCTTCGTGAAGGCGGTTCACTCGGGCGCCGCCGACGTTCTGGTTTCCGGCCTGGAGGTGAAAGGCGCCGCGCCGGAGCCCGTGGAGATCGTGCTCAGCCCGCACGGGGGGCAGGTGAGCGGAGTAGCCAAGAACCCGGCCAACCAGCAGCCCGTCGCTCAAGCGACGGTGGCGCTTGTGCCGAGCGACAAGGAGCGCGCCGGACAGAAGCCGTACTACCGCGACACGACGGTGGGCGCGGATGGCCAGTTCCATTTCAAGAGCGTGCCGCCCGGCGAGTACAAGCTGTTCGCCTGGGAGGATGTCGAATCCGGCGCCTGGCTGGACCCGGATTTCATCAAGCCGCTCGAAGATAAGGGCCGTTCCGTCACCATTCACCCGGACGGACAGGAGACCGCCGACTTGGTGGTGATTCCAGCGGACGCGGCGGGGCAGAAGTAAGCGGTGTTGGCGCCTGATCGCGGTTTTGGGACCCCGGTCCCGGCCGGCGGCGCGAAGGCCGGATCCACTCGTTGCGCCTTTCGACCCGAGAAGCAAGCCGTCGTCAATCAGGTTCGGACCGTAGACGCAGTTCATGATTCCCTGAAAGCCCAACTCGCGGGTCCGATCTTCCGGATCGAGCCGACGACGCCAACCCGCGACGGATGGAGAGCGGCGCTGACCACTTTACCGGAATCTCTCGCTTTCTTGACTCCGATATCGACGGGTGTTACCGAATTACCGCCCAGGACTTTCACATTGGCCGCGCCAAATTGCGGCGCTGGGCCTTTATTGGCTAAACTAGCCCGCATGAAGCCAAACGCTGTCCTGCCGCTGGTTGCCTTCATGGTTCTCGTTTTCGGAAATCCGCTTTGGGCGGCCGATTCGCGGTACACGCCGCCTGCGTCGCCGCGAGTCACGTACAATTTCAATTCGGACTGGAAGTTCATCCGCCAGGACGTGCCCGGCGCGCAGGCGGTCGCCTTCGACGACTCCCAATGGGAGACCGTCAGCACGCCGCATTCGTTCAACGATGTCGACTCGTTCCGCGTGATCATCGACCACAGCGGCGGCGATCGGGGCAAGTACCAGGGCCTGAGCTGGTATCGAAAACACTTTAAGCTCCCGGCCGGCGCCGCGGGATCGAAAGTGTTCGTCGAATTCGAGGGCATGCGCCAGGCCGGAGACATCTATTTCAATGGCAAGCCTTTCGGCCTGTATGAGAACGGCATCACCGGCTACGGCGTGGACCTCACGTCCGCGGCGCTGTTCGGCGACCAGGACAACGTGTTGGCCGTGCAGGTGGACAACCGCACCAGCTATAGGGAGCGGGCCACGGACACGACGTTCAGATGGAACGCCAACGATTTTAACCCCGACTTTGGCGGGATCAACCGGCGGGTGTGGCTGCACCTCGCGGGGAAAATCTACCAAACCCTGCCACTGTATTACGGCCTGGGGACGACTGGCACGTACGTCTACTGCAGCAACTACAACATCGCGGGCCATACCTGCGACGTCACGGTGGAATCGCAGGTTCACAATGCCACGGCGGATCGGAAGGCCCCCCAGGCGAACGTCACCCTGTCGGGCGTGGTGGTGGATAAGGACGGCGTGGCGCGCGCCACGCTCAAGGGCGACGGAGTCGATGTACTGTCCGGCGCCAAGACCGTGCTGAAGGCCGCCGGCCCGTTGGCCAACGCCCGATTCTGGAGCACCGGCGATCCCTATTTGTACGACGTTTACACGATCCTGACCGTCGATGGGAAAGTCGTCGATGTCAACAAAGTCACCACCGGCTTCCGCAAGACGGAATTCAGGGGTGGCGCGGGCGCGGGCGGCGTTTATATCAACGACAAGTTCGTCTATCTCAAGGGATTCGCCCAGCGCACCAGCAACGAATGGGCGGGCGTCGGGGCCGGCTATCCCGAGTGGATGCACGATTTCACCGCGCAGATGCTGCGCGACAGCAACGGGAATTACATGCGCTGGATGCACGTGGCGCCGCAGAAGGAGGATGTCGAAGCGTTCGACCGTTTCGGCATCGTCGAGGTCGCGCCCGCCGGCGACAAGGAAGAGGACGCTCAAGGCCGCCAATGGGAGCAACGCGTGGAGGTCATGCGCGACACCATCGTGTACCTCCGCAACAACCCCAGCGTGCTCTTTTGGGAGGCCGGGAACACCGGAGTCACTGCCTCCCAGATGAAGCAGATGGTGGACTTGCGTAAGGAATTGGACCCGCACGGCGGCCGGGTCATGGGATGCCGCTCGCTGACCGATCCGGGGGCGGCGGCCGTTACGGAGTGGTTCGGAACCATGCTGGGCGGACCCTACAGCGCCCAGATGCGCGACAAGGCCCCCCTCATCGAGACCGAGGATTTCCGCGATGAAGGCGCCCGACGCTTCTGGGACGACTATTCACCCCCCTATTTCGGATTCAAGAAGGGGCCGAACGACACATGGAACTACAACTCCGAGACGTTCGCCCTGGCGCAGGTCAAGCGATAGTGGTCGTTCTGGTCCAACCGCATGTCCAATACCGACCCGGACCAGTCCAAGTGGGCGGCTTACGCATCGATCTATTTCATCGATTCCGACGCCGACGGCCGGCAGGATTCGAGCGAGGTCTGCCGCGTCAGCGGCAAGATCGACGCCGTGCGCCTGCCCAAGGAAGTTTACTTCGCCGAGCGCGTGATGCAGAACGAAGAGCCGGACATCCATATCATCGGGCACTGGACGTACCCGGCCAACACGACCAAGACGATGAATGTCATCGCCAACCATGTGGACAGCGTCGAGTTCTTCGTGAACGGCGTTTCCCGAGGCAAGATCACCCAACCGGAGAACGGTTATCTCTATGCCTTCCCGAACATTGCGTTTACGCCCGGCACGATCAAGGCCGTCGGATACAAAGGCGGCGTCGCCGTGACACAGCATGAGCTCAAGACCGCCGGCGCTCCCGCGGCGATCAAGCTCACCCTCCACACCGCTCCAGGGGGCCTGCGCGCCGACGGCGAAGATATCGCTCTGATCGACTTTGAAGTGGTCGACGCCAGCGGCCAGCGTTGCCCGACCGACGACGCCCGCGTCGATTTCACCTGGAACTCGACAGGGAGGGCGGTTTCGGCAACCGGCCCCGCCGTCTGGCGCGGCGGCTATAACTCCGGCAAGACCAACTCCACCAACAACCTCTACCTCAACACCGAGGGCGGCATCAACCGCGTGGCCTTCCGCTCGACTCCGATGCCGGGGACGTTCACGGTGACGGCCAAGCGCGAAGGCTTGCAGCCCGCGACGATCACGATCGACTCCAAACCGGTTGCGATCGTGGACGGTCTGACGCAGGAAATGCCGCAGACCCTGTCGCCAGCGGCGCGAGCGTTGCCCGTGGATCGCAAATGACGCGATGAGGCATCGGCGTCTCCGCTTGGGCCGAGCGACAGGGAGCGCGCTGGACAGCCGGAGTACGACCACGACATGACTGTGGGAGCGGATGGCCAGTTCCATTTCATGAACGCGCCGCCCGGCGAGTAAAAGCCGTTCGCCTGGGAGGATGTCGAATCGGGCGCATGGCTGGACCAGGATTCCATCAAGCCGCCGGACGATTACACGGCCGTCTGTCTCACGGCGTGAATCTCCTGCAAGCTCCAGACGCGGATGGGGTCGCGGCGGCGGGAAGCTACGGCGTCGGCGGCGGCTCTCGCGCCGCTTAGGGTGGTGATGCAGGGGACACGGGAGGTCACGGCGCTGCGGCGGATGGCCTTTTCGTCCTGGAAGGCCGGGGCGCCGGTGGTGGTGTAGACGGCCAGTTGAATCGAGCCGCCCTTTAGCAGGTCCACGACGTTGGGCCGGCCCTCGTTCACCTTGAAGACCATCTTGCACGACAGCCCGGCGGCGCGCAGCGCGGAGGCGGTGCCGCGCGTGGCCGTCAGGCCGAAGCCGAGCGCGGCGAAACGCCGGGCGACCTCGACCGCCTCGGGCTTCTGGCGGTCGTTCACGCTGATGAAGACGGCGCCCTTGTCCGGCAGGGGGCTGCCGGCGCCGATCTGCGCCTTGAGAAACGCCTCGCCGAAGTTGATGCCGACGCCCATCACTTCGCCCGTGGAGCGCATCTCCGGGCCCAGCGCCGGGTCCACGCCGGGGAACTTGTTGAACGGGAAAACGGGCGACTTGACGAACTGCTGCGGCGCGCGCAGCGTGCCGGATGAGAGACCGCCGGTGAGATGGACATAATCCTTGAGCTTGCGGCCCCGCATCAGACCCACCGCGATCTTGGGCAGCGGCGCGCCGGTGGCCTTGCCGACGTACGGGACGGTTCTGGAGGCGCGCGGGTTCACCTCAAGCACGTACACCACGCCGTTCTGAATGGCGTACTGCACGTTCATCAGGCCGATCACGTTCAGGGCCTTCGCGAGCCGCACGGTGTAATCTTCGATGGTCCGAATGGCCGCCTCGGGGAGCGATTGCGGAGGCAGCACGCAGGAGCTGTCGCCGGAATGCACGCCGGCCTCCTCGATGTGCTCCATGATGCCGGCGATGAGCACGTCGTCTCCGTCGGCCAGCGCGTCCACGTCCACCTCGGTGGCGTCTTCCAGGAACCGGTCGATGAGCACGGGGCGGTCCTGCGAGAACGTCACCGCCTCGCGCATGTACTGGCGGATGGTTTCCTCGTCGTAGGCGATCGCCATGGCGCGCCCGCCGAGCACGTAACTGGGCCGCACCAGCACCGGGTAGCCGATGCTCCGCGCCGCGTCACAGGCTTCTTCCACGCTGGTGGCCGTGCGGTTGGCGGGGCACGGAATGGCCAGTTCGTCGAGCAGTTTGCCGAACAGCTTGCGGTCCTCGGCGAGGTCGATGTTGGAAGGGTCCGTGCCGATGATGGGGATGCCCAGGCGCTTGAGCGGCAGCGCCAGGTTGAGCGGCGTCTGGCCGCCGAACTGCACGATGACGCCGTCGGGCTTCTCGACGTCGCAGATGTTGAGGACGTTCTCGAGCGTGAGCGGCTCGAAGTACAGGCGGTCGCTGGTGTCGTAGTCGGTGGAGACGGTCTCGGGGTTGCAGTTCACCATGATCGACTCCACGCCCAATTCGCGAAGCGCGAAGGAGGCGTGGCAGCAACAGTAGTCGAACTCGATGCCCTGCCCGATGCGGTTGGGGCCGCTGCCCAGAATCACCACTTTCGGCCGGTCCCCGGGATCGGCTTCGCACGCGCTTTCGTAGCAGGAGTAGAGATACGGAGTGAAGCTTTCGAACTCCGCGGCGCAGGTGTCCACGCGGCTGAAGACGGCGCTCACGCCGAGTTCCTTGCGGCGGGTGCGGACGGAGATTTCGTCCGTTCTCCAAGCCTTGGCAAGCTGGACGTCGGAGATGCCGTAGCGCTTGGCGCGGCGGAAGAGATCTTCCCAGTGGGGACCTCCTGGTCTGCCTTCATCTGCTTGCGGCCCACCAAAGTTCATGGAAACCGAGCCTTGGCTCGGCGGGCCTGCCTGCGCCGGCCGGGCTTCGCCCTGGCTGACGACGCCGGAAGGCGTCGTCGCAGGCCCAAAGGCCTGCCCCACAACGACGGCGTTCGGAAGTCCTCCTGCCGGCGGCGCGTCCATTCGGGCAGGCCAGGAGGCCTGCCCCACCTGCCCTGCCAGCTCGGCCTCAAAATCCACGACTTCCTTGATCTGCTCGAGGAACCACGGGTCGATGGCGGTCAGCTCCTGGATATCCCGCACCCCGTAGCCGTTGGCCATGGCGAAACGGATGTAGTTGAGCCGGTCCGGCGTGGGGGTGATGAGCTTCTGCGGGATGAGCGCCTTGTCGTACTTCTCGGAGCCGAAGGCCCGGCCGGTTTCGAGGCTGCGCATGCCTTTCCACAGGGCTTCCTTGAAGGTGCGGCCGATGGCCATCACTTCGCCGACCGACTTCATTTGGGTGCCCAGCACGGGGTCGGCGCCGGGGAATTTCTCGAACGCCCACTTGGGGATCTTGGCCACCACGTAATCGATGGTGGGCTCGAAGCAGGCGGGGGTCTTGCGCGTGATGTCGTTGCGAATTTCGTCGAGCCGGTAACCCACCGCCAGCTTGGCCGCGATTTTCGCGATCGGAAAGCCGGTGGCTTTGGACGCCAGCGCGGAGCTGCGCGACACGCGCGGGTTCATCTCGATGATGACCATGCGCCCGTCGCGCGGGTTGATGGCGAACTGCACGTTGGAGCCGCCGGTATCGACGCCGATTTCGCGCAGGCAGCGGATGGCGGCGTCGCGCATCATCTGGTACTCGCGGTCGGTGAGCGTTTGCGCGGGGGCCACGGTGATGGAATCGCCGGTGTGCACGCCCATGGGGTCGAAATTCTCGATGGAGCAGACGATGATGCAGTTGTCCGCGAGGTCGCGCATCACCTCCAGCTCGAATTCCTTCCAGCCGAGCACGCTTTCCTCGATCAAGACCTCGTGGACCGGCGAAAGCGCCAGGCCGCGCTCCAGAATTTCGGCCAGCTCCTCCTGGTTGTAGGCGATGCCGCCGCCGGTTCCGCCCAGCGTAAAGCTGGGCCGGAGGATGACCGGGCAGCCGATGCGCCCGGCGAACTCCAGACCGGCCTTGATGGAGTTGACGAGCTGCGACTGCGGCGTTTCAAGCCCGATCTTCCGCATGGCGTCTTTGAACAGCAGGCGGTCTTCGGCCTTCTTGATGGCGTCGATCTTGGCGCCGATCAGCTCCACGCCGAACTCTTCGAGCACGCCGGCCTCGGCCAGTTCCACCGAGAGGTTCAAGCCGGTCTGGCCGCCCACCGTCGAAAGCAGCGCGTCGGGGCGCTCGCGGCGGATGATCTCCTTCAGGTAGGGCAACGTCAACGGCTCGACATAGGTCTTGTCGGCCAGGTCCGGGTCGGTCATGATGGTCGCCGGGTTGGAGTTGACCAGCACGACCTCGTAGCCGTCGGCCCGCAAGGCTTTCGTGGCTTGAGTTCCCGAGTAATCGAACTCGCAGGCCTGGCCGATGACGATCGGGCCGGAACCGGGGATCAGGATGCGGTGGAGATCGTTACGTCTGGGCATTACCGCTCCCTCACGGGGCGCCCGCCGGGCCCGGCTCGTTCCATAAGGTTCACGAAATCGCCGAACAGGTAATGCGAATCGTGCGGGCCGGGGGCCGCTTCGGGGTGATACTGCACGCAGAACACGGGATGTTGACGGTGCCGGAAGCCTTCGAGCGTCCCATCGTTCAGATTCACGTGGGTGATTTCGATTTCGTTCAGGTTGAGAGATTCCGGATCGACGGCGAAGCCGTGATTGTGGGAGGTGATCTCGACGCGCCGGGTGAGCTCGTTCCGCACGGGGTGGTTGGCGCCGCGGTGGCCGAACTTCAGTTTGTAAGTCTTGCCGCCCAAGGCCAGACCGAGCAACTGGTGGCCCAGGCAGATGCCGAAGATAGGCTTCCGGCCGATGAGTTTTCGGATGTTCCCGATCTGCGCATGGAGCGGCTCGGGATCGCCGGGACCGTTGGAAAGGAAGACGCCATCGGGGTTGAGGGAGAGCACGTCTGCGGCGGAGGTGAGGGAGGGCACCACGGTCACGCGGCAGCCGGTCTGGCAGAGGCGGCGCAGGATGTTGAGCTTGATGCCGTAATCGTAGGCCACCACGTGGAATTTCGGCGCCGGCGGGGCGGCGATGGGTTCCGAGGGCGAGCAGGCATCTACCGCCTTGGTCCATTCGTAACGCTCGGGCGTGGACACGCGGCTGGCCAGGTCCAGCCCTTCCATGCGCGGGATGTTGCGCGCCTTCTCGACCAGCTTCCGCGCGTCGGACTCGATGGAAGAGAGCACGCCCCGCATCACGCCGCGCGAGCGCAGGTGGCGCACCAGGGCGCGCGTGTCGAGGCCGGAGATTATGGGTATGCCGCGGCGGCCCAGGAACAGGTTCGCGTCGGTATCCGAGCGCCAGTTGCTGGCGACCCGCGAGAATTCGCGCACCGCAAGACCTTCGATATAGGGGCGGCCGGACTCATTGTCGGCCTGGTTGGTCCCGTAGTTGCCGATCTGCGGGTTGGTGAGGACGACGATCTGCCCCGAATAGGAGGGGTCCGTGAACACTTCCTGATATCCGGTGAGCGCGGTATTAAAAACCACCTCTCCGGACCGTTCGGCGGGCGCGCCAAGACTCCTGCCAGCGAAGACCGTGCCGTCTTCCAAGGCCAGGACCGCGGATTCCAATTTAGGCTTTTCCTCCCTGAGAGTGGATAACCTTCATTCTAACAGGAGGGCTCCGCATCCGCCCGCCGATTGGCTAGACTCGAAGCAATGGACATGGCGATTTGCGCGGACGATGTGCGCGCGGCGGCGGATCGGATCCGGCCGCTGGCCCGGCGTACGCCGGTGATGACTTCGGCGGGGTTCGACGCGCAAGCCGGCGCGCGCGTTTTCTTCAAATGCGAGAACCTGCAGCGCGGCGGCGCGTTCAAGATTCGCGGAGCGTCGAATTTGATTCTCTCGCTGCCGGCGGGCGCGCTGGCGCGGGGGGTGGTGGCGTACTCCTCCGGCAATCACGCGCAGGCCACGGCGCTCGCGGCCAGGCACGTGGGGGCGCACGCGACCATCGTCATGCCGGAGGACGCGCCGCGCTCGAAGATGGAAGCGACACGCGCTCACGGAGCCAGGATCGTCACTTACAACCGCTTCACGGCGAACCGCGAGCAAATCGCGCGCGACATCTTGGAGGCGGGCGGCGGGACGCTGGTCCCGCCGTTCGATCACCCGCTGATCATGGCCGGCCAGGGCACGGCCGGGCTGGAGTTGCTGGAGGAAACCGGGCCGCTCGACGCCCTGATCGCTCCGGTCGGCGGCGGCGGGCTGCTTTCCGGGTGCGCCACCATCGCCAAGAACATGTACCCGGCCATCCGCGTCTTCGGCGCCGAGCCGGAAGGCGCCAACGACACCTTCCTCTCGCTGAGGGCCGGCGAGCGCGTGACGGTTCCGCATCCCGAGACCATCGCCGACGGCCTTCGCGCGCCGCGGCCGGGCGAGCTGACCTTCCCGGTCCTGAAGCGCCTGGTGGAGAACGTCATCCTGGTGAGCGACGCCGAGATCCGCGCCGCGGTGAAGTTCCTGCTGCTGCGCATGAAGATTCTGGTGGAGCCTAGCGGCGCCGTGGCCGCCGCGGCGGTGTTGTTCGGGAAGCTGCCCCAGGACATCGGCGCGGCGGGAGTTATCCTCTCGGGCGGCAATGTGGATTTCGAAGAGCTGGCGAGGTATTAGGCTTGTTCGATCTCCGCCAGCCTTCGCTTCAGTTCGGCCACTTCGCGCCGCAGCTCGGGCAGCCGGGCGAGGTTCGCGAGTTGTTCCAGATGCTGCCTCAGCGGACGGGCCGGCGTGCCCCAAACGATCTCTCCCGAACGAACGATCTTCGAGGTCAGTACGCCGCACCCCGAGCCCAGGACCGCGCGCGATTCGATGCGCGCCTGATCGCCGATGCCCACCTGCCCGCCGATCACCGCATAGTCTCCCACCGTGACCCCGCCCGAAAAACCGGTCTGCGCCGCTACCACCACGTGGCGTCCGATGCGGCAATTGTGGGCCACATGCACCATGTTGTCGAGTTTTGTGCCTTCGCCGATCGAGGTCACGCCCATCGCGGCCCGGTCCACGCAGGAGTTGGCCCCGATTTCGACGAAATCTCCGATTTCGACGCGGCCCACCTGAGGAAACTTGTGCCAGCGCTCGTGCTCCATAACGTAGCCAAAGCCGTCGGCGCCAATCACGCACCCGGAATGCAGGATCGCGCCCCGGCCGATATCCACGTTGTCGTATACCGTCACGTTGGGATGCAGCACCGAGCCTTCGCCCAGCACCACCCGCTTGCCCACCGAGCAGCCCGCGCCAATGCTCACGGCGACGCCCAGGCGCGTTCCGCCGCCGATTACCGCGTGCGGGCCGACGGAGACCATTGCGCCCAACTCCACGTCCTTGCCCACCACCGCCGTGGGATGCACGCCCGGCTGAATCTCGAGCGTGGGGTAGAAGCGGCTCATGGCCCGCGCGAAGGCGGTGCGCGGCTCCGGCGCGCGGATCACCGTCCGATCGCTCTGGCTTGGCCAGTCCATGGGCGCGATCAGGCACCCTGCCGCCGAGTCCCGCGCCTGCGCCGCGGCCCGGCCTCTGCCCACGAACGAGACCTCGGAGCCGCCCGCGGTTTCGAGCGGCGCCACGCCGGTCAGCTCCTTTTCGCCGTCGCCTTCAAAGGTCGCGCCCAGCCACTCCGCCAATTCACGCACTCGCATAGGTACGCCGACTCAGCCTGTAGCTGCCAGCCGATAGCCGACAGCTTCCTATCTGCCGCCGGGCACGCCGCGCTGCTTGCGCGTCAGGATCTCGCGCACGGCGTAGATGCGGCGGTCCTGGCTTTCGAAGTACGTCCGCATCATCATCTCGCCGATCAGCCCCGTGCTGAACATCATCATCCCGCCCAGCAGGAGCAAGGCGCCGGCGATCATTAGCGGACCGTGCTCCGCCACGATGTCATAGCCCAGGATTTTCTCGACCAGCAGCCAGGTCATGATCGCGCCGCCGAATCCCGTTCCAATCAGCCCCAGCGTCCCGAAGAAATGCATCGGCCGCGTGAAGTACTTCAGCAGGAACTTGATGGTGACGATGTCGAACAGGACGCGGAAGGTGCGGCCGATGCCGTAGTGCGAGCCGCCGTTGGCCCGTTGCACGTTTTGGATCGGCACCTCGGCCACGCGCGCGCCGTAAAAACTCGCCAGAGCCGGAATAAAGCGGTGCAGCTCGCCGTAGAGGTTGACGTCCTTCAGAATCTCGGCCCGGTAGGCCTTGAAGGTGGTGCCGAAATCCCGCAGCGCCATTCCGGAGGCCTTGGCCATCAGCCAGTTGGCGACTCGCGAAGGCAGCTTCCGGCTGATGGCATTGTCGACGCGGTGCTTGCGCCACCCGCTGGCGATGTCGTAACCCTCGCCGATCTTCTTGAGCAACGCCGGAATATCCTCGGGCGCGTGTTGCAGGTCTCCGTCCATGGCGACCACCACATCGCCCTTGGATTCGTGGAAGCCCGCCGAGAGAGCCGCCGTTTGGCCGAAATTCCGCCGCAGCCGGATCACTTTCAGATTGCCGTCGGTTTCCACCAGGTTGGCGAGCAACTCGAAGCTGCGGTCCGTGGAAGCGTCGTCCACGAACAGGATCTCGTACGGCCGTGCGAGCGCGTCCAGCACCGCCGTGAGCCGGTCGTACAGCGGGAGGATGGACCGTTCCTCGTTGTGAATCGGAATGACGATCGACAGCATGGCGGTGGAATCCTCAGTGTATCATCGGCGCTACTGTTACGATGGGATTTGTCCAAGCCCCTCGCCGCCTTGCGCCACGCCCTCGATTTCATGCCGTCGCCCTCGCCGGAGCAGCCCGGCCTGGTCGTTCGCGACCCGTACGGCTACTCCAGCGCCCTGCTGGTGATCCCTCCGTTGCTGACGCCCTGCCTCGGCTGCTTCGATGGCCGGCAAACCGAACTCGATCTCCGCGAAATGCTGGTCCGTTTGACCGGCTCGCTGGAGGTGGGAGAGATCGTCCGGCAACTGGCCGGCACGCTCAGCGGCTCCGGCTTTCTGGAAGACGAAACCTTTGCGGCCATGCGCGACGAGCGCCGCCGTGAGTTCGCCGAAAGCCCCGTCCGCGGGCCTGCCCACGCCGGTTCGTCCTACCCCGCCGAACCCGGGCCGTTGCGCGAAACACTCGCGGAGTACATGCGGGACGGCTCCGCCGGCGCCCCGGACGGAGCCGCTGGAGACCTCTTCGCCATCGCCGCTCCGCATGTGAGCCTTATGGGCGGGTGGCGCTCCTACGCCGCGGCCTACGGCCGGCTCGGCCCGGAGCATTCCGGCGCGACGTTCGCGATCCTGGCCACCTCCCACTACGGAGAGCCTGGAACATTCGGCCTGACCCGCAAGAGCTTCGTCACGCCGCTGGGCGAGTCGCCCTCCGATCCGCGCCTGGCGGACTGGCTGGCGTCGCGCGGGGGCGGGGCCGCCATCATGGAGGACTACTGCCACTCCTTCGAGCACACCGTGGAGTTGCAGGTTATCTTTCTCCAGCACGTACTTGGCCCCGGCGTCCGCATTCTGCCCATCCTCTGCGGCCCCTTCGCCCCAAGCCTCGCGAACGGCGGCGCGCCCGAGGAGGACGAGGGCGTGAAGCGCTTTCTCGACGCCCTTGGCGAGATGCGCGCCCGCGAAGGCGATAGCCTCTTCTGGATTCTCGGCGTGGATATGGCCCACATGGGCGCGCGGTACGGCGACCCCTTCTCCGCCGTGGCCGGCGAGGGCCGCATGATCGATGTGGCCGCCCGCGACGAGGCCCGCATCGGCCGTATCCTGGCCTGCGATCCCGCGGGCTTCTGGGACCTGGTGCGCGAGAATCGCGGCGACGACCTGAAATGGTGCGGCTCCGCGCCCTTCTACTCGTTTTTGAAGGCCGCCCCGGAGGCCAGGGGCGAGCTACTGCGCTATGAGCAGTGGAACATCGACGAGCAAAGCGTAGTCAGCTTCGCCGGGATGGCGTTCCGTAAGGCGTAGAGCATGTTTGCCCTCTGCCCTCGTAAGTTATTGATAACACGAGGGTGAGTTTTGCGTTTGGTCGCTACATGAGGCATTCCCGTCCTTCCGGTGGAGATGGCGGGTCCAACTCGGTGATTCGCAGTGCGCGCAGCAGTTCGGCGACATGCTGGTTGCCGCGGGTAACACAGATCTTGCGCCGCGTCCGGCCGACGTTTTCCGGAACGGTTTACAAATACGTCGATTACTTCTTCCGGCCCGATTTCGGCCAGGGGACCACCGTCATCTACGACGCGTATCTCGAGCTGACGTACTTCCCGGCCGCCAAAGTCCGCGTGGGCAAGTTCAAGCCGCCCGTGGGCCTTGAGCGCCTCCAATCGGATCGGGAACCGGCTCTCGGAAAGGGTGTCGATTACCCGGTTCCAAACCAACTTCATTTAGGTTGCAGGATCCGGCCCCAGACTATCTGGTAGGCCTCGATATCGTCATAGAGCGACTTGCCGGCCTGCACGTACACCCGCATGTTCGGCTTGAGCGCGGCGGCATCCACTACTCTGCCGTCTTCCACATAGCGGGTGTCCTGGCGCAGGAGAATGGTCTGGCCGGCGTCCTCGCGCGTGCGCAGAAGCATGCGTCCGACGGAGACCCGGGCGACCACCCCGGAGAAAAACAGGTTCCCCGCGACGATCGGACTATCGGCGGAAGTTCCGGGCGTCCTTTGGGATCGGGCGGCGACAGCGGAACGCACCGGCTGCGCGGACGGCAGTACGTGAACGGTGAGTGCGTACCGCAGAGCCGCGCCGGGCGCCTGGTCGGAAACCACTTCCACCCGGTCGCCCGGTTCCAGGCGCGCCACGTCGATCATGGCGTTGTCGCGCTCCACGTAAGTCTTGGGGTCGAACAGGTAACGGAACACCTGGCTATCCGCCGCCCGCACGCTAAACTGGCCGGAAGCCGCTTGCGCGTCGCGCTCGAGCAACACCCCGCGCACCAACGCTCCAGTCGAAGGAGTTCCCGGAGCCTGAGGCGCTGCGAGAATCGGCAATAGCAAGACCGCCAGCAGAAAGCGCATCGACGGCTCCTGTCCTCCGATTCACGGTAGCACGCCAGCCTTATCCGTGCATTCCGCAATGTGTTTGAAATGGCTGACCGCGCCCGGACGTTCCGCGGTTCACGCCGCTTCCTCAACGCCCACCACGAGGCGCTTTCCGAGCGCGTCGAGCGCCTCCTTGATCCGCGGCAGCTTAGTGGGGTGTCTGGGATCGAGCATCCGCCGCACTTCCCTCTCGTCGCATCCAAGCTTTCGCGCCAACTGCACGTTGGTCATCCCGGCCTGCCGCATCGCAAGATAGAGCGCCGCTTTCGCGGCCATGGGCGCCGGCACGGGGATCCACTGCTCGCCCCGAGCTGGCCTGGATGCCTTGGGGATCTCCCGCCCGTCCGCAATCCTGCCGGCGATCGCCTCCTCCAGACAGTCCGCCGCCTGCCAGACAGCGTCCTTCTTTCCGTCGCCCTGCGTGATTGCCTCGGGGACGTCCCGGAATGTGACCACCAAAACTCCCGGCGCCTCCCCGCGCTCAAACCTCGCTGGATACGCGAACGTCCGCACGGCTTCCTCCTTTACTCGAAGTCCTTCTCGCTCAGGCCAAGCTGCTTGAGCATGTTGTGATAGGCGCGTTTGTCGACTTCATCCTTCAGATTGCGCACGGTCGTGATTCTCGACCCGTAGTACAGAAGTCCGTGGCTGCCCTTGCCGCGGTGGGCTGCCCAGCGGGTCTCGACACCGCGCTCTTTGCCTAGAACTTGAATGCGGCGCACAAACTCGCTGCCTCTCACGCTTCCAGTGTCGGACAAAATTGTCCGGATGGCAAGCGGGTACTGCCTGAAATGCGCGTTGATTGCAGATTGCTATAGCTCCCAGGTTGGCTCACTTCAGGCACTACCGGCAAGCGCGATCGTCAGCCACGCTCATCCAGTTGCGGCGCGGCGACGGAGCCTGCCCGGTTCGGTTACAACAACTGGTTTTCCACTTCCCTCAGCCAGTCGGGGCGTTTGAGGACCTCGCGCGGCTTGCTGCCGTCGGGCGGGCCGATAATGCCGTCGCGCTGCATCATGTCCAGGATGCGCGCCGCCCGGCCGTAACCCAGCCGCAGATGGCGCTGCAAGGTGGATGTGGAGGCCTTGCCCATTTGCAGCACCAGGCGCACGGCCTCTTCGTACAAGGGATCCTGCTCCGCGTCCGCGGGTTCGCCGTCCGCCGCTTCCACGTCGTCGTCGCCCGGCGGAGCGATCAGGAACGACTGGTCGTATTCCGGCGCGGCCTGCCGCTTCCAGCAATCCACCACGCGCCCGATTTCGGTCTCGGTGACGAACGCGCCGTGAAGCCGGGTGAGGCGCGAAGAGCCGGGCGGCAGAAACAACATATCGCCTTTTCCCAGCAGGTGCTCGGCGCCCATGCAATCGAGAATGGTGCGCGAGTCCACGCGGGTGGCCACGCGGAAGCTGATTCGCGCCGGGAAGTTCGCCTTGATCAGGCCCGTGATGACGTCCACGCTGGGCCGCTGCGTGGCCAGCACCAGGTGCATGCCCACGGCGCGCGCCATCTGCGCCAGTCGCGTGACGCTTTCCTCGACGTTGCGGCCCTCGAGCATCATGAGGTCCGCCAGTTCGTCGATGAAGATCAGGATGTAGGGCAGCGGCTTGAGGTCCTCCTGGGTTTCCTCCTCGGCGAACAGATCGCGCGGCTGCTCCTGGAGCTTGCGGATCTTCTTGTTGAACTGCTCGATGTTGCGCACGCCGTACTCGGCCAGCAGGCGCAGGCGCCGGTCCATTTCCAGCACCGCGTTGCGCAGCGCGTTGGCGGCCTTTCTTGGATCGATGATCACCGGCGTGAGCAGGTGCGGAATGCCTTCGTACAGGCCCAACTCCAGGCGCTTGGGATCCACCATGATGAGCCGGACTTCGTCGGGCGTGGATTTATAAAGAATCGACATGATCATCGAGTTGATCATGACGCTCTTGCCCGAACCGGTCGATCCCGCGATCAGCAGGTGCGGCATGGAATCCAGCGCGGTCATGCGGATGCGGCCGTTGGCGTCCTTGCCCAGCGGGATCGTCAGGCGCGAACTCGATTGCGCGAACTCGTCGGATTCCAGCATCTGCCTCAGCGCGATCAATTCGCGCCTGGTGTTGGGCACTTCGACGCCCACCGTCGGCCTGCCGGGGATGCGCTCGATCAGGATCGACTCGGCTTGCAGGCCCAGGCACAGGTCCTCGGTGAGGGCCGTGATCCGGCTGTACTTGATTCCGGCCTCGGGCTTGAACTCGAAGGTGGTGACCACCGGGCCGGGGTTGATCTGCACCACGTTGCCGAGTACGTTGAACTCCTGGAACTTCGCTTTGATGCGCGCGGCGGTGTCCTTCAGTTCCTGCTCGTCGTACGAATTGCGGGCGGGCGTTTCGTTGAGCAGGTCGGTGGACGGCAACTGGAAGACCGGGCGGAGCGCGGGCTCGGGGGGCCGCGCGGGCGCCTGGAGCCAGGGGTCCGGGGCTGGCGGCGCGGAAACCGGGGGCCATGGATCGGGAGCCGATGGCCGGCTCTCGGGCGCGGCATCTTCGACCGGGCAGATGGGGATCTCCTCGATAGCCGCTTCTTCGGGTTGCTCTTCCGCCATGGCCGTCTCGCCGGTATGCCAGGGCGGAGTCTCCGCAACCGGCGGGAAATGCGCCGGGATCGCCAGCTCCTCCCGTTCCGGTGGAGTGACGGACCGCGTTTTTTCCCGCTTGCGCTCGCGGCGTTTGCGCTCTCTCTCCCTGGCCTTCTCGAGCGCGCGTTCGCGCCTGCGCTCGCGCCAGACGCGCCAGGCCTCGCGCCGCCGGTTGAGCCATGCGGCGGGCCGCGCCAGCCATTCGCCGAACCTGGAAACGGTGAACGTCGAAACCAGATAGATGGAGAGGATGCCGGCCGTCAGGATCGCCACCAGGGCGCCAGCCAGGTTGAGCGCGTCCACCAGGCAGTTCGCCGTCAGAAGTCCCACGGCTCCGCCCGCGCGGATGGTTCCGGCGAAGCGCGGCAGAGGCGGCAGAGAGAGTCCCGCGCACAGGCTCAGGGCGAGCAGCGCCGAGCCGAGCGTCTTGGCCGCGCCGGCTTCAACCGGCTCGGACCGGACCCATCTCCAGGCCAGCAGCAGGACCGGCAGAGGGAACAGAAGCGCGACGGCGCCGAAGCTTTGAAACAGCAGGTCGGCGAGGTAAGCGCCGGGATAGCCGATGAGGTTGAGAGGGCGGGAGGATGCAGCCGTGTCCCAAGAGGGATCCTGGGCGTGGTAGGACGCCAGGCTCAAGAGCGTCACGAGGCCCAGCGCCAGGAACAGGATGCCGGTTACTTCGTTTAGCCTATTGTGCCGCGTCGGCGATAGAAGCTTCATCACGCTGGCGGGCGGATGAAAGCCAGAGCGATTACTATTATGCCAAAAATAATGCGATAGTACACAAACGGACGAAGACCGTAGCGACGCAAATAATGCAGAAACCAGGCGATGACCGCGCAACCCGTAATCGCGCTCACCGCCACTCCCGTCGCGAATTGCCCGGTCAGAAGCCCATGCAGCAGGTGCTGCTTGTGCATGTCCCAGAGCGTTTTGGCCGCCGCCCCTCCGATGGCCGGCGTGGAGAGCAGAAATGAGAACCGGGCCGCGGTTTCCCGGTCCAGGTTCCGGAACAGCCCGGCCGAGATGGTGATGCCGCTGCGCGAGCAGCCCGGGACCACGGACAGCGCCTGCGCCGCCCCGATCGCCACCGAATCCACCAGGTTGACCGAAGCGAGGTCGCGCTCCTTGCGGCCGGCCTTCTCGGCGAACCACATCAGCGCGCCAACGGCGATGAGCATAAATCCCATTACGAAGGGGTTGCGCCAGACGGTCTCCGCCTGCTTGTTGAACAGCGCCCCCACGACGGCTACCGGCACGGTCGCGATGGCCATCAGCCAGAGCAGCATGTGATTGTGTTTCAGCTCCGGGTTCCGCCCATGGCGTATGCCAAAACCCTGGGCCGCGATCTGCAGCCAGTCGCGGAAGAAATAGATCAGGACCGCCAGCAGGGTTCCCAGGTGCAGCATGACGTCGAATTGCAGCGTCTCGGTCTGCCACCCGGCGAGCCAGGAGGTGAGATAGAGATGCGCCGTGCTGCTGACCGGCAGGAACTCCGTGAGCCCCTGCACCACCGCCAGCACAATCACCTGCAAGATGGGCATGAAAGTTCAGCGTGAAGGATGGAGCGAAGAAATGTCAAGCGTCACCGGATCAGCGCGACGCGGACCGAAGCGCCAGCCAAAGTCCGCCCGCCTGGTGCATTCCTGGCGGATCGCCGAAGGGGCCTTGTCAGCGCGAAACAGCGATAGTTGACGGCAGCGTCCTGCGCGCTACGAGCGGATGCAGCCCCAACCGCCTGTAAACCTCCACGGTCAACCGGTCCTCATAGCCAGTTCCCAAGGCAGAGTTCGCGATTCCGTCATCCAACCGCTCTTGAATCGTGGAAAACCACTTAATGAAATCAGTAACGCCCGCTCCGGCAACCGCTGGGTCAGCGCTTACCACAAACGATTCACGGCCTGCGAGAAGCGCCCTCACAATAGCCTCTGCGACGGGATAATCTAGCGTTTCGGAGAGCAGAGGCCTAGCACTCTCGCCCATAAGCCTCAGATCCGCCCGATCCATGAACTGATGGAGTTCGATCTTCCGCAGCGATGCCCGGTCCACACTTATCGACACAACCGCCGCGCCCTTGTCGGCGGGGCAAAAATCCTCCGGAAATCGCCTTGCTTCAAGCAATCGACCAATCGTTTCGGAGATGCTCCTCGCGACGCTCGAAATACTGTCGCTCGTGTGTTGTTTCGTAGCTGTCGTCTTGTCCTTCGCGACGGCGATCCGCGCCCCGCACACGGCGCTCAGATCCTTGTACAGCACTTCCGCTGCGATCAGATCACCCGCTCTTGACAACAGCCACGTGTCCAGCTCCCGGAGGTGTTTGCCGGGTTTCGGCTTATCAATCCAGTCAACCGGTGTCTCGTGAATCCACACAGCCTGGGCCAATCTCTCTAACGTCGCGTGTTCCGCTGGCGCTAACCGACGCACATCGAACACCGGGTAGGACCTCAGTCGCGTCGTCGGCGCCTCCAATGCTCCAGCCCCCATGCTCGCGGCCCCGTTAATCTCTAGGGAGTACGCAAACAGTGTTGATGTGAGCGCCGCGGCGAGTGAGTTCCGCGGAACCCCGTCAAGCGGAGAAAGGGCGTTGCATCTCTGATCCACTAGTGCGCCTCTTTTGAACATGAATGGCGCATAGACTCCATTGAATGCCTTTCTGAGCCACAGGCGATGGTGGTGGGGAAGCGCCTTGGGAGCGTACCACAGCTTCCCGCCCTGTAGCTCTAGCGCTTGCCGGATTGTCTGGATTGGCCCGGCTTGCTTGCGCCGCGTGGCTGCTCGATCCGCCATGCTCAGGATATACCGATAGGCGCCAGTCCCCCTCAGATCACGCTCCTCATCTTGACAGTGAAACAGCCACAACCTAGGTTTCGGGGATTGCAGATAACTGGAGGTGTCAAAGTCTCTTAGAATAAAAAGAGGTTTCAAGTACTGCCCCTCGATGCCGTAGGTATCGATAGTATTTCTTCCAACATAGAAAAACTCATTCTGGAGGGACTTGTATCCCAGCGTTGCACGGGCGATGCTCGACAGGCGCACAAACATCTTATGCAACCCCCCCGAAAAGCGTATAATAGCTCAGAGGTGCGCGTAAGTACTTGGACCAATTACGCGCGCTTTTTGGCGCTGCTGCGAGTGCGTCGCGCTCCTGCGCCAGTGGAACGATCGTGATCCGGATATCAGAATCTTCGCAGGACTTGTCGGGATCATAGATTCGGTCGGTCAGCTTGACCATGCGGTCCCAGTAGTCACCGGAGCCCGCGAGGAGAGCCGCAATCGGCGCCTTGAGCGTCACGAATCGGAGCAGCGACTTACCCTCGTGCCCCGCCTCAGGGGCGGCTTTCTCGGCGACCAGAAGCGCGGCGTTGACATCGACTTGGGGAAAAAGAGACTCCGCATTTGACGCAATAATTGCAACCAGGCGCAGCTCGCGCGTTAAGAGTCGCTGGAGCGTGACGGCGTAGTCCGCGGTCAGCCAGCTGGCCGGTGTCACAAACCCCAGTCTGGACCCGACCTGCATAAAGCGCATGGCATGGTAGATGAAAAAAGCGAAGAGATCCGTTTTCGCCGGGGCCTTAATTCCGACCCGAGCTGCTGCGGAAAACAGCTGAGCGCGGTATCTGGAATCCAGATCATCCTGGTTCTGCGAACGCAAGTACGGTGGATTGCCGATGATGGAATCGAAGATGGGGATCGGCGTTGGCACCTTGCTCATGTCGTCGTGGGTTACATGCGGAGGTGGGAACTCCACGGTTTGCCCTGGGTCACGATCGAAGAAGTTGCCCGTGACAACGCGCGGGAAGTTCTCGAACTCTGACAGGTCCTGACGGAAGAGGTTGATCGCGGCGAGCTCAGCCGCGAAGGGGCTGAGATCAAAGCCCCAAATGGTTGCTAGGAGGTCCTTGTGCCGCAGCCCGGTTCGGCTGGCAATAAAGTCGTAGGCACTCATGAGAAAGGTGCCGCTCCCACAGCCGGGGTCGAGCACGAGTGGTCGCCTGCCTTCGATTGTCAGCGCGGCGAGGAGGTCAGCGACGGGGCGGGGCGTATAGAACTGCCCAAGGAGAAGTTGCTCTTCGCGCGGAATTAGGCGCTCGAATACAGAGCCCAGAACGTCGTCCGTTAGGGATGCCCAATCGTAGCTGGCAAGCTGGTCGATTAGGTGCCTAATGAGGAATTGACCGGAGGCTGGAATCTCCACTAAGGTGTCGAGGGCGTGCGGTTTGAACAAGGCCTCATAGTCAAAGCGGCGGACATTATTCCAGTAGGCAGACAGGGCACCCGGGACCTTGTCACCACGGGACAAGGATAGGGCGGGAAGCGCGGGCTGCTGTCGGCGGAGGGCCAGGTAGAAGAGAATCTGCCCTATGAGACGATACCCCATCTGGCCCGCGATAGCGTAATCAACGTCCTCCACAAAGCCCATGAAGCCTTGCTCGATAGCGATCTTGTTGATTGTGCTTCGGAGTTTACGACTGCCCTTTGTGGCCGAGGTTATCTGACGATGAAGGAGCCCGCGAAGCGCGTTGATCGCCGCGGATATACGCGTAACGAAGATCTCTGTGTCGATTGCGACAGCAGCGCCCTCACCCGCGACGGAATGATTCCAAGCTCTGTCGAGGATTTCCCGAAGCTGGTGCTCCAGGCGTTTTGCAACTTCCGGCTTGAGCCAGTCCACTAGCTGATCTGCTCCCGTTGACGCACCCCACCGATACAATCGGTCCGCCGGTGTTATACGCGCAATGCCGGCGGGAGTTGGGTAGAGTTCCGCCTCCCGCATGTTCCAGATGACAAAGTACCGAGAATGCCATTGCTGTGCTTTCTCAGCAGCATCCGCCAGAAAAACGGGGTCTGAAATCGGCGTATCAGGCGTCTTCAGCTCAATGGAGAGAAACGCGATCTCGCCAATGCGCGACTGCCAAACGACTAGATCGTTCCGCTTTCCAGAGGTCTTTCTGGGCTTTTCTTGGGTAGCGCGTTCAAGCCCCATGCCGCCGTGCTTGGAGAGGTTCTCGTTGAGCCACGTGACGACCTGGCCCTGGAATTCCATCTCGTTGGTTGAACGGCGCTTCGATTTCATTGATCGTCCAGAAGCCCTTGGGACTGGTCGCTGGCCGTAACGCACGCGACAGGGGGTGCAGCCAGCCCGAATTGGGCCATGCCTCCGAGGGCATCCAAGGCCTGCGCCTTGCGGCGGATTGCGTTCAGGGGGCGGGGCAACGACCAACCCCCGGGGTGGCGGATTCAGCACGTACAGCAGGCGGCAAGAAACCTACGAGCAACGAGGACATCAAGCGGCTTTTTCCTTCCCAAACGCTGAAACGTAGTGTACACCACAATGTTCATGGATTCAATGGCTTATGTGCCTAGGTGGTCAGCTCGACGCTAACCGGAGCGCCAGACAACCTCCGGCCCGCCAATTCTCTCCAGCGCTGCCCGGCCGTCAGGGCTGCTTTTCCGGAATCAGCGGCGCATCCTCTCTGGCGGCCTCTTCGCGCCGCTCATCGAGCAGTTCCTGAGAGAGGACTCGACCCTCCGGAACGTATTTCCGCAGTCGTGCCCGAACCCGATCCAGGGCCTGTCCGCGGGTACTAATCTGCAGGCCGGCATCGCTAAGGCGAAGAAGCAACTCGGAACCCTCCTTCAAGCTGAGTTCCCGACGGATTGCGGCAGGTATGAGGATTCTGCCGGATTTCTCCAGTCTTACCGAAACCGTCTCCATGTGCCAATCATACAACACTCGCCGTATCGAAATTCCCCAGCCGCCGGAAACGGAATCGTCGGAGGCAATGCGCATTTCCGCAAGGACGCAGCATGCGCGCACGCGCCCACTCGAATCCGCCGCCCGATTCGGGTAATAATGGCCTTAGATGACAGGTTCTCTTGAAATTCCTAATAACGGCGCCCTGGACCTCGTGTCGCTCGGCGCACTGGTTCATCGCCTGGATCCCGGCGTGATCCCGTTTCGCAAAGCCACGGAATGCCAGATTCACGTCAGCGGCGGGGAGTTCAACGTCGCCGCAAATCTGGCGGACTGCTTCGGCATGGCCACTGGAATCGCCACCGCCATGGTCGATTACCCCATCGGCGATCTGATCTCGGAGCGCGTTAAGGCCATGGGCGTGAAGCCGTTCTACAAGCGGTTCAAGCACGACGGCGTGACCGGCCCCAACATGGCCGCGGTTTACAGCGACCGCGGCCACGGCGTGCGCGCCCCCGTGGTGTTCTACAACCGCTCGAACGAAGCCGGCGCGCTGCTGAAGCCCGGCGATTTCGATTGGAGCGCCATTTTCGCGGGCGGCGTGCGCTGGTTTCACAGCGGCGGGATCTTCGCCGCCCTCTCGCCGACCACCTCCGAGTTGGTGATCGAGGGCATGCGGGCGGCCAAGGCTGCCGGGGCGGTGGTCTCGTTCGACCTCAACTTCCGCGAGAAGCTCTGGAATCGCTCGGGCGGCGTGGCGCGGGCGCAAGAGGTGCTGGGACGCATCGTCGAAAACGTGGACGTGCTGGTGGGCAATGAGGAGGATCTGCAAAAAGGCCTGGGCGTCGCCGGCCCGGAGGTCGCCGCCAAATCCAAGCTCGATCCCAGCGCGTTCTTCGGAATGATCGGCCGCGTGCTGGACCGCCACCCGCAGATCAAGGTGGTCGCCACCACCCTGCGCGAGGTCCATTCCACCAGCCGGCACAGTTGGGGAGCGGTGGCCTGGATCGGCGGCGAGGAATGCGTGTCGCCGGTGTGCGAGCTGGATATCCTGGACCGCGTCGGCGGGGGCGATGGATTCGCTTCGGGTTTCTTCTATGGCCTGATGTCGGGCGAGACGCCGCTAGAAGCGGTCAAGCTGGGCTGGGCTCACGGCGCGCTGCTGACCACGTTTCCGGGAGACACCACCATGGCCACCGTGGAGCAGGTGCGCGCATTCGCGAAAGGTGGGTCGGCGAGGATTCAGCGGTAGGCGCTGCGCGACCGACACGCGAAGGCCGACCAAGCGCGGTGGCAGCGCATTGTCGATCGGAAACCTCAAGCCGAATACGGGAGGGGCAGCTCCCGCTCCATTGCCGAAGCCTCGGCGAAGCGCGGGCGCCCGCGAAGATCTTCCGCCTGGAGATCCGGGTATTCGGAGAGAATCTCACGCTCCGTCAGCCCGCCGGCCAGCAGCCGCAGCACCGTAGCGACGGGAATTCGCGAGTGACGCACGCACGGGACTCCGCCCATCCGCGGGATCGACCGTGATGCTCACGACGTTCTTCATTAGCGCCCCTTCGATCATTGTCGAAACTCCCGCCACTTCCGGCAAACGCAACCGCCGGCCGGGAACCCACGCCGGGCGGCTTCGGCGGTTCGGCTGGCCCAACAGGCCAGAGATGGCGGAGTACTCAGGTCGCAAGCCGCCGTTACCATTCCGGCCGGACTTCCCCGAGCGCCGTTTAGGGACAGTTTCCGAGTGGGCGACGATCCAGCCGGAGCCCCGTCTGGCGTGCGGATCGCAAGAATGGGCTCGCGACGACCATTGCAAAAATGCAATAATACGCGTAGGTGACGTGGATCGTAGAACTGCTGGACGACCGGGTTCGAGAACAGCTCGATGTCCTGCCCGCCGACATGAAAGCCCGCTTCCGCCGGATTGTCGAGCTGATACAGAGCTACGGCTTCGATCAGCTCCGCGAGCCCCATGTGAGACATCTCGAAGGCTCGTTGTGGGAGATGCGCATGAAAGGAAAGGACGGCATCTCGCGGGCGATATACGTTACGGCGAAGGGACGCCGCGTTGTCGTCGTGCGGGTGTTCGTCAAGAAGGCCCAGAAGACGCCAAGGCGGGAAATCGATCTAGCTCTGGAGAGGGCCAAGGAGGTAACCGACGATGAGCCGCACGCGCGTTGACGATCTACACAACGATTGGATGAAGGACCCAAAGTATCGGCGCGAATACAAGGCGCTCGAGGAGGAGTTCTCGCTCACTGCCGCCATGATCGAAGCGCGGAGTCGAGCCGGCATGACCCAGGAACAGGTCGCGCGACGGATGAAAACCACGCAGGCCGCGATAGCCCGGCTGGAGAGCAGAGGCGGCAGGCCATCGACTCGTACGCTTCAGCGTTACGCCAAGGCCACCGGCAGCCGTCTGAGGATCAGTTTTGAGCCGGAGCCTGCCCGGCCCTAATCGCCGACTGGCCCCTCCGTTTACCGAACCGGCTCTGGAAGAGTAGGCGACGATACGGGCGATGGAAGACGAAAAAGGCGTTTGTCGTTCGTGGCTACCGGGGCCTTGGGGTATCGACGGCGGCATCCCGGATTTGACAGGGATAGGCGACAACCGGTGTAAGCTGTAAGATATAATGGCTTGCTCCGGTGGTTAAGAATGGCGTATTCGCTGAATGTGAGAGTGGCAGCCCGCCGCCACTATAGATCGGCTCAGGTCCTCTATGAACAGAATGGCGCTGGTGATCAGCCCCGCTGCAAGGCCGTCGCCGGATACCTCTTCGGTATCGCGGGCGAACTTGCCGTGAAGGAGCTTATGCGTGCCAGCGGCATGAAGCCGTTACCTGAGAAGGATCGTCGCGACGATCCATTCTTCGCACATTTCCCCGCGTTGAAGAGGATGCTTGCGACCGCACAGGGGCGCCGCTCCGGCGAACGGCGACGGATATCGGAAGATCCGCGGTTATTCCAGAACTGGGACACTTCGATGCGCTACGCTCCGGATAAGGACATTCGTCTTGCTTGGGTGGACGAGTGGAAGGGGGCCGCCGGAGGACTGATTGGTCAAATGGACACAGTATGAGTGAATCCACCAGAGTCGTTTTTGACGAATCCCTGCCCACATTGGTCGAAGTGATCGTCGGCCAACTGGGCCAGGATGCGCTGGAGCAAGGGCTGATCGTGCGTGACTCGAGTGGTCGCCTGCTCTTTCTCAGTTCAGAGGAATCCCCTTCGGCCGAACGGCGTGCGGATATCGAGAAGAAGATGGCGGACCGCCTCGGTCCCTACGCACGAGCGGAGGGCGTGATCGGTTTTGGAGATGAGCCAGGGGTTCAGAGGTTGCTGAAGGATGCTGCCGCGTTTCCTGTGAAACAGGGCCGGTACAGCATTCGTCTCCTCGACAGGCGCATCGTCGGATCGGCTTGGGTCGATTCTCCACAAGACATCAAAACCGGTCCGCCGCGAATTGTCTTTGCCAGTCTTAAAGGAGGGGTTGGAAGGTCGACGGCACTCGCTGTGACGGCCTCGGATCTGGCGCGGCGCAACAGGAATGTTCTCATCTTTGATCTCGACTTAGAGGCGCCCGGCGTTGGTGGCATGCTGCTGGATGAAGAGCGTATGACTCGCTTCGGGGCTGTTGAGTTCCTTGTCGAGAATGGCTTGGGTGGAATCCCCGACCAAGCCCTTGAGGAGTATGTGGGGACCAGTACTCTGACGAGTCCCGGCGGGGGACGTGTCGATGTCGTGCCCGCGCTGGGCAGAAGCGCCATCGACCATCCGGGCAACACTCTTGCCAAGCTTTCGCGGGCCATGATCGAAGACATTGACCCGAGTGGGAACTCGATCTCCGTGCCCGCCCAAATCACGGAAATGGTTGACCGCTTTGCCGGACGGGAAAGCTACGACGTCGTGCTGGTCGATAGCAGAGCCGGCTTCTCCGAGCTTGCCGCGCCAGCCATTCTCGGTCTGGGCGCGACGGTGCTGTTTTTCGGCACGGCGCAGCGGCAGACGATTCAAGGATACGCTGCTTTATTTGCGGCCCTGAAGTTGCTCGCGCAACGTGCCCGCACGGCGGGGTCCCGGGCAGAATGGCGACTCCTGTTCAAAGCGGTTTTGGCCAAAGCCGTACCAGATTCCCAAAAAACAGCGTGGTATCGCGACGAACTATATGGCATCTTCGCCGATAATCTTTACGACGAAGACGACACCCAGCAAGCCGATCCGGATGCCATCAGTTTCGGTATTGACGATAAAGACGCGCCGCATTATCCGCTGGTGATACCTTTCGATTCAAACTTCATCGATTTCGATCCAGTTCGAGCGCCGACGCAGCTCGATCTGCCTTATTATGAGCAGCCCTATCGTCGGTTCCTGGACAGCATCGACTCGATCATCTCCACCCGATACGTCAATCCGGATCGATCGGAGAACGAAGCATGAGCATCGACGCGGGTATCGACCTGGCACCCATCCGTGAGGCAATGGCCGGCATCGAGATGTCGCCGAGGGTGGAGCCAAACGAGGAGATTGAGCTCGAGCGCGTCTTTTTCCCGGATGGCCACCGTGGCGTCCTCGACATGAGACGCCAACTCGTCATCGGCAATCGCGGTGTGGGCAAGAGCTTCTGGACTCACGCGCTGACCAATCCCGCTGTGCGTGAACGGCTCGCGCAGGCTTACGCGTTTCCGAAGCTCGCTAACACGGAGGTGATTATAGTGGACCCCAGAATTCAGACCACGCATTAAGTTAATTTCGGAGTCGGCGGTCGCGAGGAAGACGGCGATGACGACGACGCGAAAGCAGTACACGCCGAAGTTCAAGGCGAAGGTGG
>CAIRXZ010000052.1 GCA_903882645.1 uncultured Acidobacteriia bacterium | reverse complement strand
TTACCGGGTCGTTTCGATGCTTGATCCTCTGATATCCGAATGGCAGGGCAAAAGGCGCTATCCCTCCCACCGGGTGTGATGAGTTCGAACCCAAATTCTCCTCGCCGGGGTCATCTGACAGTGACCGCCGTTCGGGCTTCATTCAGGCCCTACGGGAAGTTCAGTACCACCCCAAATGCAACGCTTGTCGGCCGACAAGAAAACCGTTTGGCCTGCGGGAGTGGGCCGCAAGCCTCTCTTCAATTCCAAAATAGCAGACGGGCGGGAAGAAACAGATTGCGAAATACCTGTAACCGCTTGAAAACAAGGCGCAAACTTTTTTTGAAGCATCTGTGAACGAGAATTGGGGTGACGGAGCCATGAAGTTTTCGGCACTGCAACCTCGGGATACGCAGTCGGTCGCGGCATAATAAGTGAATCGCTTATCAAAAGGAGATTGTGGACTGATGCGGACGTTGGCGCGCGTGGCATTCCTGGCTGGCTCGGCGGGCAGCGCGATGCTCCTGGCCCAAGTTACGCTGCCGGCGCCGCATGGCGAGTTCGCGGTCGGGAGGACGGCCCTCTTTTGGGCCGATCAGAGCCGCCTCGAAGACGCGATTCCCGAAGCAAACAAGCCGCGCGAGATCGCCGCATTCTTCTACTACCCGGCAGTTGCCAACGGTGAACCGGCGCAGTACTTCCCAGGATTGGCCGGCCTGGAATCGGCCCCTGAAACGAGGGTGCTGCGGCTTCAGTTTGGAGGCGCTTGGCCCACCGTGGCAGCGGGCGCCGTTCGCACTCATGCATATATCGAACCCTGATTCCTCTCGTGAACGGGAACCCGCCGGACTCGGGGCCGCCCACAGTTGCCGGACTCGAAGCAGTTCGCGCCGAAGCAATACGTTGGGTGGCGGACACGCGCTTCGCCCTGGACCAGATCACCAGGCTATCGCGGGAGCGGGGCTCGAAGTTCTACGGAAAGATGGATCTCGCGCGGATAGGCGCATTCGGGCATTCCCTGGGTGGACAGGCGGCCGTGCGGCTCTGCCAGGTCGATTTTCGCGTCCACGCCTGCCTGAACCAGGATGGAGAAATCTTCGGTACTCCGGCCGGCAGCCCGGACCCCATTCCGTCGGTCATCGCCGGCAAAGGCACGGAGGCGCCGGTGGCCGTGATGTATGTCGCTGAACCCGGCTTCACCGATGCGCAGCTCACCGCGGTCAAAGTCACCAGGAAGCAGTTCGAAGACTGGCGCGCCGCCAAGAACGCCGCCCTGCGGAGTTTCTTGAACGGGAACTCCGCGGCAAGCTACTTGATCACAATCAAGCTGCCCGGCTACGTTCACGCCAGTTTCATGGATATCCGGCAACTCGGGACGGTTCCCGACGCCCAGGCGGCCGACAACCTCCGGGTGGGTATCGACTACACGCTCTCGTTTTTTGACGCGCACCTGATGAACAAGAGGCAAGGTTGGAACGACCTCATGGCACATCCGAAAGACGGAATCACGGTCGAACCTCTCGGTACACGGCGCGTCCGTTAGCTTCCCGGGGCGCGGGCAGACCACGAATCATTTGCCTTCCTTTTCGCTGAAGCCGGCCCCGATCCCGCGCCCGCCGACGAGCGCCGGAAGCACAGGGCCAGCCGCGCTTCGGACGCCGCTGAGCGAGCTTATAAACAGTGAACGCCGAGAGAGGTTGCCGCCTGTCTTTGCGGCTGATCCACAGTAGCCAGCGGGCAACCGGACCGCAGAGCGAGTTCAATGTAGAGGGCGTCATAGGGAGTCAGGCGATGGTCGCGGCAAATGATCTGGACCGGTCCTGCAACTTGCTCCAATGACGCGCAGTCGAGAGTCGGGTTCAGGATTCGCAGGGCATCGAAAAACGCTCTTGTCTGTCCTGCCGTTATGCGTCCCTTGCGTTCACCCACCAGCAGCGTGTTGAGAACCTCAAGCGCCCAAAACGCCGGCACGAGCGCCTGATCGCCGGTCCTGAGCCGGTCGAGCACACTCATGGACGCGGGCGCCTGTTCGTCCGGGAAGCACCACGACAAGGTCACCGAAGCGTCGATGACAATGCGAGTCACGGACGCGCCTCGTGGCGCAGTTCGCGGATGGTCATGCCGCCGAGCGAAAGTCCATGGGCACTTCCAAAACTCCTGAGCCGCTCGATCGCCTCGACCACTTCGCGGGAGGGCGCGGACGACTGGGGTTCATCGGGCGCAACGGGACGATGGGCGGCATCTTCAAGCAGAACGGCGGCATACGTATCAATCCCTACTCCCTGCGTTGCGGCTTGGCGAGCGAGTTCCGCCTGAAGCTCCGGTGCGAGTTCAATCGTGATGGTCATCGGCAGCCCTTCCTTCATTACCGTAACGCCGCTTTCCGTTCGAGTCAACCAAGCGGCGCGGCATCGCGTCGTTTGTGTCCGTGGCCGGCGTTGTCACACCAGGCCCCCGGCCTCTATCTCTGATTCCTTTTCAGAACCTTCTTCCTTAACCGTATCGATTGCGGCGTCACTTCCACGTATTCGTCGTCGCGGATGAACTCGATGGCTTGCTCCAGGTTCAGAATGCGGGGCGGGACCAGGCGGATGGCTTCGTCGGCGGTGGAGGCGCGCATGTTGGTGAGCTTCTTCTCCTTGACGATGTTGACGTCCAGGTCGGCATCGCGGGCGTTTTCGCCGACGATCATGCCTTCATAGACCTCCGTGCCGGGGCTGACGAAGATTTCGCCGCGCTCCTGCAGGTTGAAGATGGCGTAACCGGTGGCGCGGCCGGGGCGGTCGGCCACCAGCGAGCCGGTCGGGCGGGTCGGAATCTCGCCCTGCCAGGCGATGTGGCCGTGAAACAGCGAGTTCATGATGGCGGTGCCGCGCGTGTCGGTGAGGATCTCGCTGCGCAGCCCGATCAAGCCGCGCGACGGCACTAGGAACTCGAGGCGCACGCGGCCCGAGCCGTGGTTGACCATCTTGGCCATCTTGCCCTTGCGCTGGCCGAGTTTTTCGATCACCACGCCGAGGAAAGCCTCGGGGCAATCGATGATGAGAAGCTCGAGCGGCTCTTCCACCTTCCCGTTCACCGTGCGGGTGATGATTTCGGGTTTGCCGGCCATCATTTCATAGCCTTCGCGGCGCATCATTTCGATGAGGATGGCGAGTTGCAGCTCGCCGCGGCCCATCACCTTGAACGTGTCGTGGCCAAGCTCTTCGACGCGGATGGAGACGTTGGTCAGCAGCTCCTTGTCGAGCCGCTCGCGCAGGTTGCGCGAGGTTACCCACTGCCCTTCCCGGCCCGAGAACGGCCCGTTGTTGATGGTGAAGGCCATGGCGATGGTCGGCTCGTCGATCTGGATCTGGGGCAGCGGCTTGGGCGTTTCGGCGCTGGTCACGGTCTCGCCGATGGTGATGCCCTCGACGCCCGCGATGGCCAGGAGGTTGCCGGGAACGCCGATGGTTTCGTCCACGCGCTTGAGGCCTTCAAAGGAGTAGAGCTTGGTAATGCGGGTGGTGTGCATCGAGCCGTCGCGCTTGGCGATGGCCACCGTATCGCCGTAGCGTAGCGTGCCGTTGAACACGCGTCCGATGCCGAGGCGTCCGAGGTAATCGCTGTAATCCAGGTTGGCGATAATCATTTGCAGCACGCCATCGGGATCTCCCAGGGGCGCGGGAATGTGCTCGAGGATGGCGTCGAACAAGGGGCGCAGATCGTTCGAGGGATCGTCGAGCGCGCGCTTGGCGACGCCGGTCTTGGCGACGGTGTAGAGGACCGGGAAGCCGAGCTGGTCCTCGGTGGCGTCGAGGTCGATGAAGAGGTCGTAGATTTCGTCGAGGACCTCGGGCACGCGCGCGTCCGGCCGGTCGATTTTGTTGATGACGACGATGGGCGGCAGCTTGGCTTCGAGCGCTTTGGAGAGCACGTAGCGGGTCTGCGGCAGGGGGCCTTCGCTGGCATCCACCAGCAGCATGACGCCATCGACCACTTTGAGGGCGCGCTCGACTTCGCCGCCGAAATCGCTGTGGCCGGGCGTATCGACGATGTTGATCTTGACGCCGTGGTAGCGGATGCCGGTGATCTTGGCGAGGATGGTGATGCCGCGCTCGCGCTCAAGCTCGTTGGAATCCATGACGCGCTCGACGTGCTCTTCGTGGGAGCCGAAGATGCCGCTCTGGTTGAGCATGGCGTCGACGAGGGTGGTCTTGCCGTGGTCCACGTGGGCGATGATGGCGATGTTGCGTATGGCGGTATTGCTGGTTTTCATGGGAGCCGAATCGAAACGGAAACGCGGGCGGGCGTCCTATGCCGCGGGATGGGGCCGCAAGTTCAAGTCTAGCACGCGGAGCGGGCAGGCGCCTTCAGTTGCGCAGACCGACGGTTTCGGTACGGCCCGCCAGCGGCTGCACGCCGCCGCCGCCGCAGACGGCCACTCCGGTTTTCATCAAGCCGTTCAGGAAATTGAAGAAGAGATGATAGAAAACGGTCTCGGTGAGGGCTTGATTGCCGGGTAGCCGGAAGGTCGAGGGCAACTCCTTGGAAATCGAGATACGAACCGAGTTCGAGTGGGGGCGCCCGCCCCGATCGCGTTTGTTGGCCAGGGTAATGGGCGTCTGCATGACCGAACCGGAGCGGCCATCGACGTAGAACTGGCAACGCGAGAACCACCCCAGGTTGGCCGGATCGGCGGCGTCGAACAGGAGCAGCGGCCCCTCGCGCGCGGGAGCGCTCAGATCCAGATGGATGGATCGCTGCCCGTCCTTGGTGCGGGCGTCGAACCCCGCCTGCCGGGCAATGCTGGCGACCATCTCGGGCTGCAACTCAAGGTAGATCAGCTTGAAGCGCCCAGCTTGGAGTACTTGCATGGAAGAGCCATTGTAGCGCGGGTGGAGGGGGAGGTGGGGGGGCGGCACCCACGATTGTGATCGGCTTAACAAGAATTACACGTTTGGGCTAATTTTACTTGACAACAATACGCTAATATTTTATGATTACAATTGGATGAGGTCTTCAAGGCCTCCCAACATCACCAAATAATGAGGAGCTATAAGAACATGTCACTCAGCCACTTCGATCCGCTTGCCAGCCTGCGCCTCTTCGAGGACGCCTTCACCCGAGTGCTCACCGAGCCCCAGGCCAACCGGCCCTGGACGCCCGCGGTGGACATCTACGAGACCGAAAACGAACTGGTCTTGAAGGCCGACCTGCCGGACGTCGACCTGAACGACATCGATGTCCGCGTCGAGAACCAGACGCTGACCCTTTCCGGCGTGCGCAAATTCGAAAAGGAAGACGCCGGCAAGGGGTTCCACCGCATCGAGCGCGCTTACGGCCAATTCACGCGCAGCTTTTCCGTCCCCAACTCGTTCGACACCGAGAACGTCGGGGCCGATTACAGGAACGGGGTTCTGAGCGTCACCCTTCCCAAGAAGGAAGCCGCCAAGCCGCGCCAGATCAAGGTCGCGGTCAAGGCGTAAGCAAGGGCTTCGGCCTTGAAATCTCTTCCGGATTTGGGAGTCGGGAGCCTGAAGTCGGGAGCCGATGCCCGCGCCGGCCTGGTGGGCGCCTTGGCGCCAGCGACCGCGTCGAGAAGCGGGTCCAGGGGGACCCGCGCGGACCAGGGGGTCCGCCCCATAAGCGCTAAGATAATGATTGACTTCTATTCATTTTTTGCGTACTCTGATTTCAGGGTGCGGAAGCATGGAAAACGCGGCCGACGAAAGTTGGGGATTACTGCTGAGTTTGTTGCCTT
>CAIRXZ010000051.1 GCA_903882645.1 uncultured Acidobacteriia bacterium | reverse complement strand
GTTCAGTGGGGCGGACCTCCTGGTCTGCCTTCTTTTCCGCGTTTATCCGCGGCTCAGTGCGGTTAGCATGACCTTTCTTAGCGGCCTCCAAAGCGATCATCGGACCCTACGCGTCCTTCCCTTCCGCCCCCACCATATAGAATGGGAAGTTAGCCATGTCCGAAACTTCCCAGGAGTTCTATCGCATCCAAAAACTGCCGCCCTACGTGTTCGCCGTCATCAACGACATGCGGGCCAAGGCGCGCGCCGCGCAGATCGATATCATCGATCTCGGAATGGGGAATCCCGATGGCGCTACTCCGCGCCCCGTCGTCAGCAAGCTAATCGAGGCCGCCCGCAACGCCCGCAACCACCGCTATTCGCAGTCGCGCGGCATTCCCAGGCTGCGCGAGGAAATCACCCGGCGCTACCAGACGAATTACGGCGTCGCGCTCGACCCCGATACCGAAGCCATCGTCACCATCGGCGCCAAGGACGCCCTGGCGCACCTCCTCTTCGCCACCGTCGGCCCCGGCGACGTGGTCGTCTCGCCCAACCCCGCCTACCCCATCCACCAGTACGGCGTGCTCATGGCCGAAGGCCAGGCTTCGCTGCTCCCCATGCCCGACGCCGCCACGTTTCTGAACCGCCTTGAAGATCTCTACCGCGGCGCCTCGCCCAAACCCAAGCTTCTGATGATCTCCTTCCCGCACAACCCCACCACCACCTGCGTGGACCTGGATTTCATGCGCGAGATCGTCCGCCTGGCGCGCCATCACGGCACCCTCGTAGTCCACGATTTCGCCTACGCCGACCTGGGTTTCGACGGCTACAAGCCTCCCAGCATCCTTCAGGTCGAGGGCGCCAAGGAGGTGGCGGTCGAGATCTTCTCCATGTCCAAGAGCTACAACATGGCCGGGTGGCGCGTGGGCTTCTGCCTGGGTCACCGGAAGATGATCGCGGCGCTGGCGCGCATCAAGAGCTACCTGGATTACGGCGTGTTTCAGCCCATCCAGATCGCCTCGATCATCGCGCTCCGCGAGTGCCACGAGGATACGCTCAAGATCTGCGCCACCTACCAGAAGCGGCGCGACGTGCTGGTGGACGGCCTGGCCCGCGCCGGCTGGCCCGTCGAAAAGCCCCGCGGCACCATGTTTCTCTGGGCCCCCGTGCCGGAGCGCTACCGCGCGGGCGGGTCGCTCGAGTTCTCCAAGTTGCTTCTCGAGAAAGCGCTGGTCGCGGTCTCGCCCGGAATCGGTTTCGGCCCGCTAGGCGAGGGTCACGTCCGCTTCGCGCTGGTGGAAAACGAGCAGCGCATCCGCCAGGCCACGCGCGCCATCGGCCAGTTCCTGAAGGCTTGAAGAGGCCATCGCCCCGCCCCCTACTCCACCTGATACGAAATCGCGATGTCGATCGTCTTGGGCGGGTAGCATGCCCGGTCGCTGCACGCCTGGTATTTCAGCTTTCCGGCTGCGATTCCCGGCCCGGCCGGAGCATGGGCCGCCACCTTGAAGTTGGCGACGATCTCGAACCTGCCCGTCAACACCGAGAGCGGCTTCTCCGCGAACTCGTACTTCTCCATCTTGGGCGCGGGATAGACCACCGGCCCCGGTTCCAGCGAGCCCGTCGACGTCCAGGTCAGCTTCAGTGGAATCAGGTAGTCTTCCGCCGGCGAATTGCCGTTCACGTGGTAGCCCGCCTGCACGGAGCACGGAATCTTCGATTGCAGGGCGGCGCCGCGCTTGCCCGCCACTCTTTGCGGCTCTCCGGCGGTCAGGTATCCGTTATTCTGCGCCGGCAGAAGTGGGAGACACAGCAGCGCGGCCGGAAGCAGCCGGCGCCGCAGCCTGCAGGAGTAGTTCCACGCCATCTTCGAAATCCCTCCGGTCGGCCACCGCCACATACACCGCGGCGATTCGCCCTTCGCGATCGATCAGAAACGTCGTCGGCAGCGCGTCCACGCCGCCAAAACGCTGCGCCGTTTCGTCGTCGCCCAGCAGCACGCGGTAGTTCATGCCCATGCGGGCGACAAACGGCTTCACCGCCTCCCAACCCTCGTCGTCCATCGAGACGCCGAGCACCTCGAACCCCCGGTTCTTCTGCTTGCGCTGCATGTCCACGAACCAGGGGATCTCCATGGCGCAAGGCTCGCACCAGGTGGCCCAGAAATCGAGGAGCACCACCTTGCCGCGGTAGTCGGAGAGATGCGCCGTCCTGCCGTCCGCGTCCTTGAGCGTGAAATCCGGCGCGCTCCTCCGGTCCTTGACCGCCTTGACGGGCGCGGGTCTCGCGGGCCGATCGGGCGAAGAGCCGCCTTGTCTGAAAAGGAAAAAGCCCAGCAGTAGCGCCGCGGCGATGGCGGCCGGCAAAAGTGGTCGAGACAAATGTACTTCCTGCTTCGATTATATCGACAACGCCGAGCCGCCCGCCATTCCGGCGAACCACGCCCGGCGGCGGCCCCGGAACCGCGCGTCGAGCGTGAACTCCTCGTGGCGCCCGATTCCCGAATAGAGCCACGCCGCGGAGTCGCAAAAACTCTCGCAGCAGTACTCGCGCCAGCGGCGCGTGCGCGCGTCGATGTCCCTCCGGCCGAGCGCCCGCTTGCGCCACTCGGCCGACCAGCCCAGCTCGCCCGCCGCGCCCTCCAGGCATTCGGATTTCACCAGCTCTTCGTAGGAGCGCCGCGCCGCGTTGCCCTTGCGCAGCCAGACAAAGTGGAAAAGCTCGTGTACGAAGATGCGCGGGAACTCCGCCCGGCTGCAATCGAACGCGATGCGCCGCTCCCGCACGAATGTTCCAGCGTGCAACTCGCCGCGCCGGTCGCGAAGCCCGCGCGCCCGCTGAAGCCGCACCGGCGCTCCCGTCATGCGCGGCAGGCGGCGCAGGACGCGCCCAACGGCCGCCCCGCGCGCGGCGTCTTCAAGGATGAAAAGAGTATCCCCAGCCGCCGTCCGCTTCACCCCGCGTGCGCCTCTGGCCGCTCCAGCCGCGCCACTTCGGCCGCATGTCGCGCCAGGTCCGCGGGCGAGACGGTCACAAGCTCCTTTTCCATGTCCTCGCCCGTTTCCACCACGCGGCGCAGGTGCAACCCGGCCAGGCGCGCGCACCACGCGTCGTCCATCTGGCGGCCTGCCGCGGCGCTGGCCCGCGACAGGTCCGCCAGCGGCAGGGCGATTGTTTTCGCCGTTCGCGCGCCGCTCTCGTCCACCACGGTGAATTTCACGTCCACCGCGTCGGCGTTCCGAAGCGAAATGGCGGTCTGCAGCCACTGGAAAAGGACCTGGAACTTGCGCCCGAACGGGTCGGGCCCAGCCTCGAACTCGCGGAAGTTGAGCATCTAGACGCTATCTTACACTTCCCCGCTCCGAATCGAGCGTAGCGTCTTGACCGCGAGATTCGGCGCGGCGGCCATCCCCCGCCGCCTCACGCTCCCACG
The DNA here is from genome assembly GCA_903882645.1 of uncultured Acidobacteriia bacterium. GTDB lineage: Bacteria > Acidobacteriota > Terriglobia > Bryobacterales > Bryobacteraceae > BOG-224. Next base: position 7,610 of record CAIRXZ010000051.1, on the reverse strand, counting down.
GCTTCGGCCACCCGCTCCGGCCGCTTCTTCCGCCGTCCGAGCAGCGCCCGCCCCTTCTCCATGTAGATGTAAATCACCGGAGTGATGTAGAGCGTAAGCAACTGCGAGACCGCCAGCCCGCCAACCACCGCCAAGCCCAGCGGGCGGCGCGCTTCGCCGCCGGCGCCGAACCCCAGCGCGATGGGCAATGTGCCCGTCAGCGCCGCCATGGTGGTCATCGTGATGGGCCGGAAACGCACCAGGCAGGCTTCGTAAATCGCGTCGCCGGGCGCGCTGCCCCGCTTCTGGGCCTCGATCGCGAAATCGATCATCATGATGGCGTTCTTCTTCACGATCCCGATCAGCATGATGATCCCCACGAATGAGTAAATGTTCAGTTCGTTGTGAAAGACCAGCAGCGTCACCAGGGCCCCTAATCCGGCCGAGGGCAGGCCCGAGAGAATCGTCAACGGGTGGATGAAGCTCTCATACAGAATGCCCAGCACCATGTAGATAACCAGGATCGCCATGGCCAGCAGCACGCCCATACCGGTCAGCGAGGATTGGTACGCCGCGGCCATTCCCTGGAAACTGGTGTGCAGGGCCGCCGGCAAGGTTTCGCGGGCCAACTCCTCCACTTGGTCGACGGCGTCGCCCAGCGCAACTCCCGGCAGCAGGTTGAACGAGATGGTCACCGCCGGCAACTGGCCGAGGTGCGCCACCGTGAGCGGTCCCACTTCCGTGCGCATCCGGGCCACCGCATCGAGCGAGACCAGCTTCCGGTTCGATGACCGGATGTAGAGCATCGACAGGCGGTTGGGATCCACCAGGTACTTCGGCAGCAGCTCCATGATGACCCAATAGGTGTTGGTGGGGCTGTAGATGGGCGCCATCTCGCGCGCCCCATAGGCGTCGTAAAGCGCGTCCTCCACCTGGCCCGCGTTAACGCCCAGGGCGGAGGCGCGGTCGCGGTCGATATCCACGGTAATCTGCGGGCTGGAAATCTGCAGGTCGCTGTTGACGTCGGTGAGGCCCGGCACGGAGCGCACGCGCTTCTCGAACGTATCGGCGGCCCGGTACAACTCGCCGATTTCGGGACCTTGCAGCGTGTACTGATACAGGCTCCGGCTGACGAATCCGCCGATGCGCACCAGCGGCGGATTCTGCAGGTACGTACGCAGGCCCGGGATGGCGTTGAGCCGCGGCCGCAGCCTCTCTATGATCTGCTCGGGCGTGCTGCGGCGCACGTCGCGCGGCTTCAGGCGGATCGTGAACCGGCCCTGGTTGCCCGAGGAAATGCCGCCGCCCTGGCCGACGCTCGACGCGTAGCCGTCGATATCCGGATCGGAGGCGATCACGCCGGCCGCCTCCTGCTGGCGCTGGACCATCGCATCGAACGAGACGTCCTGCGGAGCCTCCGTCGATCCGCTCAGTTGGCCGGTGTCCTGACTGGGGATGAATCCCTTCGGCACAAGCCCGTAGAGATACACGGTGGCCACCAGCGTGCCGGCCGCCGCCGTCATCGTGAGAACGCGGTGGCGCAATACGCCGCGCAGCGTCCAGGCGTAGACCTCGCGCAGGCCGTCGAAAGCCTTCTCCGAGGAGCGCTGAAAGGCGTTCTGCCGTCCTCCCGGCTGCTTCAGGAAGCGGCTGCACAGCATGGGAGTGAGGCTCAGCGAGACCAGCCCGGAAATCAGGATGGCCGACATAATGGTGACGGCGAACTCGTGAAACAGCCGGCCCATGATGCCGCTCATGAACAACACCGGAATGAACACCGCCGCCAGCGAAAGGGTCATCGAGAGAATCGTGAAGCCGATCTCACGGCCGCCCTCGAACGCCGCCTGCATGCGCGGCTTGCCCATTTCCATGTGCCGCACGATGTTCTCCAGGATCACGATGGCGTCGTCCACCACGAAACCCACCGAAAGCGTCAGCGCCATCAGCGAAAGATTGTCGAGCGAATAGCCCGCCAGCGACATCGCCGCGAATGTGCCGACAATCGACATGGGCAGCGCCAGGCTGGGGATCACCGTGGCGGAGATGTTCCGCAGGAACAGGAAAATCACCATGATCACCAGGCACACCGTCAGGAGCAGGGTGAACTTCACGTCGTTGACCGACTCGCGAATGGATTGCGACCGGTCGTACAGGATGTCGAGCTGCACCGCGGGCGGCATCAGACCGCGAAACTCCGGCAGGAGCCGCTTGATGCGGTCCACCACTTCCACAGTGTTGGTGCCCGGCTGGCGCTGCACCATCAGGCTGATGGTGCGCGCTTTGTTGTACCAGGCCGCCACCTTGTCGTTCTCCACGCTGTCGATCACCCGCCCCAGCTCGCTCAGCCGGATCGGGGAGCCGTTGCGGTAAGTTACGATCAAGGGCCGGTACTCGGCGGCGCTGCTGAGCTGCCCGGTGGCCTGCACGGTGTACGCCTGCCGCGGCCCCCAGAGCGTGCCGGTGGGCATGTTCACGTTGTGCGCCAGGAGCGCGTTCTCCACCTCGTCGATGCCGATTCCGCGGGCCGCCAGCAGGCTGGGGTCGAGCTGCACCCGCACCGCGAATTTCTGAGCGCCGTAGACGAACACCTGCGCCACGCCGTCGATCATGGAAATGCGCTGCGCGATCATGGTCTCGGCGTATTCGTCCACCGCCGAGAGCGGCAGCGTGGGGGAATTCAGGCACATCATGAGAACCGGCATGTCCGCGGGGTTCACCTTGCGGAACGTCGGCGGGCTGGGCATGCCGGTGGGCAGCAGCCGCTGGGCCCCCACGATGGCGGACTGCACATCCATGGCCGCGCCGTCCAGTCCGCGGTTCAAAACGAATTGCAGCGTGACGCTGGTGGAACCGCGCGAACTGGTGGACGTCATCGAATCCAGGCCGGGTATGGTGGAGAATTGGCGCTCCAAGGGCGTCGCAATGGCGGCCGCCATGGTTTCGGGGCTCGCTCCCGGCAGGCTCGCGTTCACCTGAATGGTGGGGAAGTCGACGTTGGGAAGGTCGCTCACGGGCAGCGCGCGATATCCGGCCGCCCCGAACAGCAGGATGCCTGTCATGATCAGCGTTGTCATGACGGGACGGCGGATAAAGATCTCGGTAATATTCAAAGCTCGGGCCCCCTGGGCGGCTGGCAGTAATATATTAACCGAATGACGGCGGCCCGGTCAGCCCGTCCGCCCCGCCGGCGCACGATGCCGCGCTGGTCCGGGAGAATCGGGCAGGCGGCGCCGGGCCGCCGTGCCGGAAGACATTCTCGAACAGATAGTGCTGCAATCCTGCCGCTTCTTCGCGAGCCGCGGCGTTTCCGCCCGTGGAATGGGCCTCCGGCCTGCCACGCCGGCGTCCTTGCCGGCGTTCTTCCGGCCGGCTCGCTTTCGCCGTCGGGTCGCGGGAATTGGAATTGGTTGCGTGTACGCTGCTTTGCGGAGCGGCGCGTCTACAGGCGCGTGTTCGACGCCCCAGGAACGGCAAGGCTCACGCCGACTTTCTGGAGCGACACTACGGTCGTCGTGAACGGCCTGTTCGCGGCGCGGCTGCGGCGACCAAGGGCGCTACGAGATTCTCATAAAGCCCGAAGAGATGCTCCGCGCGATCGCGATCTCCGGTGAAAGCGGCGGAACGGTAGAGCCTGTCCACCGCGCGGTCGAGAGCGCGGTGGGCCTTCCGCAATTGCCAGGGCATCATAAGGGAATCGTAGAGGTCTGCAAGCGTCTCGCCGGGAGAGCAGGCGCGGGCGTCAAGCACCGCCTGCGCAAGAGACCGCACCTTCTCCCGCTGCTGGTCCGTCGCTTCGGGCCACGGGAAGGTGTTGTAGACGATCCCGACCGAATAGCGATAATCGCTCTTGAGGCGCCCCCCGATCTGACGCAACCACGCCATGTGCATCGCGGATGTCAGGATTCCAAAATGCCAGAGGTCCGCGTCGAGCAGCACGCGCACCAGGTTGCTGGGAATCGTGGGCGGTTTCAGCCAGCCCATCGGCAGGTAATCGCGCTTCTCCGAGCTGACTTCCGGGATAACAAGAAAGGGCCGGTCAGGCACGACCGTCACGTGGAACCGGGTTGGGTCATCGGCGAGCTTCCGGGTGCCGGGACTTTTGCTCTGCTTCCGGAATTCGCTGACGGCCGCCACGCGTTCCTTCACCGCCGGCATGCCGCGGATCTCGGCTGTCGATGTGTCGCCCAGATACAGAATCCATCGATCGAGGCCATTGATGAATTCATCGGCTCCAATGAAACGATGCATGAACTGCCTGGCGTCCGGCTCTCTGCGCAGAAACTCCCTCCGCTCTGCCACCGAGAAAATGTAGTGCCCGTCGTCGATGGGTTTGGAGCCGATGACGAGCTGAGGCGCGTCGCAAAGCGGCCGGCTGGTCTCTGCGACCACGAGGTGACGGTTTACAACGTTGCCGGCGTCGAATAAATAGGGCGTGATCGCCACGTGCTTGCTCTCGGTGGGGTCGCCTTCGATGTGGTTGTAGCTGAACAGGCGCTTAGCGGGTGGCTCCTGGTCCCGCCTGGTCAGGCCGACAATCACGACGTGTACGTGCGCCTTGCCGTTAGCGTCGCTGCCCCATGCGAAGGTTCGGTGAGCGAACTTGATTTCGAGCCCGTAGCGATCGAAGAGAACAGGCCAGAGTTGCGCTACTTGCTCACCCTGCGTGATCGAGTTGGTAGCCACGAAGCCGACTTGCGCCTGCGACCGCTGTAAATAGGCGCCGGCGGTAATAAACCAAGCGGTCACATAATCGAGCGTTCCGCCGGAACCACCGAGTTTCGCGACGCGCCGCACTTGCCCTCGTTGCTTGGCGCCCTGGTACTTCGCGCCCCCGAAAGGAGGATTGCCAAGCACGTAGGAACAATCCTTCGGGGCGATCAGGCCGGCCCAGTCCACCTCCAGGGCGTCGGCGCACCGGATGTGCGGCGATTTCTTGATGGGGATGCGGGCGAAGCTCAGGCCGAACTCCCGCGACAGCCGGTTGTTCATGATGTGATCCATCATCCACAGGGCCGTCTCGGCTATTAGCGCGGGAAACTCGGCGAGTTCGATCCCGTAGAACTGGTCCACATCGATCCGGCACATCTGCGAAACGTCGAGCGCCAACTGGCCATCCCGGCGAAGCGCCTTTAGCAAGTCGATCTCAAGAAGCCGAAGCTCGCGGTAGGAGATGATCAGGAAATTCCCGCAGCCGCAGGCCGGGTCGAGGAAGCGCAGCGACAAGAGTTTATTGTGGAACGCCTCGAGCGCTTTGCGCCGCCCGCTGTCGCGGCGTTCCTCAAGGCGCTTAAACTCGGCTCGCAAGTCGTCCAGGAAAAGCGGCTCGATGACCTTCAGAATGTTCCGCTCGGTTGTGTAGTGCGCTCCCTGGCTCCGGCGGTCCTTCTTGTCCATGACGGACTGGAACAGCGAACCGAATATCGCGGGCGAGATGGCGTCCCAACTGAAATCGACAGCTTCGAGAAGAAGCGAACGCATCGCGGTGTCGAAGGAAGGAAGCGGCAGGCGTTCCTGGAACAGGTCGCCATCGATATAGGGGAACTGCGCCAGGTCTTCGTCGAGGTTGCTCTGGCGCCGCGCCACGGGGGTGTTGAGAACCTCGAACAACTGGCTCAGCCACATTCCGGTGTCGCTTCCGTCGGAATTGGTCCGCTCGGTGAGGAGCGCCGAGGAGATGTCCCTGGGTTCGAAGATTCCGGTGTCGTCCGCGAACAGGCAAAACAGCAATCGCACCAGGAAGCGCTCCAAATTGTGGCCTTCGTAGTGGGACTTCTTCAGGGCGTCATGGAGCCTTCCCATCATCTCGGACGCCTTGATATTCACCGGGTCCTGGTCTCGAAACGTTCGCTTCTGGACGCCGAGGACAAAGGCGAATTGCTCCACGAGATCGGGGAACTGGTGAAGCGGGAACCGGACCTCTGTGCCCTCATCGAGATCGTATAGCTCGAAGGTCCGGAAATCGCTCACCAGCAGGTACCGCGGCAGTTCGTGTTCCTTGAGGCCGGGGAAGTACTTGAGCGCCTGCTCCTTGGCCCGCTTCAGGTCGCGGCCGGCGCTCCTCTGCTCGACGAGAAGCACGCCCTTCCAGAACAGATCGATGAAGCCGCGGTCTTTGCCAAGGAGTTTGACGGGTTCTTCGAAGCTCGCGACGCGCCGCCGCGTAACGCCAAAAACCTCGAAGAACTCGTTGTAAAAAGTCTGGCTCTCCCCGCGTTCGCAATAGCCCTTTTTCCAATCCTCCGCGAAGCGGGCGGCGCGTGCCCTGATCTCGTTCCAGCTAAGTCGCATTCGAGTATCTCAAGAAACCATACTGTACCCCGGATAGGGGCGCGCTGCGCTGGTTGCGGCGCTCCACCTGGACAACTGTACCCCGGCCGCTGACAGCTACTCCGCCCTCACCTCCCGATGTATCGCGTCCAGCACCCCATTCACAAACGGCGCCGACTCTTCCCCCGAGAACTTGCGCGCCAACTCCAGCGCTTCATCGATGATCACCGCCGCCGGCATGTCGCCGTGCTTTAGCTCATAAGCCGCCAGGCGAAGAATGCTGCGGTCCACCGCGGGCATCCGCTCCAGCCGCCAATGCTCCGCGTGCTTCTTGATGAGCGCGTCCAGCTCCGCCATGTGCTCCGCGGCCCCGCGCACCAGCTCGGCCGCGAAAGCGTCGCGCTCCGGCGGTTCCTGTTGGAAAAGCGCGCCGCAGTAGGAATCGATGGCCTCCTCCACCGGCTGGCCGCGCGCGTCCAACAGGAACAAAATCTGAAGGGCGCGCTGCCGGGACCTGGTGCGTGAAGGCATTAGACCGTCTGGCGCAGCGCTCGCAGCAGGTTGGCCATCTCTATGGCGGACATCGCGGCGTCGAAACCCTTGTTGCCGCCCTTGGCGCCCGCCCGGTCGATAGCCTGCTCCAGCGTGTTCGTGGTGAGCACCCCAAAAGCCACCGGCACCCCCGTATCGTACGAGGCGTGGGCCACGCCCTTGGCCGCTTCCGCCGCCACGTAGTCGAAATGCGGCGTCTCGCCGCGGATCACCGCGCTCAGGCAAATCACCGCGTCGTAGCGATGCCCGCGCGCCAGCTCGCCGGCCGCCAGCGGGACCTCCCATGACCCCGGAACCTTGATCACATCGATCAGTTCCGCATCGGCCCCGGTCCGCGTAAGCGCGTCCATGGCGCCGCCGAGCAGGCGCTCGGTGACGAAGCCGTTGAACCGGCTCACCACGATGGCGAATCGCAAACCGGCGGCCGTAAGCTGGCCTTCGAATACTTTTGACATGTTCTACCTTCCCGCGAATGCCGGACGCCTCTTTTCGAGGACCGCCCGCGCGCCTTATGGTTCAGTTTAACTCCACAGGGCCGTGCTTTTTCGTTCACACGAACTTTTAAAAAAGTTTACGTCGTGTTTTCAATAGGTTACAGAGACCTCGCAAACAGTCTCTTCCCGTCCGTCTGGTATTTTGGAGTTGTAGAGAGGCTTGCGGCCCACTCCCGCAGGCCAAACGGTTTTCTTGTCGGCCGACAAGCGTTGCATTTGGGGTGGTACTGAACTTCTCGTAGGGCCTGAATGAAGCCCCAACGGCGGTCACCATTGGATGACCCCGGCGAGGAGAATTTGGGTTCGAACTCATCACAC
>CAIRXZ010000050.1 GCA_903882645.1 uncultured Acidobacteriia bacterium | reverse complement strand
GCTAAGGGCCTGTGCATAAATAACCGCTTCAGTTAGGTGCGGGGCGATATGGTGTAGTTCCAGTCACCGTGAAATGGGTGGCGGGTGAGATTGAGGGAGTCGAATGTGGCGTCGGAAACTTTGACTCCTTTGGGGTATTTGTTCTCGTCCAGTTCAGCGCGCACGGTAAGTCCAGCGGTAGTTGTGGTTGCTGCGATCAACTGGACAATCGTCTTGAAGCTTCGGAGCGGTTTTCCGCGCCAGTTGATTGTGATGAAGGAAAAGAGTCGATGTTCGATCTTGTTCCATTTGCTCGTGCCAGGCGGCAGATGGCAAACCGTGATGGGGATGCGCAGGGTATTCGCCAGCGCCTGCAATTCTACTTTCCACAAACGCACACGGTGTCCATTGCTGCCCCCACCATCGGCAGTCACCAGGAGGCGCGTTGCGTTTGGATAACGCTTCTGTCCCATGGTCAGCCACCACCGGCTTATAGCGTGGACGGCGAAGCTGGCGGTATCGTGATCGGTACCAACGCTGACCCACCCCTTGTTGTCGCCAATATCGTAGATGCCATACGGGACGGCGCGTCCCAGTTTTGGGTCGATAAAATCATACACATTGACCGCTTCCGGAGACCCTTTGGGACGCCATTCGCGGCCGTTGTTCTTGAAGTCCCCTACGAGTTCCTTCTTCTTGGTATCCACCGAGATGACTGGCTCACCCGCCGCCACAAACGCCTTGGCCTGATCGCTGATGTACTGAAACTGTGCGTCCCGGTCCACGTGACCGCTTCCTTCCCGTGTCTTACTGTTGGCTTGCAGACTGTACCCAAGTTCGCGCAGACAGTCGCCAATCACGTGCGGACAAGCCCAATGGTCCAGCCCCTGCAACGCCTGTGACAAGTGTCGCAGACTTTTCGACGTCCAACGCATCAGTCACATGGGATCCCCGCGCGTTGCCGGCTCCACCAAATGCTCAAGATCCGACAACAACGTGGAATCTTCGGCCAGCTTCGCCTTCCGGCCACCGCCGCGCTTGCGTATCCGCCCGGCCTCCAGTTGACGCTTCTCCGCGATCTCCCTTATCCCGCGGCAGATCGTGCTCCGGGCGATCCCGGTGATTCGAGATACCACGCTTACCCCGCCATGACCGTAGGATTGGGCTTCAGTGGCTGCAAACCGGCGTAGCGCCCGCTCATTCAGAACAGGCGACAGTCCCTCGTAACGCTGCCGAATACCCTGCGCTGCACCAACCGTGCCGGCCACAATTCGACCATAGCGCATTGCACAGCCGTTGTGAAGCACTTATTGATGCACAGATCCTAAGAGCCCGCGCCACTATTCCCCCAGAAACTCCGCAATCCTCCCGCGCAGCCTGGCCGTATCTCTGAGTTGGCACTCCCAGATCGTCAGCACCTCCCATCCCAGCGCGCGCAGGCGGCGGCGGTTGCCACGATCGCGGGCCTTGTTCCCCTCCAGCTTGGGAATCCAGTAAGCTTGGTTCGAACTCGGGCGGTTCCGGCCGGAGCGGCAAGCGTGCCCGTGCCAGAAGCAGCCGTGTACGAAGATGACCTTCCCGCGGCGCGGAAACGCCAGGTCCGGGTTGCCGGGCAGGCCGGCGCAATGCAACGTGTAGCGGAACCCGAGCCGGTGTACCATGCTTCGCACGGCCATCTCCGGCTTGGTGTCCTTGCCCCGCACGCGCCGCATGACCGCGCTGCGTTCTGCCGGCGTGAAGGTGTCCATGGCTTCGGGAATATTATAAGGCGGCGCCCTCCGCGGGAGCCAACCTTGGCTATTGTAGAGGAGATGGAGAAGAAACGGCTTGGCGGCAGCGACATGGAATTGACGCCCATCGGCGTCGGCGCGTGGGCCATGGGCGGCGGCGGATGGGCTTTCGCCTGGGGGCCGCAGGACGACGATGAGTCCATCGCCGCCATTCACGCGGCGCTCGACGCCGGCGTGAATTGGATCGATACGGCGGCGGTCTACGGTCTGGGACATTCCGAGGAAGTGGTGGCCCGCGCCCTGGCCGGCAGGGCCAACCGGCCCTATGTGTTCACCAAGTGCGAACGGGTTTGGAACGAAGCGGGCGAGATCACCGGCTCCTTGAAAGCCGCCTCCGTCCGGCGCGAGTGCGAGGCGAGCCTTCGGCGCCTGAAGCTGGACTCGATCGATCTGTATCAAATCCACTGGCCGCTGCCGGATGAGGACATCGAGGAAGGCTGGACCGCGCTGGCCAAGCTGAAAGAGCAGGGCAAGGTACGCTGGATCGGCGTTTCCAACTTCGACGCGCGGCAAATGGATCGCTGCCGGCGAATTGCGCCCATTACTTCCCTCCAGCCGCCCTACTCGGCGATCTCCCCGGAGGCGCAAGACGAGGTTTTGCCGTATTGCCGGCGGCACGGCATCGGAGCGATCGTCTACTCGCCCATGAAGTCCGGGCTGCTCACCGGAACCATGACCAGGGAGCGCGTGGCTGCTTTCCCGCAAGACGATTTCCGCCGCCGCGCACCGGCCTTCCAGGAGCCGGGGCTTTCGCGGAGTCTCGACCTTGCGGAGCTGATGAAGCGAATCGGCGCCCGGCGCGGCCGTACCGCGGGCGAAGTGGCCATCGCCTGGGCCCTGCGTCATCCGGCGGTGACCGCGGCCATCGTGGGGATGCGCTCCGCCCGGCAGGTGGAAGGCGTCATCGGCGCGCTGGAGTTCCGCCTGAGCGCCGAAGAGGCGGCCGAGATCGACGCCCACCGGCGCTAGGTTTCTTGTGGACGCCCATCGCTTCCCACCCGCTCCGTGGCGCGGACTCTCAGTCTGCTGCGTCCCCACTCCCGGGGACGCGCTTCCGCGGCGTACGCTCACCCGCCCCGAAAGCCGCTCCACTGGTATCCTTGTCTATTGATGCTGCCCGATAAATTGCGCGAACACGGGGTCGTCGGCGCTGGCGGCGCCGGTTTTCCGACCTGCGTCAAGGCGCAATCTCAGGTCGAGTTCATGATCGCCAACGGCGCGGAGTGCGAGCCGCTGATCCACAAGGACGCCGAGCTGATGAAGCATTTCCCCGCCGAGATCCTGGCCGGAATGAACTCCATGATGGACGCGGTCGGCGCGCGCGCCGGCAAGTTCGGCGTCAAAACGAAGAACGCGGCGTCGATCGAGGCCCTCAAGGGGAGCCTGCAATCGGACCGTATCGAGTTCGTCATGCTGGGCGATTTCTACCCCTCGGGCGACGAGTACGAGCTGGTCTATTCGGCCACCGGGCGTCTGATTCCGCCCGCCGGCATTCCCCTCAACGTCGGATGCGTGGTCAACAACGTCGAAACGCTATATAACGTGCGGATGGCGGAGCAGGACCAGCCGGTCACCCGCAAGTTCCTTTCGGTATGCGGGGCGGTGCGCGAGCCGAAATCGTTCTGGGCCCCGGTGGGCGCGCCGTTCCGCGATCTGATCGCGCTCGCCGGCGGCGCCGCGGTGGAGGATTTCGGCGTCTTCGTCAGCGGCGTCATGATGGGCGCGTTGACCTTCGACCTGGACGAAGTGGTCTCCAAGACCACCGGCGGTCTGATCGTCCTGCCGCGCAGCCACTACCTCATGACGCGGCGCACGCGCTCGCAGCGGGAAATGAACCGCATCGGCAAATCGGCCTGCGACCAGTGCAGCTATTGCACCGAGTTTTGCCCCCGTTACCTGCTGGGCTATGAGGTGCAGCCGCACAAAGTGATGCGCAGCCTGGCTTTCAGCGTGTCCGGCGCGGACATGTGGAACCAGTGGTCCGAGCTGTGTTGCGCCTGCGGCCTGTGTACGCTCTATGCCTGCCCCGAGGACCTCTACCCCAAGGAGGCGTGCGACGATGGCAAGCGCGGCCGCCGCGCCGCCGGCTTGAAGTTCGTGCAGCAGAAGCCCGTCGAAGTGCACCCCATGAAGGAGTTCCGGCGCGTGCCGCTCGCCAACCTGCGCCGCCGATTGCAGATCGAGGAGTACGAGCGGGAAACGCCCTTCGAAGAGGTGGCGTTCCAGCCGGCCGCGGTCCGAATCAAGATGCGGCAACATGCCGGCGAGGCCGCCGCGCCGGTTGTGCGTCAAGGCCAGAAGGTGAAGGCGGGGCAGCCGGTGGGCCGCGTGGAAGAGGGCCGCCTCGGCGCGCACGTTCACGCCAGCATCGACGGCAAAGTGCGAAGCGTCTCGCCCGAGTACGTGGAGATTGAAGCGAACTAGGATGGAACCCGCATGGCTGGGAACTCAATCGGTTTGATCGAACTGACCAGCGTCGCCGCCGGCTTCCAGGCTTGCGATGCGATGCTTAAGGCCGCGGATGTCGAGCTGGTGCTCTCGCGTTCCATCTGCTCGGGCAAGTACATGGTGATGGTGCGCGGCGATGTGGCCGCCATCGAAGCGTCCGTGGCCGCGGGCATCGCCGGGGCGGGCTTCGCCATCGTCGATTCCTTCGTTATCCCGAACCTGCACGAGTCCGTCTTTCCGGCGCTTAGCGGCGTTTCCAAGGTGGAAGCGCTCGAATCCCTCGGGGTGATTGAGTCGTTCTCGGTGGCCGCCCTGATCGAGGGCGCCGACGCCGCCGTCAAGACCGCCAACGTGCGGCTCATCGAGATCCGCCTCGCCATGGCGCTGGGCGGCAAGGCTTTCGTCACCCTCACCGGAGACGTCGCGGCGGTATCCGCCGCCGTGGAAGCCGGCGCTCAGATCGTCGGCCGGAAGGGCATGCTGGTCAACAGAGTGGTGATCCCCCACCCGCGCCCCGAGCTTCTCAACGAGATGATCTAAGCGGCGTGGCCTGGAGGGCCTCCCTTTCGGGCAAGCCCCACCGTCGCTCCCCTGGGAATCGGCGTGCCGCCTTAATGACTGCAGGGCGGAACCCGGACGCAACCGAGGCCGCTGGATCTTGGTGTGTGAGCGGCTTTTCGAAGACCGCGCGGGTCGGCAGATTCCGCATTTCAGATGCAGCCTTTGCATCTCGACCGGCGGCGGGCCACCAAAAACACGACTTGGCGCAGAGCAAGGAGGGGACGAGCAATATCGTCCACGCCGAAGGCGTGCGGTTTGTTCTCCATCATTCGCGCCAAAGGCGCGTAACCCCTCACTTCCCAGGACGATGTCGCGCGCGGCCGGGAAATGAGACTGCCAGGAGCGGCGGTCACCTGGCCCTGCCGTTCGCTGCACTCTCCCGTCCAGGACGGCAAGTCCCACGGCGCCAATTAGTTACAATTCAGAACCCATAGACTGCCGCGTTCGCCGGAAACGCCAGCGACTCACTGCGAACGGCTCTATCGAAACCGCTCCAGGCTCGCCTTCTCGCCACTTCCGGAGAACCGTCCTGCCGGAGCACTTCCGATGGAGTTCCAGCCTTAGACGGCCAAATGGCGCTGTCGGCCCCAAAAATGCCGTATTTGGCACGTCCCGCGATCCGCGGTGAACAGATTGGAGGCGTTCACATGCGCATTGACCTTTACACAAAGACGAT
>CAIRXZ010000049.1 GCA_903882645.1 uncultured Acidobacteriia bacterium | reverse complement strand
GCGCACCCGCATTCCCGTCCTCCATTTCTTCGACGGCTTCCGGACTTCGCACGAGGTTAATACGGTCGTTCGCATCGGCGATGAGACGCTGCGCACGCTGACTGACGCCGAGGCCCTTGCCGCGTTCCGACGCCGGAGCCTTACCCCGGATCATCCCGTCCTCCGCGGCACCGCCCAGAATCCGGACGTGTTCTTCCAGGCCCGCGAAACCATCAACCGGTTTTACGATGTCGCTCCCGCCATCACGCAGGAAGTCATGGACGAGTTCGCCAAGCTCACCGGCCGCGCATACCATTTGTTTGACTACGAAGGCCATCCCGAGGCTGAGCGCGTAATCGTCATCATGGGCTCCGGCGCCGAAACCGCCGCCGAGACAGCCGCCTGGCTGAACGCGAACGGCGAGAAGACCGGCGTCCTCAAGGTCCGCCTTTACCGGCCATTCTCGGTCAAAGCGTTTGCCGCCGCCCTGCCCCGCACCGTCAAGTCCATCGCCGTGCTGGATCGCACGAAGGAACCCGGCGCCGTCGGCGAGCCGCTTTTTGTCGACGTCGTGGCCGCGCTGCGCGAAGCGGAACTGGCCGGCTGGTTCACGCCGAAGGCCGGGCGGGTCACGGTAATAGGAGGCCGCTACGGTCTTTCTTCGAAGGAATTCACCCCTGCCATGGTACTCGCGGTGTTCGCCGAACTCGGCCGTTCGCAGCCGAAGAATCCTTTCACGATCGGAATCCGGGACGATGTCACCGGCCTCTCCCTCAATTATGACCCGGCGGTGAACATCGAGCCGCCGGAGCGCACCTGCGCCGTCTTCTTTGGCCTGGGGGCCGACGGCACCGTGGGCGCCAACAAGAACACGATCAAAATCATCGGCGAAGATGCGGGCAAGTTTGCGCAGGGCTATTTCGTCTACGATTCGAAAAAGTCCGGTGCCACGACCATTTCCCACCTGCGCTTTGGCGACAAGCTCGTGCGGGCGCCTTACCTCATCAGTCAGGCCGGCTTTGTCGCCTGCCATCAATTCTTCCTGCTCGAGGTCCAGCCGGTGCTCGCCCAGACGGCCCCCGGCGGCGTGTTCCTGCTCAACGCCCCGGGCCCGATTGAGACCTTGTGGGATCGCCTGAGCATCGAGACGCAACAGGAGATCATAACCAAGAAGCTCCGCTTCTACGCCATTGACGCCGGGGCGGTTGCCCGGGCATGCGGGCTCGGCGGGCGCATCAATACCATCATGCAGGTGTGCTTCTTCGCGCTCAGCCACGTCCTGCCGCTGCCCCAGGCGCTGGAGAGCATCAAGAAGGCCATCAAGAAGTCCTACGGCAAGCAGGGCGACGAGGTCGTCAAGAAGAACGTCGCCGCGGTCGACAGCGCCCTCGAGGCGTTGCGTGAGGTGCCCATCCCGGCTCACGCCACGTCGAGCGTGCAGCGCCCCCCGCCGGTGCCGCAGGATGCCCCCGACTTCATCCGCAACGTCACGGCGGTCATGCTGTCCGGCCGGGGCGACGAACTGCCGGTCAGCGCCTTCCCGCCGGACGGCACTTGGCCGACGGGCACCTCCCACTGGGAAAAACGCAACCTGGCGGACGAAATTCCGGTGTGGGACGCCGCGCTCTGCATCCAATGCAACAAGTGCGTCGAGATCTGCCCCCACGCGGCCATCCGCGCGAAATACTTCCCGCCCGAGGCCCTCGTCGGCGCTCCCGAGACCTTTCATTCCACCGACTTCCGCTCCCCGGATGTCAAGGGCATGCGCTACACGCTGCAGGTCGCGCCCGAGGATTGCACCGGCTGTGAATTGTGCGTGCAGTTCTGCCCCGTCAAGGACAAGACCGATCCGAAAAAGAAGGCGATCAACATGCAGGCTCAGGCCCCGCTGCGGGTGTCGGAGCGCCAGAACTTCGAGTTCTTCCTCCGCCTCCCCTCGCCCGATCGCACCACGCTCAAGCTCGACCAAGTGAAGAGCGCCCAGTTCCTCGAACCCCTGTTCGAATTCTCCGGCGCCTGTTCCGGCTGCGGCGAGACACCCTACGTCAAGCTGTTGACGCAGCTCTTTGGCGACCGTGCGGTCATCGCCAACGCCACCGGCTGCACCTCGATCTACGGCGGCAATCTGCCGACCACGCCCTATACGCGCAACAGCGAAGGACGCGGCCCCGCCTGGTCCAATTCGCTGTTCGAGGACAACGCGGAGTTTGGCCTCGGCCTCCGACTCGGCCTCGACCGCAAGGAGTTGATTGCGCGCGACCTGCTGCAGAAGCTCGCCGCACGCGTCGGCCCCCCGCTCGTCGAGGCTTTGCTCAAGGCCGATCAGACCTCCGAAGCGGGCATTGCCGCCCAGCGCGCCCGGGTCGTGGAATTGCGCGAAAAGCTCGCCGCAATCCCCGACGATCCCACTGCGCGCGAGCTGCGTGAGTTCGCCGATTATTTCGTCAAGAAGAGCGTGTGGATCCTGGGCGGCGATGGCTGGGCCTACGACATTGGTTATGGCGGCCTCGACCACGTCCTGGCGTCCGGCCGCAAGGTCAACGTCCTGGTCCTCGATACCGAGGTCTACTCCAACACGGGTGGTCAGTGCTCGAAAGCCACCCCGCTCGGCGCGGCGGCGCGCTTCGCCATGGGCGGCAAGGCCACCGGGAAGAAAGATCTCGGATTGCTGGCCATGACCTATGGCAACACCTATGTCGCCCACATTTCAATCGGCGCGCGCGACAACCAGACCCTGGCCGCCCTGCGTGAGGCAGAATCCTTTCCCGGACCCTCCCTCATCATCGCGTTCGCCCACTGCATCGCCCACGGCTACTCGCTGATCGACGGTCTTGAACACCAGAAGATGGCGGTTGAGACCGGCTACTGGCCGCTCTTCCGCTATGATCCGCGGCGCGCCGAGCGCGGCGAGAATCCGCTGCAGCTCGATTCGCCTGCGCCCAAGTCCGAGCTCGTCAAGTACACGAAGACCGAGAATCGGTTCCGCCTGCTCGAGAAGAAGGATCCGAATCGCTCACAGGAACTCGACCGCCTGGCCCAGGCCGAAGTCTACAAGCGCTTCGCCTTCTACCAGAAGCTGGCCGCCACCCAGGCCGCAGCCGGAGCCGCCCCAGCGGTTCCCGCGCCCAAGGCTCCTGCTCCCAAGAACGGCGACGGTCCATCCATCAAATCGGTCACCAGCGGCTGACGCAGTCTTCTGACAATGTCCCAAACAGCCGCGTTTTGCCAACGCGGCTGTTTTTTTCGCTGGCTGGCCGTCTGCATTCAGTGCAGTTCAAAGGCTCCATTAAGGCTCGCGTATTAGCCTAACGCAGAAGGTAGGGCGCGACCGCTGGGCGCGCCGAATCCAACGGACGGCCCGGCGGTCCGTCCCTACCTGTCAGGCTGATTTGCGAAATTCAATCGCTAACTCCCATGCTTGACCCAATCGTGCAGTTCAATTCCTGGATGGAGGATGCAAAGCGCGCCGGCATCGACGAACCGACGGCGATGGCGCTGGCAACGGCCGATATCCAGGGCCGTCCGTCGGCGCGCATGGTGCTGTTGAAGCACGCCGACGAACACGGCTTCGTCTTCTACACCAACCTCGAGAGCGCCAAGGCCGCCCAGCTCAAGGTGAACCCGCAGGCCGAGCTTTGCTTCTATTGGGGACCGCTGACCCGCCAGGTGCGCATCACCGGGCCGGTCGAGCGAACCACGGACGCCGAGGCCGACGCCTATTTCGCCACCCGCCCCCGCCTCAGCCAGATTGGCGCGTGGGCCTCGCAACAATCGCGCCCAATGCGCGGCGGCTATTTTGAGCTCGAGCAGGCGTGCGCCATGGTCGCGCTGCGATATCCTCTCGGCCCCGTGCCAAGGCCGCCATTCTGGTCCGGGTATCGGGTCGTCCCCAAGCGGATCGAATTCTGGAAGCAGAAGCCCTTTCGCCGGCACGAGCGCGTCGTCTACATTCGCGATGGCGGCGCCTGGCAGGAGCAGTGGCTGTTCCCCTAGCCCGGATGTTTCACACTCTACTCGATAGCCTGCGTGCCGACTGTAGACGATCCG
>CAIRXZ010000048.1 GCA_903882645.1 uncultured Acidobacteriia bacterium | reverse complement strand
TGGCGGCCGGTGACGCACGGCGAAAAGTCCGAGAGCCCCGGCCGCCGCAACGAAGTTTTCAACATGCCCATCCCCGTAGGGGTCGGGCATGCCCGACCCGCGTCGGGCAACCTCCACGCCCGAAGTGTGCTTGGTGGGGCAGGCGCTTTCGCCTGCCAAGCCGGGCAACCTCCGCTCGTCCATTCCCTCAAGCCCGAAGTGTGCCCAGTGGGGCAGGCCCCCATAAGCGCTAAGATAATTCGGCAACTGCAAACTATAAGTGCGGCGTACTTCCGGATTTGTTCCGCCGGCGTGCAGTTCGATAGTCCCGCCCGCTTTCATGTCGCACACCCGGTCCAGCGCGGCTGAAGCCGTGCCCTGATACAAAACTGATTCTCAAACCCTTGCGCCGCGGAAATCCAATTTCACCGAAGTTGACTTCGGAATTCAGGTTCCGTCCAGCGGCGAGCCTACTCCGCTGCCAGGTGCTTCCACACCAGTCCGTAAACGTCCGTGGATTCCAGGTTCCGGCCTCCCAGAAGCGGCTTGCGCCGGGTGATGGCGACGGGCCAGTCCATTGCGCTGTCCGGCACGCGGCCGTGCGAGCCTTTGACCAGCGAAGCGTCCAGCCCGATTACATCGAGCAGCGTCCGGAAGCCAAGCTTTCTCTTCAGCAGCCTCCAGGCCACCGCCGCCTTGGGCAACGATAGTTGAGGGTCCAGAAACAACTCGACCGGATCGTAGCCCGGCTTCCGGTGGATCTCCACGGTGCGCGCGAAATCCGGCGCGCGCGCATCATCGAGCCAGTAGTAGTACGTGAACCACGCGTCCGGCGCGGAGACGGCCACCAGGTCCCCGGAGCGCGGGTGGCTCAGCCCGCAAGCCGCCTGTTGGTTCTTGTCCATAACGGCCTCAACCCCGGCGGTCTTCTCCAGAAGCCCGCGGACCTCGGAAAGCCGCGCGCGGTCATTGACGTAGACGTGCGCTACCTGATGGTCGGCCACCGCGAAGGCCGCGCTGGCGCCCGGGTCGAGCTGCTCCCGGCCCAGTTCTTCGCGCACGGCGATGAGCCCGTGTTTCCGCAGAGCGCGATTCACGTGCACCGGCCTGGACACGTCCGTCAAGCCATATTCGGAGAGGACGATCGCCTCAACGCCGCGCGCTTCGTAGTGGCGGATCAGATCGCCGCACACCTCGTCGACGGCGCGGAGGTCCGGCTCGATCATGGGGTTGCCCGGTCCGAGCCGCTGGAGGTTGTAATCGAGGTGCGGCAGGTAGATCAGCGTCAGCGTGGGGCGGAATCGCTCTTCGACCTGCATGGCTGCCTCGGCGATCCACTGGGTTGACCGGATCGAGGCCATCGGTCCCCAGAAATGGAACAGCGGGAACGTACCAAGCTTGGACTGGAGGTCCAGCCGCAGCGCGGGCGGCGTGGTGTAGATGTCCGGCAGCTTCCGGCCGTCGGCGGGATACATCGGGCGCGGCGTGACCGAGTAGTCCGCGGTGGAGTACATGTTGAACCACCAGAACAGGTTGGCGCACGTGAACGATGGGTCGGCCGCCCGCGCCGCCTCCCAGATCTTGGGACCTTGCACCAGCCGGTTCGATTGGCGCCAGAATCGCACTTCGCATTCTTCCGCGTGATACCACCCATTGCCGACGATGCCGTGGGTTTCCGGCCTCCGCCCAGTCAGGTAGTCCGCCTGGGCCGTGCAGGTGACCGCCGGGAAGGCCGGTCGGATGGGGGCCATGCAGGCATCCTTCGCCCATTCGGAAAGCCGGGGCATCGGCGGCCCGAGCAGCTTCGAGGTCAAGCCGACCACGTTGATGACGACGGTTCTGCGCATAGGGGGAGGCTCAGAGGGCGGCCGCTAAGAACGCCTGCATCGCCCAATTGTACTCGCGGGCGATGGAATCCGCGAGACCGGTCTTCAGGCCGTCCGGCAGCACGTCCCAGGTGTACGTTTCGATCTCGAGATGCCGGGTGAACGGCGTTCGCCGCGCCGCTTCGATCGCTGCCCTGACGGAATCCTGGGTCGAGCCCAGCGGGCCGAATCCTTCGGTGAATAGCGGCACGTGGAAATGAATCCGCCATCGCCTGGCGCCCGGCTCGGCGGCGTGGTCCAAGGCGTCCGCCAGGTCCGGAAACCGCCGCAGGCGGTCGCCGCGCTTCTCCACGACCTGGTGCAGATAGGTTGCGTCCGCGAAGGGCGCCAGCCGCCGCGCGATCTCCGCCGATTGCGCCGGATCGTCCGGAAACCGCACCTCCAGCGCGGAGCTGAGCTGCGCCCGGCCCACGCGAATTCCTTCCCGGGCGAAGCTCCCGATTGCGGCCAGAGGGTCTTCGTATTCCACCGCGAAATGGCAGCAGTCGAAGCAGAGCTGGATATGATCGAGCAGCAACTCGCGCGCTTCGGCGGCGCTCTCGCCGAGCATCGCTGCGAGCGCGGGCGCGCCTTTCGGCAGCAACCACGCCCGGTAGAACTCGACCGTCTCCGGCGTGTTCTCGATCAGGCAATCCGGCTCCGGCTCAATGTCGAGGTGGATGAACTTGCCCTGGCCGCGCGCGATGCGAACCATCGCTTCCGCCACCCGCGTGAGGTTGTGGACAATGGTTTCCCAGTCGCCACGCTTTGCCGGCTGCATCCAGGGCTTGTAGGAGAGCGGCGAGGTGGAAATGCCGCCATCGGCCCCTTCCGGGAGCAGGGCCGCGAGAATCGCGATCAGGTCGAGCGTGTACTCGACTCTGGCCTCCTCCCGCCAGTCGGGAGCGTACACGTTGGCCTTTACCGGCGCGCCGTGAAACGAGCCGTGCGGGAAGCCGTTGAGCAGGGCCACATACATGCCCTCGCCCTCCAGGTAGGACCGGAAATCGGCCAGCCGGGCGCCTTCGAGCAATTCCCGCGCTTCGCGTGCCGAAAGCCGCAGCCCCAGGCCGAAATCTCCGTCGGGCGAGAGCCGGCGCTTCAACTCCGGCGCGAATCCGCGAATGTTCGCCGAGACCTCTTCCCACCCGCTGCCGGGGTGGATGTTGGTGCAGTAGGTGAGGTCGAGACCGCCCCGGAGCCACATGGCGTCAGACGGCGGCCGCCGCGACGCTCTCCTCCGCGCCCGCGGGCACGGCGAAGTGCGGCGACTGGCTCAGGAACGCGATCGGGTTCTCGAACACCACCCGCCGGATGGCTTCTTCCGAGTGGCCCCGCCGGCGCATCTCCATCATGAACTGCGGCACGGCCGCCGGATTACTGTGCCCCCAATCGCACGCCGAGTTCACGTAGATGCGCTTGAAACCGTGGGTCTCGACGATGTCCACCGCCCTCGCCAGCGACACTTTCGTTTCCGGATACAACGTCAGGCCGGTCCGGAAGCCGTTGGAGAGGATCATCTCAGCGGTGTGTTCTTCCGCGTGGTCGATCATGACGCGGGAGGGATCCATCTCGGGGAAATCCAGTAGCGCGCCGATGATGAGCCGCGTGCCTTTGTACTTGTCCTCCAGGTGCGGCGTATGGATCAGGATCAACTGGTGGTGGTCGAGAGCCAGCCGCACGTGATCGCGAAACGTCTCAAGCTCGTTGAGGGTATTGCGGTTCAAGCCGATCTCCCCGATCCCGAGCACGTTGGGCCGGTCCAGGAACTTCGGAATGCGCTCGATGACCTCGCGCGCCAGTTTCCGGTTCTCCCCCTCCTTGGGGTTCAGGCACAGCCACGCGTAGTGCTTGATGCCGTAAATAGCGGCACGGCGCGGCTCGAATTCCGTGAGCTGGCGGAAGTAGTCCTCGAATCCGTCGGCCGTCGAGCGGTCCCAGCCGGCCCAGAATGCCGGCTCGCTGATCGCCACGCAGCCCGACAGCGCCATTTGCCGGTAATCGTCGGTCGTGCGGGAGACCATGTGGGCGTGGGGTTCGATGTATCGCATCACAGCGCCGCCTTTCCGGGGTTGTAGGCCCCGTAGGCCGCCTTGCGGTCCAGCGCCGCGCGGGGTTCGGCCGTGGGGTCGCTGAAAACCATGTGGACCCGGCGAACGCGCTCGCCCCGGCCGTCCACCAGCGTTTGCAGAGCGCCGCGGAAAGCCTGGATGCGAAAATCCGCCTCGGCGTCCTGGCTGTCGGCCGAGCGTTCCAGCCGGTCGAGAAAAGCCGCGATGTCGAGCAGGCGATGGCGGTTCTCGATGAAGTACTCATCCACGATCCGGGTCGTGGTCATGGGACATTTCACGGCGTGCTCCTTTCAAGTCAAACGGCGCGGCGGCTGGCTTCGGCTGCCGCGGAGGCCAGTTCGGCGATGCTATCCCGAATGATCTCGTCTTCCATGTAGTGCGCTTCCACGCCCCGGCCGATGCCGGCCAAAAGCATGACGGTCATGCGCCCGCCCAGGTGCTCGCGGAATTCGGTGAGGCCGTGCAGCAGGGATTCCGGGTCGCACCGCGACAGCGGCCCTTCCAGCTCCGGCGCGTACAGCGCGAAGCCGGCGTTCTCGAGCAGCGCCAGGATGCGCCGCCAGTCCGCCTCGGGCAGCAAGCCGGTCAGGCAAGAGTAGGTCGCGTCCAGGGCCATTCCGATCGCCACCGCTTCCCCGTGCCGCAGGCGGAAGCGCGTCATCTGTTCCAGCTTGTGGGCCGCCCAGTGGCCGAAATCGAGCGGGCGCGAGCTGCCCGTTTCAAACGGGTCGCCGGCCGAGCCGATGTGGTTCAGATGCAACTCCGCGCAGCGGTGGATCAGGCGGCGCATGGGGGCCGGCTCCCGGTTCGCCAAGCCTCGCGCGTGCTCCTCCAGGAACTCGAAGAACGCGGCGTCCTTGATCAGCGCGACTTTCACCGCCTCTGCGATTCCCGACCTCCAGTCGCGGTCCGAAAGCGTGCTCAGGAATTCGAAGTCGTTGATCACCGCGTGCGGCGGGGCGAACACGCCCAGAAAATTCTTCTTGCCGAAGGCGTTGATGCCGTTCTTGACCCCCACGCCCGAGTCGTTCTGCGAGAGCACCGTGGTGGGAACGCGGATCAGCCGGACGCCGCGGTGCGACGTGGCGGCCGCGTAGCCGGCCATGTCCAGCAGGCCGCCTCCGCCGGCCGCCACCACGAACGAATGCCGGCACAACCCGAATTCGCTGATGGCTTCCTGCACCAGGTGTACGTATTGGGGCGTATTCTTGACGCCTTCGCCGCCCGGCAGAATCAGGGGAGGACGCACCAGCGTCAGGTCCGGATGCGCGCGGCAGTACGCTTCCACCTGCCGCGGCAGGCCGGGACGGCGTTCGCAGACGCCGCGATCCAGCACGCACAACAGCTTGTGCGGCCCGCCGTCTTCGACCGAACACACCGCCGAGGCCAGCACCGGATTGGCGCTGTCGAACACTCCCTCGGTGAAATAGACCGGATAGCGGAATCCCACGGTAACGTTCTGGTGGATGGTCTCCATTCAAGTCACCGGAAACAGACGCGAAAGCGGCGAAGCCACCAGCAGGAGCGCCAGCACGGCCAGCCCATATGCCCAACCCCCGAAGCCCGCGGCCACGCTGGAATCGAGGACCACTAACGAGAGCACCCCGGACCTGACGGCGGCGCGTATGCGCCCCGGCTCCGGCACGCGGTACGCGCGCCAGAACGGCGGTCCGACGCGGACCAACAGCAGCAGCAGCAGCAGTCCCGCGGCGGGCGCGCGCGGTCCGGAACTGGCCGCCAGCGCCGCCAGCGCAATCGCCACGGCCGCGATCAGGACGATCGCCAGCAGGCCCGTCCGGCGCGATCCGCCGTGAACTTCCCCGGCGCTGGTGGCGGTGATGGCGAACACGTAAGCCAGCCACAGCAGGGCCAGAAGCCACCGGCCGCCGGGCGCCGCGGGACTGGCGCTCAGCCCCAACAGGAAATTCAGTCCTCTGCACAAACCGAGCGTCGCCGGTCCCAACAGCGCGTGATGCTTGGCGAGCGCGTCGTAAAGGATGGTGCCGCCGGCGATCAGGCACGCCAGAACCCCGCTCCGGACCGAGACCATGAAGCCCAGCAGCACGCCCAGCGCCAGCAGCGCCATGCCCAGCGCCACGGCGGTCTTCAGGCGCGCCCGGCCGCTCGGCAGGGCCCGTTCGGGTCTCTCGATGGCATCCAGACGCCGGTCGAAGACGTCGTTAAACACGACGCCGCCGCCGTACAACCCCAGGCTCGCGGCCGCCAGGCAGATCAGCGGAAGGCCCGGCGCCAGCCCTGCCGCGGCATAGCCGGCCAGCGCATCCGCCGCCGAGGTCGCCATGTTCGCCGGCCGCATGAGTTGGAGGTACGCCCGCGCGGTCCCCCCCCACGGCTGCCTCGCCCGCTTTGTCGCCACATTACCCATTCTAATGAACTTCCGAGCGACTCTCCGCGAAACAGAGTCTTGATGGTACCAATAGTACCTGTGACCGGAGTACTGGTTGGTGGATGCTCATGGCTTCCACGCCCGCGCCATCCAATGCGGCATGGGTGGCGGCAGCGGCTCGACGGTGAAGCCGGTAAACCCCGCCTCTTCCATCCAGCCTTTCAACTCGGCGTCGGAAAAGACCCACCCGTCCTCCTTGGTCAGCGCCATGTTAATGCCGAACAACGCCGAAAATGCGGGCCGCGTATGGGTGGCGTCCGTCATCATGTCCATCACGTGAACGACCCCGCCGGGCGGGAGCGCCTCGAAGGCCCGCCGCATCAGGTCGCGAATGGAATCGGGCGACTCCTGGTGCAGCATCCCGAAGAAGTTGACGGCGTCGATCCCCGCCGGGAAAGGGGTCGTATGGTAATCGCCCGGCAGGGTCGCGACGCTGGAGGAGGCGCCCTGCCGCTCGATCAGTTCCGCGGCGATGGCCACGACCGCCGGAAGATCCAGCACGGTGCAACGCAGCTCCGGGAACGCCCGAGCCGCCAGGACCGAGTAAGTGCCGGGTCCCCCGCCGACGTCCAGTAAGTGCTTCCTGCCTTCCAGGCGCAGACACGGCGTCACGGCGCGTCCGATGGCGCTCGCCCGGCCGTGCATGGAAAGGACGAACGTCCGCGTGCGGGCCGGGTCGGCCCCCAAGTGCAGGGCGGGCGGCTCCACGGGACGGCCGGTCCGGGCCAACTCCGTCAGGCGCCCCCAAGCCGGGTACACGTCGCGGTTGTAGCGCAGCGCGGCGGAAAGATCCCCGGGCCGCCCCGGCGTGAGAAACGCGTCCGCCTCGGCGGTGTTCCGGTAGATCTCGCCTTCCTTCTCGAGCAAGCCTATCGCGACGCCGCCATCGAGCAGAAGCCTCAGGCTGCGGAGGTCCGCCCCAAGATCCCCCGCCAGCGTCCCGGCGCCGGCCGGGCCCAGACGCGCCAGCGCCCCGAACACGCCCAGGTCGACGGCGGTAAACAGGATGCAGGAGCCGAAATACGCGCTCGCGAGATCCATGATGCGCGACGGCGTCACGGGTTTGCCGCTCGCCGCGGCTTGAGGGGAATCCGGTGCGCTCATAGGTTGGATTGCTCGGTGGCGACGGTGGCCCGCGCGCGCACGCCAGGCGAGGCGCAGCGGTACTCCCGGCGCCACACGATCAGGCGGAAAACCACGGCCAGCATCGCCGCGGGGACGATGATGGTCACCAGGAAAACCAGCAGCCAACGGGGCGTGAAAAGGCCGTAGCGGGGCAGCGGCAGGTTGGCCGTGCCGAACCGCAGCACGGCCACCGTCATCAGCACCCAGCCCGAGAACAGCCACTTGAACCCGGCCGGCATGCTCAGCCGCGCTCCGCACTCCCGGCAGTCCAGCCGCACCACCTGCGGCTTCACCAGGAACTTGGCCAGCGAGAGCGGCTGCCTTCGGCACCTTGGGCAGATCATCGTCAGCTCACAGGAACGGCGGCCCCGGCAAGCCCGAAGGCGTGATCGAAGTCCACCTCGAGCAGCATGTACGAGCAACCGCGGCAGATCAGCCAGGATGGAACGGGGAAGCTGCGCTCCGCGCGGAGACGGTAGACCTCCAACTCGACCCGCAGGAACAGTTCCGGCGAGAGTCCGTCTTCCGGTCCGTAAGCGGTCCCGTCCACCGGCCAAAGCGGCGAGTATAACGGCGTGATGCCGCGGTCCATCAGGAACGTCGCGCCTTCCACGATGCTCTCGATCATGCGCTGCGCCGGCATGCCCGGAGCGGGGGGCAGCAGTTCGATTCCCGCCACGAAGGCCGACGCCACGTTGCCCCGTCCGAACACTTCGACGGCCCCCAGCAAGCCGTCGATCCACCGCTGGCGGCCCACGAAAGTGGATTTCCCCGAGCAAGCCGTCCGGAACGTCTCGGCATCCCACGTCTCCAGGTTGTAGCAGCAGCTATCGGCTCCGGCCTCGCGGAAACGCCGCGAACCTTCCGGGTCCACCGCGCCCGATCCGCAAGTCACCCGGAGGCGGCCGCCCACGGCGCGCCGGGCGGTTTCCACGATCGGCAGGAAGCGCTCAACCTCCAGCGCCGGGTCGGACATCGAGCCGCCGGTCAGATAGACGTGCCGCGCCTCGCCGCCCTCCACCGCGGCCGCCAGCACCTCGTAGAGACGCTTCAAAGCCGTGGGGTCCGGCGCCACGCGCCCGCCCACCTGGCCCAGCGCCGCCGACCGCGCGCCGAAGCGCCCGTAGGCGCAGAAACTGCACCGGTGCGACTGGCCCGCCGCGTCCTTCATCCGGAAGTACTCGCAGCCGGGAGCCATATTGACCACCAGCATGTCGCCGAGTTGCTCCACTCCCGCCTCGAACTGAGTGGCCCCGTCGCTGGTCCGGAAGGATTGCCACTTGTGGGCCTTGACGAAATCGATTTCGCAGGCCTCGCGGCGCGAATCGCACAGGACGTACCGGCCGTCTTCCTTGCGGCGCACAAAGCACTCGCTGCGGTCGTCGACGCGCACCCGCGCCACCGCCCCGCCGTCGATGCGGAACAGGTATGGCACGGGAATGTACCGTGTTTTCAAGCCCTCGCGAAAGGCGTAGGGCCAGAAATTCGGAGCCGCGCCTTCCTCGGCCGCCTGCTTCAGCGCCTCGGTGTAGCGTACTCCGCGAAACAGCAGTTCCGTTTTCCAGAGCAGGGACGCGGGCAGCTCGGGAAACCTCTCTTCCAGTGCGGTAATCATACGGATTCTCCAGATTGCCGGACCGGAACCTGTCTCCCGGCCAGGGGTCGTTTTCCTAGTGTAAACGATCCCCGCCGGCGCTTGCTGCCGCACGCCCTTGCCACCGGACTAGTCAGTACTAGTTCGCGGGGTCCCGGCTCCGGGGGGATGCGAGACTGGTATCGTAAGAGTTGGTCTCCAGGGCTGCCGGCGGCCGCCCGGAGCCGGACTTCCAGGAAGGATAAGCCATCCACCGGAACACCGGGAGACAGGAGAGAGCGAGACGACATGAAATCCCACGACCTGATGACGGCTGTTGCAGCGGCGTGCGCCGTGGCGGCGCTGGCGGGATGCGCGGCGAATCCGGGCGCGCAGAAAACCCTGGTCATATACCATCACGGTTCGCCGACGCCGGGGATCGAAGCGGCGCAGAAGGCCTTCGAGGCGAAGTACCCGGATACCAAGGTCATCCGCGAGAAGGACGACGCGCTCGCGAACATGCGCAAGGTCACGGACCTGGGCAAGCTCGCGGACATTGTCTACACCGACGACTACTCCATTATTCCGCCGGTCATGTTCCCCAAGTACGCCGATTTCTGGATTCGGTACGCGCACGACGAGATGACCATCGCGTACGCGCCCAACTCGAAGTACGCGAACGAGATCAACGGCGACAACTGGTACAAGGTCCTTCAGAGACCGGGTGTGAAGTGGGGAATCGCCGATCCCAACGCGGGGCCGGACGGGTACTTCTCGCTGGGACAGATCATGCTGTCGAACATCTACTACAAGGACGGCAGGATTTTCAACAACCTGGTGGCCGCCAATACCGCGATTACGGCCTCGGAATCGGAGGGAAGGTACACCATCGACTGCCCCGAGAACCTCAATCCGAAGGCCTCCAAGGTGGTCATCCGGCCGGATCCCGAGACGCTGTACCCCATGATCCTGGCGGGCGATATCGACTATGCCTTCGGGTACATGGGATCGGTAATCGGCGAGGGGCCGGCGGGCATTAAGACGGTGGCTCTGCCGGCGCAGGTGAATCTCTCCGACCTATCGCTGGTTTCGAGCGTCTACAACCGGGTGACCATCAACATGTTCAGCGACAGGGCCGACCGGAGGATCACGGTCAACCTGGGCGCGAAGGCCAACGGCCTGACCATCCCGCTCAACGCCCCGAACAAGCAGGGGGCCGCGGACTTCCTCGAGATATTCCTGGGCCCGGTGGGGCAGAACGCGCTTAAGGGCGTGCACATCACGCCATTGAGCCCGGCGGAGACCAACGATCTGGCGAAGGCGCCGGAGAAACTCCGCCCGCTCCTGAAGCAGGGGCAGTGACGGGACCCGACGGAGACATCGACGCGCCCGGCAGGCCCGCCCGCGGCGCAGAGGCGGGAGCGGCGACGCCGCACCTTCGGGGCTACGCGCGGTTCTCCGCCTTCACCTGCCTGCTGGTTCTATTTCCGTTCTTCATCGTCTTTCTGCTGCTTGGCCTGTATGCCATAGCCGGCGTCGTGCTGGCGGCCGGCGTTGTAGGCGCGCTGGCGGCGCGCCGGCGGAGGCCGAAGAGCGACCGGCCGCTCATCGTGTTCTCGGCGATCGGCGGCCTGCTGGTCCTCTTCATCATCCTGCCCATTCTGAACCTGCTGTTCACCACGGACCCCGCGCGAATCGTGGCCATGGCCCGCGATGCCTCGGTGCGCGACGCGCTGGCCCTGACCCTCAGCGCGGCGGGGATCGCGACGCTGATCTCGCTGCTGCTCGGCATCCCTTTGGGATACGTGCTGGCGCGCGAGGAGTTCGCGGGGAAACCGGTGGTGGAAGGCATCGTGGACATGCCGGTGGTGATCCCGCACACCATCGCGGGCATCGCCCTGCTATTCATCTTCGGGCGAGCGGGCATCGTGGGAGCGCCCCTGAAGTCGGCGTTCCACGTCCTGCTCAGCGATTCGTATTGGGGCATCGTGCTGGCCATGCTGTTCGTAGGCGTGCCGTTCATCGTCAACCACTCGCGCGACGGATTCCTGAAGGTGGACCCGCGCATGGAGAACGTAGCGCGGAGCCTGGGCGCCAGCCGCCTGGGGGCGTTCTTCCGCGTGACCGTGCCGCTGACGTGGCGCGCCCTGCTCTCCGGCGCCATCATGACATGGGCGAGAGCCATCAGCGAGTTCGGCTCGGTGGCGGTGATAGCCTACTACCCGAAGACGATCAACACGCTGCTGTTCGAGTGGTATAACTTTTTCGGCTATGCCTACACAAAGCCCCTGGCCGCGCTTCTGTTGCTGGTTGCGCTGGCGATCTTCGTGACCCTCAGGGCGGTGGCTGGGCTGAAGAGAGCGGACCATGATCGGGCTTGAGCGCGTCAGCCGCCGGTGGCGGGAATTCGCGATCCAGGACATCACGCTGGAGGTGAAGGAAGGCCAGTATCTGGTGGTGGTCGGGCCGACCGGAGCCGGCAAGACGCTGCTTCTCGAACTGCTGCTTGGCATTCATCACCCCGACAGCGGGCGGGTGTTCATTGGGGGAAGCGACGTAACGGGCCTGCCGCCCGAGCGCCGGGGCATCGGCATGGTCTACCAGGACTACCTGCTGTTTCCGCACCTCAACGTGGAGCAGAACCTTTCGTTCGGCCTGCGGTACAGGCGCTGGCTCGGGGAGCGCATCCGGAAGAAAATCGACGAGACCGCGCGCCTGCTCCGCATCGAGCATCTGCTGCACCGCTATCCGTACACTCTCAGCGGCGGCGAGAAACAGCGCGTGGCGATCGGCCGGGCGCTGGCGGCGGAGCCGAGGGTCCTGCTGCTCGACGAGCCGTTCAGCGCGCTCGACCGCGGCACGGCGCACCGGCTGCGCGGGGAAGTGCAATCGCTCCACCGGGAGAAGCGGCTGACCATCGTCCACGTCACGCACGACCTGGCCGAGGCGCGCCAGATGGGCGATTCCATCGCTCTGATCAACGAAGGGAAGCTGAATGCCCGGGGGACTCCGGAGGAACTGCTGCGCTGCCCGCCCACGCTGTTCGCGGCCAACTTCGCCGGCGCGCCCAACCTGTACAAGGGTTGCGTGGAGGAGTCCGGCGGCGCGATCCGCGTGGTGGCGGGGCCTATCGTGGCCGCGCCGGCGCCGGGCAACGGCGGCATGCCGCACGTACTGGTTCTTCCCGATGAAGTGACGCTTCTGCCGGGCCTCGCGGCGCCCGGAACGAACCTGCTCCGGGGCGAAGTGACCGGCCTCAGGGACGAGGGCAACTACGTCTCGGTATTCGTACGAGTGGAGGAACTCGCCGAGCCGCTGACGGTCCACACCAGCCGCCAGTCGGTGCGCACCCAGGCGCTGGGGCTGGGCGCCCTGGTGACCGCGGACGTTCGCAAAGCCATACACGTGTTGTGGGACTGAAGCGCGGCGCGCGGGCGAAACGCCCTCAGGTTCACGCGGACGCGCCGGCATCCCGCATGGCAACCGCGCGGCGGCGGCCTCGCGCCCTTACTGGAATCTGTCCCTGAGCGCCTTGAGCTTGACCCACGCCTCGGCGCGCGCCTTCTTGTTGGCTTCCGCCGCATCCGGCTGCGCTCCGGCCCGCATGAACCCGTGGGCCGCGCCATCGTAAGTCACCGTCTCGAAGAACTTGCCCGCCGCTTTCATCTGGTCCTGGGTCGCCGGAACGGTTGCGCCGATGCGCGCATCGGTCCCCGCATAGAAACCCCACACGGGAGCCTGAATGTTGGCGATGGCTTCCGGCGCCGGGCCGTTGCCGTAGAACACGAAGGCCGCCGATAGATCCCGGCGGGTCGTCGCGAAGCGGAAGGACTGTGCGCCGCCCCACGAAAAGCCCACCACGCAAACCTTCCCGTTGGAGGCGGGGAGCTTCCTGCAATAATCGGCCACCGCGTTGAGGTCCGCGGTGATCTGGTCGGGCGGCAGTTTGCCGATGGCCGCGCCCACGCCGTCCGCCGGAAGATCCTTGGTGCGGCCGCCGTTCGGAGCCATACCGGACAAAAGGTCGGGAGCGATCGCCACATAGCCCGCCTCCGCAAACTCATCGGCGACGCTCTCCACCCAGTCGGTCATTCCGAAGATCTCGTGGATGACCACGATCGCGGGCGCCTTGGCCTGCGACCGCGGGTAAGCCACAAACGATTCGACGGACCTGCCATCGTGTTTCACCGTCACCCACTCGCGCCGCCGCGGCGACTTGTCCACCGCCTGGCGCGCCCAATCCTGCGCGCAAAGGGAAGACGCGCCCAAGCCGGTTGCGGCGATGCCCATTGCGCTTCCTTCCATAAACCGCCTTCTGTTAACTGTCTGCATTTCCGCTGCGCTCCTTTGTAGAGGTCCTGTGCGATATTCTCGAACGGTTGGTCCTGCCAGCGCAAGGCCAGAAGCGATTTCAGGCCTGCAAAACCCAAAGGTCGGGTAGGCCTCCTGGCCGGCCCGGCGCCCGGAGCGCGCGAATTGCGGGGCAGGGGCTGGGCGCCTGCCCCGCCCTTGGGAGTTTGCACACTTCGCTCATGGCTTTCGCCGGTGTCAGGGCGGCAGGGGCGCTGGACAGGAACGCGTGCGCACCGCAACTTGCCCCGCAGGGGCGGAAGAAACCATCTCGCGGCGAGTGATCGATTTCCGGGCATGAAGCGCCGTTCCGGGACGGAAACTCCGCGGGATTGATGCTGTGGCCCGCAACCCGGCAGGCGCTTCTCCAGGAGCTTAGCGTTTGTCGTTCCCGACCCGATTCGTTGACGGAAGTGATTGACACGACCACGCCCGCAGGCCGCGCCATGTCGCAAGCAATCGGTGTCCCTGCCGAACTTGAGCGCAGCCTAATAGTAGAGCGCACACGGGCCGGGACGAAGGAAGCCCGCCGCCGTAGTGTGAAGTTTGGCCAGAGCTAAGCTATCCCCGGCGGGAATCGCCAAGGCTCGCGAGCAAATCCGACACGGGGAACGGGTTGAACGATGTTGCCGCCCTGCACAACCGGGACGGGGACGCACAGCCCCTTACCGAGCACTTGCCGGATCAACGTGCAGCTGGCGTTCCGAAACACAGCGCCACTGTCATTACGGTTTTCGCTTGGCACCTTCACGGTTTGCGACGGACTCATCTGCCAAGGTCCTTCCGCCAGATGGATGTCCTTTTTTGAGTTGCTTGCCAGCGTCCCTCAGCGCTTTCTTGGCCGGCGGTATGATCGTCTCTTTCTTAGCCATTTGGGAGACCTCCCAAAACCATTTTACGCGAAATTTGTTTGGCGGGAACGAGAACCGGACGATTACTGTCGACTGTTATGCGAGCGGCTTTCCGAAAGGCGCGGCGCTTGAGGCTGTGAAGCCTACCGCCCCAGCCGCTTCAGGTTTTCTTTAGCGTCTTCGTATCCAAGGGCCGCAGCCTCGCGATACCATGCAAGCGCCTCGGCGATGTCTTTCACCACTCCCTCCCCATGCTCATACATCAGGCCGAGGATGGTCATCCCGACGGGTTCGCCCTCCGCGGCGGCCCTGCGGCACCAGGCAACCGCTTGGGCATCATCCTGTGCCACTCCTCGCCCGTGCAAGTACATCGAGCCAAGACTTGTCATCCCAATGGGGTCACCCTTCTCGGCCGCCTTGCGAAACCAGGCGAACGCTTGTGTGTCATCCCGTGCCACTCCCAGCCCGTGCATGTACATCAAGCCGAGGGCGCTCATCCCCTGGGCGTCACCCTTGTCGGCGGCCTTGCGGTACCACGCGAACGCTTGGGCGTCATCCTGTACCACTCCGCGCCCCTGCTCATACATCGCGCCAAGGTTGTTCATCCCCAGGGGGTTGCCGTTCTTGGCGGCCTTCCGGTACCACGCAACCGCTTGCGTGTCGTCTTGCGCTACCCCTCGCCCGTGCTCATACATCCAGCCGAGGTCGGTCATCGCGTGGGCGTCGCCCTTCTCGGCGGCCCTCCGAAACCAAGCCACCGCTTGGGCATCATCCTGTGCTACCCCTAACCCGTCCCTATACATCAGGCCGAGGTGGTTCATCCCGAGGGGGTTGTCGTTCTCGGCGGCCCTCCGAAACCAGGCGACAGCTTGGGCATCATCCTGTGCCACTCCTCGCCCGTACAGGTACGTCACGCCGAGGGCGCTCATCCCCATGGGCTCGCCTTTCTCGGCGGCCCTGCGGTACCAGGCAGCCGCTTGGGCATCATCCTGTGCCACTCCTCGCCC
>CAIRXZ010000047.1 GCA_903882645.1 uncultured Acidobacteriia bacterium | reverse complement strand
GATCCGGTCGACGATTGTAGTGACAAAAAATAGCCGAGCTGGCCCTTAACCAACTGATAGCATACGCATTCCCCTCAAAAAGTGCGGAAAATGGGTTAGCGGGACGCGGAATACGCTGTTCGGCCTTCAGGTCAGATCGAAAGGCGCCTCATCCGCCATGGCCGCCAGCCAGTGCTCCATCAAGCCGGCGTAGGCCGGCAGGCGGGAGTAGATCTGTTCCGCCAGTTTCTCGTTATAAGTATGGACCGTGAGGTTGCGATCGCGGGCCATGCTCATCGCCGTCCGGCTCTGCTGTTCGTTGAGGAGCGCCGACTTGAAACACGCGCGAGTGACAGAGGAGGGAGAGGCCAACTCGAGATTCTCGCCGACTCGAAGATACATCTGCGCCGCCTTCCAGACCGCTTCGTATGTGTATTCGAACCGCTGGATCGAGGCATCCCGGCTCAGGGGGGTCTTCGGTTCCTGCAACGCTTCTCGAAAGGTCGCGAGGGCGCGCCGGGCGACGTCCAGCCTCTCGGTTAATCGGTCCACGGCAGGCCCTCGGCCAGGACTCTGGCCCGGAAAGCGTCCGATGTCGTGGACAGGTCGACCAGATCGACTGGATACAGGCTGAGGCTCTCGTCCAAATCCTCCTGAATCTCAGCGAGCAAACCGAGAGGCAGAGTCTCCACGGGCAGAATCGCGACGTCAATGTCCGAGACGCGCGAGGCGCCGCCGCGCGCCCACGAGCCGAACAGGTACACGCGCGCGCGCCGGCCCTCGAGGCCGCGCAGCACAATGCGCCGGACTTCAGCCAGGTCGGGCGAATCGGGGGACATTTCAGTACCCATTGTAGGCGATCACAGCGGCGTGGAGCGGAGGAGATGCCGGCACGAATGCCGGCATGGCAGGCTGAAAGCCCACTCCACGAGGCATGCGCGGCCCCAGCGCCGCTCCTCGAAAGACACTTGACAGTCTTCTACAGCGAGGATAGTCTATGCATAGATAATCTACTATGTTGAACGTTGAAAGACCCCGCTCCGAGATCCCGCCCGGCACTCTCGAGATGCTGATCCTCAAGACCCTGAAACGGTTCGGCCCCTTGCACGGTTACGGAATTGCGAAGTGCATTCAGCAAACCTCCGAAGACGTGCTGCGGGTCGAAGAGGGATCGCTGTATCCCGCGTTGCAGCGGATCTTGATCAAGGGCTGGGTGACGGCCGAATGGGTGCAGGCCAGCCCCAAGCGGCGAAGCCGCATCTATCAGTTGACGCAGGAGGGGCGTAAACAACTTCTCGCCGAAATCTCCGAGTATCGGCGGGTAAGACAGGCCATCGAGCGGGTGATCGAGCCCGCGTGAAGGAGCGCGCATGGAGTGGTGGGACAAGACGCGCCGCAGGGTTGCGGTCCTCTGGCATCGCGACAGGTTCGATCGCGACCTCGAAGAAGAAATGCAGTCGCACCTGGAGATGCGGGCCGAGGAGAACCGGGAGAACGGCATGGACGCCGCGGCGGCCCGCCACGCGGCCAAGCGGCAGTTTGGCAATGCTACGGCGCTCAAGGAGACCAGCCGCGAGGCGTGGGGCTGGCGCGCCGCGGACGAACTCGCGCGGGACCTCAAGCTCGCCTTGCGGACACTGCGGCGCGGGCCCGGTTTCGCGGCGATCGCGGTGACTACGCTGGCGTTGGGGATCGGCTTGAACATGGCCGTCTTCACGATGGTCTACAAGGTGGTTTTGCGGCCCGTCAATTACCGCGATGTGGGCCGCCTGATGGACGTACACCTGATCCTTACGGAAGAACGGCGCGGCACGATCCCGATGTCGTGGTCGTACCCGAAATTCCAGGAACTGCTCCAGGGGAACAGCAGCTTCGAGGCGCTCGCGGCCTTTCAAGCGCAGGTCCTGACGCTGGGCGGGGTCGACGAGCAGCGGCTGACGGCCGAGATCGTGTCGGCGCAATACTTCCGGATGATTGGCGTCAACGCGCAACTCGGGCGCGTCTTTGTGGACGAGGAAGACACGCCCGCGGGAGCGAGTTCCGCAATGCTCATCTCGGACGGGCTGTGGCGGCGGAATTTCGGAGGCGATCCCGGCGTGGTGGGGCGCACGCTTCACCTCGAGGGCGTGTCGCTGACGATCGTGGGCGTGATGCCGCCGGGCTTCAAAGGCGAGACCGGGCGGACGGAGGCCTGGGCATCCATGGCGGCGTATCTCATGCGCACTCCGCACCCTGGAAGAGGCGCACATAACCTCGAGGCGATTGGCCGCCTCAAACCGGGCGTCAGCCCGCGGCAGGCGGATGAGGACGTTCGCCAGTTGGTGGCGCGGATGGAGCGCGAGCATCCCACCGACGCTACCGGCATGACCAAGTGGTCGGGCGGCGCACGGCCGCTGCTGGAGGCGAGGGTGGATCCGGAGGTCCGCAGAGCGCTGTGGATTCTCCAGGCCGCCACCGTTTGCGTGCTCTTGATCGCTTGCGTGAACCTGGCCAATCTGCTGCTTGGCAGGGGCGCGGCGCGTCGCAGGGAGTTGGCCATCCGCCTGGCGCTGGGGACAAGCCGCGGCGCGCTGGTGCGCCAACTGCTGGTGGAACCGATGCTGCTGGCCCTGGCGGGAGGCGCGGCCGGCCTGTTTCTGGCGGCGGGAGCACTGCGCGCGCTCGGGCTGATTTTCCCGGCGGCGCAGCAGTGGGGCTTCAATTTCGAATACACCCGCTTCATCGATCCGGAATCGTTCCGCATCGAGCTTCCGCTGGCAGTATGCGGCGTCCTGCTTGCGCTGGCCACCGGGATCGCCTTTGGGCTGCTGCCGGCCTGGCAGGCCGCGCGGGCAGACCTCAACCAGGGACTCAGGGGCGGCCTGGAGGCGGCCGGGCCGCGCCACATCCGCTTGCGCAACGGATTGGTGGTGGTGCAGATGGCCCTTGCCCTGGTGCTGCTGGCCGGCGCGGACCTGACGATCCGCAGTTTCGCCGCGCTGCTGGCCACGAATTTCGGCGTGGAGACCCGCAACATCCTTACCCTGAACGTGCAGCCCCGGACCCGCGACGACGCCGTCAGCCGCGCGTTCTATAGCGAGCTCGAGCGCCGCGCCGCGGCGCTGCCAGGCGTCGTGTCGGCGGCCGTCAGCAGCATGCTCCCGGCCTACGACACCGGCCAAGGCACGGAACTCCGTATTGACGGCCAGGGCCCCGCCATCCTAACGGGCGTGAACTGGAACTCCCCTGCGTACTTCGGATTGTTCCGCATTCCAACCTTGGCCGGCCGGGTTTTCGACGAGCGCGACGGCGAAAACAGCCCGCGCGTCGTGGTACTTAGCGAATCGGCGGCGCGCCGGTTTTTCCCCGGCGCGAACCCGCTGGGGCGGCGCATCGACTACCCGGACATGAGGCGGAATCGGACGGGAGTCATTGGAGAAGTCATCGGGGTGGTCGGCGATGTAAAGTACGGTCCTCCGGGAGCGAAGACCAGGCCCGTGGTCTATTCCTCGACCCTGCAAAACCGTCCCGGCTGGTTCCTGGAGGTGCGTGCGGCGCGCGACCCCCGGCCGTTGGTCCCGGCGTTGCGCGAAATCGCGCGAACGCTTGACCCGGAGGCGCGGGTGTACGACGTGAGAACCATGGATCAGGTCATCGGCCTGACCACCTGGCGAGCGCGCCTGGCGGCCGTGCTGCTCGGGTTGATGGCGGCGCTCTCGCTGGCCCTCGCCGCGGTGGGGATCTACGGGGTGTTCTCCTATGCCGTGGCCGCGCGCACCCGCGAGATGGGAGTCCGCATCGCGCTGGGCGCGGGGCGCGAGAGGATTCTGGGGATGGTGCTGCGCGAGGGCGCCGCGCTTTCGGCAGCCGCCCTGGCAGTTGGCCTGCCCGTGGCGTGGGCGCTCACGCGCACGCTTTCCAGCCAGCTCTACCGCGTGTCGGCCGCCGACCCGGTCACTTACGTATCTGTCGCGGCCTTGTTACTCGCTGTGGCGCTGCTGGCCTGCTATCTGCCCGCCCGCCGGGCCACGCGCGTCGACCCGGTGGAGGCGCTGCGGCATGAGTGAGTGGTGAGGGGGTAGATCCTCACGCCCCTGACGGGGATGGGGGCGGATGTGAGCTTGCAAGCCGGATCTTCGACCGCCCGGTATGGTGTCCTGGCGGGCAACTCTCTCACGTTCGCGGCTCGGAGCGCGGCCTTGAGGGCCGGGCGCGCGGATATGCGACGTGGACGTCCGATTTTGATATGAACCCTGAAACGCGGCGGCTCGGGGGGGCGTCCTCATCTTGGACTTACAGGCGCGGCGAAAGCGAATATCTTATAAGCCGATGCGCCCAGGTTTTCTTGCGGATAGACGCTTTTGCCGGGCGGGAAGGAGCTACGGAGACCCATGCGGCGGCAGCTTTTCACGGCATTCATCGGCGCACTTGCCCTCGTTCTGGCCGGCGGCGGGCCGGCGTCCGGACAGACTCAAAGCCAGCAGGACGCGGACAAACAACTGCAACAACATCAGGAACAGCAACGGCAGCAGCAGGACCAGCAGCGGCAGCAGCAAGAGCAACAACGGCAACAGCAGGAACGCCAGCAGCAGCAGTTGCAACAGCAGCAGGAACAGCAGCGGCAGCAACAGTTGCAGCGGCAGATACAACAGCAGCAGCTCCAGCAGCAGCAGCAACAGCAGCAACGGCAGCAGGAACAGCGGCAGGATCAGGAGCGGCTTCAGCGTCAGTTGCAGTTGGAGCAACAGCAGCAGCAGATCGAAAGGCAGCGCCGGTTGCAGGAACCCCCGCCGCAATCGGCGGCGCCGCGGCCCTTGATTGCGCCCGCGGGAAACGCCAGGCCCGAGCCTCCAGGACGGCCGTCCGGGCAGACCCCCGCTACTCCGACCCTGGGGACTCCGGACGCCGGGCGAAAGCCCGGCGGCAGCCCGGAAGGGCCGGCCCCACGGGCGCCCGCCGCTAACACGGCCGCTCCAACGCCGGCGCCGGTTGGCGGGGCGCCGGGCCGAAGGCCCTCAAGCCCGCCGACTGAGATTCAACGGCGGCCGTTTACGCCTCCGGCGGGTTCGGTGGCCGCGAGGGCGGCCGGCGGGGCGGTGCTGAATCCCTCCGGATCGCAGTCGGTGCTTGGCCAGGTGAACGGCGCCCGGAGCGCGATGCACGGCGCGAACCGGAGGCCGCTGCCGCGGGGCGAGGTCATCGTACACGACAACGGCCGATTGACGTTGAACGCGGGCGCGCGGCGCTACGAAGTCCGCGCGAACGGCGCGCTGGCGTCCTACCACGCCAATGGCGTGACGGCGGCGTTCCGGCCGGACGGGCGCCTGCGTTCGCTGCAGACGCCGGGCATGGCGATCCGCCACGGGGCGAGCGGCGGGCGCGTCATCGCGGTTCAACGGCCGGACCACACGGCGCTGGTAAGCACGGGGCGGGGCAGCGGGTACCTGGAGCGGACGCTGGCCCTGGGGAACGGCGGTTTAATCCACCGCACGTACGTGTTGCACGGCGCGGCCTGGTCCCGCTTCTTCAGACCGTACCAGCATCGTGGACTGATGCTGCCGGCTTATATTACGCGGGCATATTACCCGGCGGCCTTTTACACGTGGCTGTCTTATCCCTGGCAGACGCCGGTGGGTTACGAATGGCCCTGGCTTCGGCGCCCCTGGTTTCCGGCATACCGCAACTATTTCGCGCCGGCGCCCAATTACTCCGACGCCTACCTGTGGCTGACGGACTATGTCCTGGCCGAGACCATGGCCGCGGGATATGAGGACAACTGGCAGCCCGGCGGCGACGCAAGCTATTCGGCGGCGTTCCCGCCGGATGACGCGGCGGGGCCCGCGGACGACGAACTCGACGCGGACGCGGACACGCCCATCGGCGCGGAGTTGAGGGCGGCCATCGCCGAGGAACTGCGCCGGCAGATCGCGGCCGAGGATGCGATGTCCAACGGCGACCAGGATCCGAGCCATGTGGACCTGCCGGGAAGCCTGAAGCCGGATCGGCTGTTCGTCGCGTCGCGGACCCTGGAGGTAAGGGCGGCCGGACAACAGACCTGCGAACTGAGTCACGGCGACGTTCTGCGGCTGATCGCGGTTCCGCCGGAAGACCCCGCGACTGCCATCCTCAGCGTGGCGGTCAGCAAGCGCTACGATTGTCCCGCCGGCGCGCAGGTGACGGTCTCCTTGCAGGACCTTCAGGAGATGCAGAACGACCTGCGCTCGCAGTTGGATGCGGGGCTGGACGCGCTTCGAAGCGGCCAAGGCCGGGACGGTTTGCCGGCCGCGCCGCGCGCCGCCCTGACGCCGCCACGCGCGGGCATGCCCGGCGCTCCGCCCGCCGAAGCCGGGGTCGAGGCGATGCTGGCCGCCGAACAGCGGCAAGCGGACCAAGCGGAATCGGGCTTGGAGCAAGCGGCGTTCGACAGCCGGCCCGGCGGGCCATAGGCGAAGCCAGGGTCGAAACGGGTCTCGGACCCGGCAGGCAAGCGCGCCGGCGCGGCGGGGCTACTCCGGCGCCGCGAAACGGTAGCCCACCCAAGGTTCCGTCAGGACGTACTTCGGACTGGCGGGGTTGGCTTCGATCTTCTTGCGGACCTGGTTGACGAACACCCGCAGGTACTCGGGCTCGTCGCCGTAATCGGGGCCCCAGACGGATTGCAGCAGCTCGCGGTGGGTCACCGGCTTGCCGGCGTGCGCCACCAGGTAGCGCAGCAACTCGAACTCCTTGGGCGTGAGCCGCACGTCCTTGCCGCGGGCGCGAACGCGGCGGGTCTCGAAATCGATCTCGAGGCCGGGCGCCGAGAAGGCGCGCGGTCCGCCCTCGGGTCCGGCGGGCGAGCGGCGCAGGGCCGCGCGGATGCGCGCCAGCAACTCCTCGATGCCGAAGGGCTTGGTGACGTAGTCGTCGGCGCCGGCGTCGAGCGCGGCCACTTTGTCCTTCTCGCTATTTCGCACCGAGATGATAATTACTGGAATGTCCGACCCGGACCGCAGGGCGCGGCAGGTCTCCAGGCCGCCCATGCCCGGCATGTTCATGTCGAGCAGCACCAGACTGGGTATCTCGTGAGAGACCCGCTCCAGGGCGTCCTCCCCGGTGCGCGCTTCGACGACTTCGTAGTTGTGGCCGACCAGGGTGGCCTTCATGACCCGGCGGATCTGCGGGTCGTCGTCCACCACCAGGATTCTGCCCAGGCTCAACTGGCCCCGCCCTTGCTCGCCGGAAGCGAGAAATAGAACACCGAGCCTTGTCCCGGCTCGCTTTCCACCCAGATGCGTTCGCCGTGCGCTTCCATGATGCCTCTCGCGATCGCCAGGCCCATGCCGGTCCCCCTGGTTTCGAAGCGGTGGCGCCGGCTGCGGAAGAACTTGTCGAACACGCGGACGCGCTCGTTCTCTTCGATCCCGGGACCGCGGTCTCCCACTCCGATCACAATTCTCTCACCTTGGAGGCCCGCGGAAAGGGTGATGGGCGATCCCTCGGGGGAGTAGTTGAGCGCGTTATCGAGAATCTGTTTCAGCGCCTGCGCGATGAACTCGGGATCGGCCTCGGCGGGCGGAAGGCCCTCCGCCACATGCAGCGCGATGGGCCGTCCCTTCAGCGCGGCGGCGGACTCCAGCAGCGCGGCGGAAATCAACTCGGCCGCCGAGACGGGCCGTTTCTCCAGGTGCAGCTTGCCGGCATCGATGCGGGCCATGGCCACGACTTCCGCGGCCAGCCGGTTCAGGCGGTCGGCCTCCTCGTCGATGATGGTGAGCAATTCGCGGTCTCCGCCGGAGGAAGCGCCCAACAGGGCGGTGACGGCGGCCTTGATGGAGGTGAGCGGCGTCTTGATATCGTGGGCCAGGGAATCGAGCAGCGCCGATTTCAGCGCCTCGCTTTGGCGCGCGGCGTCGGCGCGGCTGGCGTCTTCGAGCGCGCGGGCTTTCTCGATGGTGATGGCCGCCATGTTCACGATGGCGCGGAGCATCTGTGCGGAGGGCAGATTGCCCGTGAGGCCCAGGCTTCCCAGCGGCCGCAGGCCCAGCCGCACGGGCGCGAGGGCCGCCGCGCGGGCCGCATCGATGGACACGTCATCGATTTCCGCCGCCGCGCGCAGGTCGTGATCGGACACCGGCCCGCTTTGCGGACCGGAGCGGAAGA
This sequence comes from uncultured Acidobacteriia bacterium, assembly GCA_903882645.1. Taxonomy (GTDB): domain Bacteria; phylum Acidobacteriota; class Terriglobia; order Bryobacterales; family Bryobacteraceae; genus BOG-224. Next base: position 9,374 of record CAIRXZ010000047.1, on the reverse strand, counting down.
CTTCGTCCGTCGGGGCATAATAGAAGGCCGCGGCGCCGCAACCGAAGACCTGCACCAAGCGGCCGACGAACTCGCGGATGGTCTTGCGCGGGTCGCCGCTGAGAATCATGGCCTGCACCAGCGCGTAGAGCCGCTCGATCTCGAGGCGCCGCGCTTCCGCGTCGGCGGCCCGCCGGCGCGCGCGCTCGGAAAGCTGGCTGGCCGTCACCGCCGTCACCAGGAAGGCCCCCAGCGCGGTCCAGTTCTGCGGGTCCTCAATTGTGAACGTGCCTTTGGGCGGCAGGAAGAAGTAATTGAAACCCAGGACGGCCGCCAGGGAAGCCACGGTGGCCTCGGCCAGTCCGAGGCGCGCCGAGATGCCGAGAATCGCAAGCAGAAGCGTGAGCGCGACGGTGGTGTTGTTTGCCGCGAGCAGCCGGCTGTAGAGCGCGAGAACCGCCGCCACGATCAGAAGCGACGCGGCGAAGCGAAGGGGCTTCCTCATTCGGAGCGCACCGTAAGTATCGTAACGCGCGGCGGGGGGAGGCGCGGCTCTGGGCTTGCCAGCGCGCCAGGGCCGGGCTGCCGCCCGGCTGATGACGCCGGAAGGCGTCATCGCGGGCCAAAAGGCCCGGCCCCACGGGCAGGCCAGGAGGCCCGCCCCACCACTGACGGGAACTTTCCCCGGGTTGGATCGTCTTACTCCTCGACGGCGTTCCCGTCGGAGGTGTGCGCTTTGAACGGGCTTCTTCAAGATCTTCGATATGGTCTCCGAACATTGGGAAAATCGCCGGGGTTCACCGCCATCGCCGTGGTCACGCTGGCGCTCTGCATCGGGGGCAACGCGGCGGTATTCAGCATTGTGGATGGTCTCCTGCTCAAGCCTTTGCCCTACGGGGAGCCGGACCGCATCCTGCGCGTGCTGGAGAAGCCGCCCGGCGGCGGCCGCAACGGCATCTCCACGCTGAATTATCTGGACTGGCAAGAGCGGAACACGGTCTTCGAATACATGGCCGCGCAGACCGGCGGCTCCGTCACGCTAACCGGATTGTCCGAGCCTGTGCAATTACGCGGCGCGCGGGTTTCGGCTCATTACTTCGACATTTTTGGAATCAAGCCCGTCCTCGGGAGGACGTTCGCTCCCGACGAAGATCAGTTGGGCAAGGGCGATGTCGCGGTGTTGAGCCACCGGCTTTGGGCGGCCCAGTTCGGCTCCGATCCCGGCATCCTCAACCGGAAAGTCATACTCGACGGCCGCCCCACCGCCGTGATTGGCGTGCTGCCGGCGGGAGGCGCGTTCGACCGCGAGTACAGCCAGATCTGGCGCCCCTTGGTGTTCGAGCCGGCGAACATGACCCGCAATTTCCACTGGATGGGATCGTTCGCTCTTCTGAGGCGGGGCGTCACGCTGGCAGCGGCCCGCGCGCAAATGGATGCCGTCGGAGCGCAAATCGCCGCGGCGTACCCGGATTCCAACAAAGGCTGGGGCGTTATGGTCGAGCGGTACAGCGACGTGATTGTGGGGCCCTATCTCCGGCAGTCCGTGTTGATCATGATGGCGGCGGTCGCCATGGTGCTGCTGATTGGCTGTGCCAACCTGGCCAATCTCATGATGGCGCGCGCCTCCACGCGCAAGCGGGAGGTGGCTGTGCGAGCGGCGCTCGGCGCGGGCCGCTGGCGGCTGATAAGGCAGTTCCTGACAGAGAGCGTCCTGCTGGCCCTCGGCGGCGGCGCGCTGGGGCTGGGCGTTGGATACGTGGCCATGGCGGCGCTGCGCGCCGCCGGCGCCGTTCTTCCGCCCAACAGCCTGCCGCGGGAACTGCACGTGGCCATGGACGCGCGCCTGCTGGCGTTCTGCCTGGCGATTTCTGTGATTACCGGCGTTCTGTTCGGCCTCGCCCCGGCCATCCAGGCGGCCCGGCCGGACCTGGCGGGCACGATCAAGGAGGGAGGCCGCGGCTCGACCGCCGGCGGCCGGCGGCGCGCGCGAAGCGCCCTGGTAGTGGCGGAAGTCGCGCTGGCGTTCGTCCTGCTCACGGGAGCGGGGCTGCTGCTCCGCAGTTTTCAGAACCTCTTGCGGGTGGACGCGGGCTTCGACGCCGCCAGCACGCTCACCGCCGGCCTGCCCGTCCCCGACAAACGGTTCCCCGATCCCGCACAGCTCAACGCTTACCTGCGCGAGATCGTGGCCGGCGTCGAAGCCGTGCCCGGCGTCCGAGAGGCGGCGCTGACCTCCGTGCTTCCGCTCCAGGGGTGGGGCTATGGCATGCCGTACCAGGTCGCAGGCAGGCCGGTGGTCGATCGCGCCAACCGGAAGGCCTGCTTCTTCAAGATGGTAAGCCCATCTTACTTTCACACCCTGGGCATTCGGCTGCGCCAGGGCCGCGGCCTGTCGGATCGCGACTTGAAGGGCTCTCCTCCCGTGACCGTCATCAACGAAAGCCTGGCGAAGAAGGAGTTCCCGAAGGAGGAACCCATCGGCCAGCGGATTCTGATTCAGGAAATCGTGCCCGGAAGGACCGAGCTTGGCCCGGAGATCCCCTGGGAGATCGTGGGCGTCATCGCCGACGAGAAGGTCGGCGGCCTCAACGACGCGAGCCCCGGCGTATACGTCTCCAACGAGCAAAGCCCCGTCTTCGGCATGTCCCTGGTGGTCCGCACAGCCATGCACCCGCTCACGCTCCAGCAGAGCGTGCGAACGGCAGTTCACCAGATCGATAAGGACCAGCCGCTGACCGACATGCGCACGCTCGAACAGATCAAATCCGAATCCGTCGCGCCGGACCGCTTGCAGGCCGTGTTGCTGGGGACCTTCGCCGGCCTCGCGATGCTGCTTTCCGCCATCGGCATCTACGGAGTGATTTCCTACGCCGTGGCGCAGCGGACCCACGAGCTGGGGATCCGCGCCGCGCTCGGCGCCAGTAGGGGCGACCTGCTCGGCCTGATCCTGCGCGGCGGCATGATGCTGACCGCGGCCGGTCTGGTTCTCGGCCTGGGTGGGGCTTTAGGGGTGACCCGCCTGATGCAGAGCCAGCTATTCGGAGTAGGCGTGCGCGATCCAGTTACGCTTGCCGGGGTCGCGGTTGGATTGGCAGTGGTGGCTCTGCTGGCGAGCTACGTGCCGGCGCGCCGGGCTACTAAGGTGGACCCGGTGGTGGCGCTGAGATACGAGTGAGGGAGGGGGCTCGGGTGAGTTTCTGAAAACGTGCGGTATCAAGACCGTTAGATCACATTTGACACAATGTGTCATATATGATATCATATGTTCATATGGCGATACGATTCATCATTGAACACGAAGCTTCGATAACCCGTCCAAGTTGGCGCGGTTGGAGTTTGTGCCTGCAGTGGGGTTCCCTGACGGACCAAGAAGGGAGGGTCGCTGAAGAGGGATACCGGAATATCTGGAGAGATGAAAACAATCGGCTGTTTACGGGCCGTGCGCAAGCGCGAATACCCTCTAAGGCCATCTCGGATGAACTTTGGAGCATTGCTGAACGGGAGGGATGGGCGCATTTCCTAGGCGATGGGGCCGACCAGTGGCAACGAGTGACCATCAGCAACAGCGACAGTCTCGTCCTTGCTGCAACCGCCGCGGCCCTGATGCGAAACTTCAGCAGGGCGTTGGCGGAAGCTGGATGCCCGGAAGGCACGGAGATCTTTAGCAACTACGTGCCCGGTCAGGACACCGCCCCGGATCGCATCTATTTCTTTTCCCCAAAGGCCGCCGATATCGCAAAGGATGTGCTGCGCGAGTTTTCCCCCGAACCCTGCCAGCAACCCGACGTCGGCGCGTTGCGAAAAGTGAGCGTATAACGGCACGGCAGAGGCCTATTTGAAAGGGATGTCCACCTCAACATAACTGCCGGGTGTCGCGGCGTTCACGCTTGCGGCTATCCTACGGACGTAGCGCTGAACGATCCGCCATTGCGAGTTTCCGAGTACCACAATCGCAATTGCGCGACCCCTCAAATTCTGCTGCGCCGCCATGTTCTTATCGGTCGTCAGCAGCAACTCGAATCCGGCTTTCTCGGCTGCCCCCAACAGCTCGCCGTTGGCCAGTTTGTCCCACCCGGCATCCTTCGCTTTCGTGACGGTGTGGCCTTCGAGGAACGGGATAAGCGGCGCGGGCGTACCGTGGTCAAAGAGAATGAGCGTCGACGGAGGCCAACGGGCGGTTCGCCGGAGGTGGGGCATCAAGACTGCGGGCTGCAAATTCGAGTACGCCCACAATCTGTTCCCGCGTCACGTCGAACCACTCCATGATTTCCTCTATACTCGCTCCGGATTCGAGGTTCTCGAAGATGGTGGAGACCGGCATACGGGTGTCCTTGAACACCCACGCTCCGCTACGCTTGCCGGGAATGCTCTCCACGGCGGGGCATTGCGACCAGTCGAGATTCGCCATAGTCGGGCCTCTTTCTTTCAGAATAGATCACTGTTTATGTCGGTGGCAAACAGATCCCGTCCCGTCACCTTACAATGCCTCATACCCCATGAATGGCCTTCACCGCCAGCGCTGGATCGTGCTCGATGATGCACAGGAGGGCGGCCGCCGGTCCGGTTGGGCGCCGCCGGTCCTGTTCCCAGTTCTGAAGCGTCTTTACGCTTAACGACTTTGGCGAGCTGCGAGACCTGTTTGAGACGGCGCACCGGCCCTTAAACGAGATCAAGCCGAAGTTCACGGCCCACAGCCACGGCCGCTTTGCGCAGTGTGCTTAACGTTACCGCGTCGTACTCGGGATCGAGCAAACGATCCAGCGCCGCACGGCTTGTGTGCATCCTCCGCGCCATCTCCGCCTTGGAAAACTGCCGCTCCTTCATGGCGGCTTCGACCTGCCGGGCCAGGACACGCTTGATGGCAGTCGCGGTGACTTCCGCATAGACGCCTTCCTCGCGGAGCCAGCTATCAAAAGACGATCCGACGTTTTTCCGCTTCATGCGCCCCCTCCCTTTTTCCGCAGGTAGGCGCTTCAAACCGGGGTTCATAACGAATCGTACCAGTTTTGGTACTAACGGTCAACCGCCGGGGAATCGCCTGAATCGTCTTTAGCTGAAAGCCGATAGCTGACGGCTTGTTTGCCCCCCTCCGGCGCATTCCGTATACTGGCCAGGGGGGACGCATGAACGCGAAATTCGATGTGACGCGGCGGGGGTTTCTCGGCGCGATGGCGGCCGCGCCGCTGCTTGGGCAGAACGACGGATGGGTGGAGTTATTCAACGGTAAGAACATGGATGGCTGGCGGCCCCAGGGCAAGCTGGATTCATGGAAGGTGACCGATGGATTGCTGACCGCTGACGGGCCGATGTGCCACCTGTTCTACACCGGGCCGTTCCACGGCGCCGACTTCAAGAATTTCGAGCTCGAAGCCGAGCTGACGACCCAGCCCTCCTGCAATTCGGGCGTCTATATCCACACCACCTACCAGGACGCGGGCTGGCCGCAAAAGGGCTGCGAGATTCAGGTCAACAACACGCAGCCCGGCGAGCACAAGAAGACCGGCTCGCTCTACAACCTCCGCAATAACTACCGGCAGTATGTCCCCGACGGCCAGTGGTTCAAACTCAATATCCTGGTGCGCGGCAAGAACGCTCAGGTGCGCCTCAACGGGATGCTGATGGTGGATTACATCCAGCCCGACCCGCCTTATGTTCCGGCGGGCGGCATGGAGAGGCAGCGCTTCCTCGACCATGGGACTTTCGCGCTTCAGTGCCACGACCCGCGGTCCAAGGCGCAATTCCGGAGCATCCGCGTCCGTCCGCTGCCGGACGATCTCGCGACGCCCGGCGGCGTCACGGCGGTGGCGGACGACACGTTCAAGAAGATTCTGGATACCGGCTCGCGGGGCATCCCCCTGCTGGACCTGCACGTTCACCCCAAGGGCGGACTTTCGATCGAGCAGGCGGTGGCGATGTCGCTGCGCAACGGCATTCAGTATGGACTGGCGGTGAATGCCGGACAGGGCCAGCCCGTGACCGACGCCGAGGGCGCGCGCAAGTGGGTCGAGAGCCTGAAGGGACTGCCCGTCTTCGTGGCCATGCAGGCCGAAGGGCGCGAGTGGCTCCAGATGTTCTCGAAAAGCACGGTGGCGCAGTTCGATTACGTGTTCACGGATTCCATGACCTGGACGGACAACCACGGGAAGCGCATGCGGACGTGGCTCGCCGACGAGGTGGGCACGATCGCCGATCCCCAGGAGTTCATGGATACGCTGGCCGACCGGGCGGCCGGCATCCTGGAGCGCGAGCCGGTGGATATCTATGTGAACCCGACCTACCTGCCGGATCAGCTCGCCAAGGATTACGAGACGCTGTGGACCGACGAGCGCCGACACAAGGTGGCCGATGCGGCCGCTAAGAACGGCGTGGCGGTCGAGATCAACAACCGCTACAAGATCCCCAGCGCTTCGTTCATCAAGCTGATGAAGCAGGCCGGGTGCAAGTTCACCTTCGGGACCAACAACGCCGGGGCGACCGACGTGGGCCGTTGCGAGTACGCGCTGCAAATGGTCGACGAATGCAGGCTGACGCAGGCGGACTTCTGGGTTCCGCTGGACGTCGGCGCGACCAAGGCCGTCGAACGGAAGGGCGACGTCCTCAAGAAAGGGTGAGGGGTTTCCAAGCTCGTAGAGCGAAAGAGAATAGCCCACGGCGCAAGCCGTGTGGAAACCGCGGGATTCAACAAGCCCCGGCAGGGGCGGAAGATATTGAAGCCACGATCTTCCGCCCCTGCCGGGGCTGTTCGGCGCATGCGTCATTCCCACGCCTTGCGGCGTGGGCTACTCTCTTGCGCCCTTCGGGCTGAAGAGGCGTCCTTGCGTACAATAGATGGAAGCACCCCGCTCTTCAGCCGAAAGCATGAAAACCTGGAGCATCGTTATGACTCTCGCACTGGCCGGCGCGTCGTTCGCGCAGAACCGCGACGCCGCGTTCGATGAGCTGGCCGGCCGGTACTTCGACGAGGCCGTCTTCCGCTTCGATCCCGCCGGGGGTACGCAGGCGGGGTTTCACCAGTACGACGCGCGGCTTCCGGCCATGTCGCGCGCCGAGATTCAGGCGCAGATATCGACATTGAAGCGCTTCGAGGGCGAGTTTCAGAACTTCGACGCGCGCGGGCTGTCGCCCACGGCGACGGCGGACCGCGAGCTGGCGCTCGGGCAGATCCGCGGACACCTTTTGGGGCTGGAATCGATTCGCGCATGGGAGAAGGACCCGGACATTTACTCGTCCGGGGTCACCAATGCGGTCTTCGTCATCATGAGCCGCACGTTCGCCCCGGCCGCGGAGAGGCTCAAGCTGACGATCGCGCGCGAGCGCCTGATCCCGCGGGTCTTCCAGTCCGCCCGCCGGAACCTGAAGAACCCGCCGCGCGTGTACACCGAAGTGGCCCTGGAACAGTTGCCGGGCATCCTGAGCTTCTTTCAGAACGACGTGCCGGCGGCCTTTGAGCACGTGACCGATCCGGGCCTCAAGGCCGAGTTCCGAGAGACCAACCAGGGCGTGCTCGATGCGCTCACGGCCTATCAGGCGTACCTCCAGAACGACCTGCTTCCGCAATCGCGCGGCGAGTTCCGCATCGGCGCGGATAACTACCGCAAGAAACTGCTCTACGACGAGATGGTGGACATTCCGCTCGACCGCCTGCTGGAAATCGGCTACCAGGACCTGCGCCGCAACCAGGCCGAGCTTGACAGAATCGCCCGCGAGATCGACCCCGCGCGCACGTCCGGCCAGATCCTCCAGGATCTGGAAAACCAGCACCCCGCGGCCGGCGCGCTGCTCGACGCGTTCCGCGGCGCTCTCGGCGGCTTGCGCGAATTTATCGAGCAGCGGCGGATCGTCACTAATCCGTCCCAAGTGGCGCCGGTGGTGGAGGAGACGCCGCCGTTCATGCGCGCCCTGACCACGGCGTCCATGGACACGCCCGGCCCGTTCGAGAAAGTCGCCAAGGAAGCCTTTTTCAACGTCACTCTGCCGGACGCCGCCTGGCCGGCCAAGGAGGTCGAGGAATACATGCAGGGCTTCAACCGCGGGACCATCGTCAGCACCGCGGTCCACGAGGCTTACCCGGGCCACTACACCCAGTTTCTGTGGGTGCACCAGGCGCCGACGAGAGTCCGCAAGCTGATCGGCTGTAGCTCGAATTCGGAAGGGTGGGCGCACTACAGCGAGCAGATGATGCTCGACGAAGGCTACGGCGCGGGCGACCCGAAGCTGCGGCTCGGCCAGTTGCAGGACGCCCTGCTCCGCGACGCGCGCTTTATTGTGGGAATCCGGATGCACACCGGCCGGATGACTCCCGAGGAAGCCGCCGATTTCTTCGTCAGGGAAGGCCGCCAGGTGCGGCCCGTGGCCGAAAAGGAAGCCAGGCGCGGGACCTCCGACCCGACCTATCTGGTGTACACGCTGGGCAAACTGGAGATCTTGAAGCTGCGCGAAGACTACAAGAAGCTGAAAGGGCAGGCTTTCAGCCTTCAGGAGTTCCACGACGCCTTCCTGCGGCAGGGCTATCCGCCGGTGAAGATCGTGCGCCGCGCGCTACTCGGGGACGATTCGCCGGTGCTGTAGAGACCGGCGAATTGTGCGATATAATACAGAAATTCCCGAGGGTCTCCGTTGGCCGCGCGCGCATGCCTCGAATTCTCATCGTAGATGACGAAGGTTCCATCCGGAACCTGCTTGCCGCCGCCTTCGAGATGGCCGGATTCGAGGTCCGCACCGCGCCGGATGGCCCCGAGGCCATGGAGTTGTGCGCCGCCGAGCCTTTCGACGCCGTGCTTTCCGACGTCATCATGCCGCGGATGAACGGCCACGACCTGGCCCGGTGGGTCGCTGTGCATTATCCCCGGACGCGTTTGGTTCTGATGTCGGGGTTCGACACCGGCTGCGAGGTCTGCGCGTATGCCCCCCGCTGCCAGTTTCTGACGAAACCGTTCAAGCCCTTCGAAGCCGTGTCCGCGGTCCGCGACGCGCTGGCCGCGCCGCTTCCTTCGAGTCCCGGCGCGGATTCGCCGGCAGGCTCTTGACAGAGAAGACTGCGGGAATGAAGGGCGGCGGTTTTGCAGCGGCTTGACGGCCGGACTGTCGTGGACGACCGCTGGCAGTTGAGGCTGATCTGAGAGCAACCGCTCCCTGAGAAGCTGTAAAAGAATCGCGAAACGCAGGCGAAACCGCCTGCGCCACCTCTGGAAGTCCTGTGTTTGTAGTGGTGGGGCAGGCGCTTTCGCCCAATGCCACTTAAATAGGCCCTGGCCAAAACATAAGTACTGATCTATGTTTCAGTTGTATGGATCAGACACGCGACGACGCTTTCGGGCTGTACCAGCGGTGCATATCGCGTGGCTTAGTGGAGTCCTTGCAGACGCAGGCGCAGGTGAAGATCAGGAGGAGCATTT
>CAIRXZ010000046.1 GCA_903882645.1 uncultured Acidobacteriia bacterium | reverse complement strand
CCGCGGATCGCCTCTAGCGCCACCTTCGCCTTGAACTTCGGCGTGTACTGCTTTCGCGTCGTCGTCATCGCCGTCTTCCTCGCGACCGCCGACTCCGAAATTAACTTAATGCGTGGTCTGAATTCTGGGGTCCACTATAGCCTCCCGCTTGATTCTTCAAAGTAAATGCGAAAATAGACACTCCATCCATTTTTGGTTCGCACGAATTCTATTCGTTCCGATTCTTTCTCGATCTTCTCGGCCCCCCACTGCCATCGACTGTCAGACCCATCTTGATTCTGAGGATAAACGGCGGTGCCGTCCGGCGCATAAATAGGAAAATACATGGAGGGTCTCTTCTCCCGGTGACCATCTGCGCCCATCGCACGCAAAGGCTTCAAGTAATAAACATTCCCCTTGACATCTTTTTTGTTGTAGTGGGTCGGGATATCGCCCACCGTCAGCCGATTGATTGTTGTCATTCCCAAGTTTTTGCAAAAAACGAAAACATGATCATGTCTTGAGGAAAAATATGCCGCGTCCGATCGTGGGCTATCGGCTTTCTCCCAGATCACATCGGCCAAGAAATTGTCCCGCCCAAAGACCTCATCACACAGAACTTTCAGGTAGTGCGCCTCGTGGTCGTCAATCGCAATCCATAGCAACCCATTGTCTGAAAGTAGTTGGCGAATCAACTCAAGTCGGTCGCGCATCAGCGATAGCCAGATAGAGTGTTCGAGTCCGTCGTCGAAATGCGTGAAGGCACTCCCCGTGTTGTAGGGAGGATCAATAAACACACATTTCACTTTGCCCGCGAACTCCTGCTCCAGCGCCTTCAGCGCCAGCAGGTTGTCGCCGAAGATCAGCCGGTTGTCGAAGATGTCCTTGTCGGAGACGCGCTGCCTCGCGTGGTAACTCCTCGCAGTGTCCTCGATCAGCACGCGGGGCTCAAGGCGTGCCCGCTTCTCCTTGCCAATCCAGGTCAACTCCAACTTCTGTTTCTGGGCCATCTCGTTTCCTGCCTACTCCCCTAGCGTCCAGCGGATCGTGAATAGCGGCTGGATTTCCCGCCGCTGCTGCATTTGCCGCTCAATCTGCGAAATCAACTCGTCCCGTTGCGCATCGATCCGATCCTGCGCCTCAAATAGCTCCCGCCGCTTCGTGTTTCGAGCCGATTCGAAGGCTTTCAGCGCTTTCTGCGCTTCCAGCTTTTCCTCCAGCCGAACGGCCAAAACCGACTGCCGGCGAGCGTCCCGGATGCTTTTATCCAGGTCCTTGATTTCCTGCTCCAAGCCGAGCTTGAGGTCTTCGGACCAGCGGTCCAGCTTGGCTACCTCTTCGTCGAAGTGCTTGCCGTTCCGTTCACTGACTTCGGTAAGGCGCTCCGTCAGACAACTGTCGCGGGCGGCGGCCAGATCGGCCGGTGGATCGCCGCATTCCGTATGATCGGCGGAACCGGGCAGGAGCAGGAGTTTCTTCCAGAAGTCGGCGTGCGGGCACTCGCCGGATTCGGTCACGCCGGCAAGGAGGATGAACTCCTCGGTCCGGAAGGACGAAATCGTTAACCGCGAGACCTCCAACCAGCCGGTCCAGCCGATCTTGTCGCGCAACAGGGCGATTTGCCGGCCAAACGCGCCATAACTGAAGCGAACCGCCGCCGGAGGCAACTCCCGCGCAAGCGCCGCACCTACCAGCGCTTGGGCCAGCGGGTGCTCCAAACGGAAAAAGTGCTCGTTCCGGCCCTCCGCATCCCGCCAATCGAGGTTGTACACGCCGGGAGGGGCGTTATCGGAGGGTAGGGTGGGGCGGACCCCCTGGTCCGCGGCCGGCCCCCTGGCCGGCCTTTGGCCGGGGGCCGACGGGGGCGTCGGCCGCGGACCAGGGGGTCCGCCCCACCAAAGGCCGGAGAAGCGGAACCGGCGCCAACCGTCGAAAAACTCGGCGGCGGTGCCGAGTTCCTGTCGCGCCACGCCGGCGAGCCAGCGCTGGCGGTCGGTGAGGGCCGTCAAGGCTTGGTCTTTGTAGACCTTGAGCCGCTCATGGACCTCGTAATCGAAATTCTCCAGCAGGTTTCGGCGCGTATCGGCCATACGCGCGTCGATCTGGGTGTCCAGATCGGCCTGAAGCTTGTCGAACGCCGCCTGAATCTCGTCCGCCGTCCGGCATTCCCGATAAACCTGGGCGATGCGCTTCTCAAGATCCACGCCGGATTCCAGCGCCCCCAGCACCTCGTCGCTGGCGCCGAAGACTCCGTCGAAGAGCCGGAACTTCTGCGAGAGCAACTGGAAGACGCGCTGATCGGCGGCGTTGCGGCGATTCAGAAAGTTCAAAACCACGACATCGTGTTGCTGGCCGTAGCGGTGGCAGCGGCCGATGCGCTGTTCGATCCGCTGTGGATTCCACGGCAGGTCGTAGTTCACCACCAGGGAGCAGAACTGCAGGTTCACGCCCTCGGCGGCGGATTCGGTGGCTATCAGGATTGTCGCGCGATCCCGGAATTCCTCGATGATCGCGGCCCTGGTATCCGCCGACCGCGAGCCGGAGACGGCATCGGTGCCGCGGCGCCGCTCCAGCCACGCTTCATAGATGGCTCTGGAGCCTGGGTCGGTGTTCGTGCCGTTGACGAGAACGGTCTGGCCGGCGTATCCGGCCTGGCCAAGCAGTTCAAACAGGTAGCGCTGGGTGCGCCGCGACTCGGTGAAGATTACCGCCTTTCGCGCCGCGCCGAGCGCGACCGCCTTGGCGAGCGCGGTCTCCAGCACGGAGAGCAGGGCGTCGCCCTTGGAGTTGCGCCTGATGGCGTCCGCGAGGCCCGCGTACCGCTGTAATTCCTCCAATTCCTTCCGCAGAAGATCGGGGCTGTGTTCAAGATCGAATTCCGGGGTGTCCTCGCCTTCCCATTCGTCCGCGAGTTCGTCGATGGCCTCGAAGTCCTCTTCGTTCAGTGCGGATTCGGCGGCGTCCTTGGCCTGCAAGCGGTGGATCAGGCTGTGCAGCGTGCCGGCGATGGCGAAAGTCGATGAAGCGAGCAGTTTGCGCAAAATCAGCGTGAGCAGGCTGCGCTGGCTTGCGGGGAGCGCGAAGAGGATGTCGCGCTGGAGGTAACCGGAGACCAGATCGTAGAGGCGCTGTTCGTCGTCGGACGGAAGGAAGTCCTGCGTCAATGGGATGCGCTGCGTGAAGCGGATGTACTCCAGAACCTGTTTCCGGAGTGTTCGGGTGCAGATCGGTTTGAGGCGCTCCTTGAGGTCGTAATTCCTGTTGTCCTCGCTTCCGTTCTTCAGAAACTGTTCACGGAACGAGAAGAAATCGCCGAACACCCGCGGGTCCACGACGCTCACGAGGCCGTACAACTCCATCAGGGAATTCTGGAGCGGGGTGGCCGTCATCAGGATCTTCGGTGAATTGCCGACACCCTCCGCCACAGCCGAGGCGATTTTGTTGGTGCGCTTGTAAATGTTGCGCAGGCGGTGCGCTTCGTCGACGACGACCAAGTCCCACTTCACGGCCTGAACCTCGGCGGACCGCGCGGCGGCGAAGTGATAGGAACAGATTACGACCTGATCCTTGGGCTCGAAAGGATTTGGATTGCCGGCCCGGCGCGCGATGTTGTAGGTCTGGGATTCCAGGATGGTCGAGGGGAGCGCGAACTTCTCCAGCAATTCCTGCTGCCATTGCTTGCGGAGGGTGGCGGGAACGATGACCAGCAGCCGCCGGCGACGCTCGGCCCAGGTCTGGCTCAGGACCAAGCCCGCCTCGATGGTCTTGCCGAGGCCTACCTCGTCGGCCAGGATCACGCCCTTGGACAGCGGCGACCGGATGGCGAACAGCGCCGCGTCAACCTGGTGCGGATTCAGGTCGACTTTCGCGCCCGCAATGGATCGAGAGAGGCTGTCGATCGATCCGGCGGCACCCTTGCAGGTCAGGGCAGCCGCCCAATACTTGCTGTGGTACGGCGTGTACATTGTTGAAAAGGCGCCGGAACAGTGATTTTACGCTCTTTTGAGCCTTTTCGCCTGCCCACGCACGCGCTCCGGCGCGACAGACGCGAAGAACGCCAGCTGGAAAGCCGGCGGCAGGCTGAAAGGCGGCAGGCTGAAAGCCCGGCCCCGCGCCAATATCGGCTACAATGGCTGTCCGCGCAACTCGTCGTTGCTATTGTCATGCCAAACCAGAAACCCAGTTTGAAGCGCCGGACATTCCTGAGTGCGGGATTGGCCGCAGCCGCCGGGGGAGCGGCGATTTCCTGCGGTGGCGGCGGGACCGGCGAGGGCTGGCGGTTCTTCACCGCGGAAGAGGCCCGAACGGTGGACGCCATTTGCGAGCGGATCATACCCGCGGATCGCGACCCCGGCGCGCACGCCGCCGGCGTCGTCAACTACATCGATATCCAGTTGGCCAAGCGTTTCAAAAAGCATCAGGCGGCCTACCGGAAGGGCGTTGCCGGCGTCGATGCCGTCAGCCGCGCCAGGTTCGGCAAGCGCTTCGCGGAATTGCCGCCCGATCAACAGACCCAGGCGCTGACGGAAGTGGGGGCGAAATCCGGCGCGTTCTTCAACCTGGTTCTCAACCACGCCATGCAGGGCTTCTACGGCGACCCGCGTCACGGCGGCAACCGCAACATGGCGAGTTGGAGAATGCTGGGCCTGCCGCTGCCGCCGGTGCGCGGACGCCAGCACTACGACGATCCGAAGGCGGGGTGACGCGATGGCGCTCAAACACGTGAACGCGGTGATCGTGGGCGCCGGGGCCGGCGGAGGAGTCGTGGCGAAGGAACTCTCCGCGGCGGGCCTGAGCGTGGCGCTGCTGGAGCGCGGCAGGTGGTACTCGGCGGCGGACTGCCGCAAGGACGATCTCTGCAACCAGCGCACCCAGGTGCTCGGAGCCAAGTTCGGCCCGGACGACGAGCGCAACCCGCGCGTGGCCGTGGACGGGAAGGGGCGCGAGACGGTCGTCGTGGCGAGCGACGGCGCCTACAGCAATAACGCCGCTTGCGTGGGCGGCGGCACCTTCAGCTACGGCGCGATGGCATGGCGCTACATGGAAAAAGACTTCCGCATGCGCTCGACGTATGGCGCCGTGGCCGGAAGCACGCTCGAAGACTGGCCGATCGACTACTTCGACCTGGAGCCGTACTACGAGAAGGCCGAGTGGGAGATGGGCGTGTCCGGGGACGTCTCGAACAACATCTTCAAGGCTCCGCGCCGCAAGCCGCTCCCCATGCCGCCCCTTCCGCCCAACCGCGAGTACCGGATTCTGTCCCCCGCCGCGAAGCGCCTCGGCCTGCACCCGTTCGATATTCCGATGCTGCGGAACACGGTCCCCTATAACGGAAGAAGGTCCTGTATGCGGTGCCGCTGGTGCGTAGGCTTCGCCTGCGAAGTGAACGCCCGCAACGGGACGCACAACACCGTGATCCCCGAGGCGCTGGCCACCGGCAACTGCGAATTGCGAACCGATTGCATGACCAGGGAGATCCTGCTGGACGCCCGCGGCCGCGCCACGGGGGTGGCCTACTTCGACGCCAACGGCCGGCTCCAGGAGCAGACGGCGGACCTGGCGATCGTGTGCGGAGGCGCGGTCGAATCGGCCCGGCTGCTGTTGAACACGAAACACAGGCTGTTTCCGAACGGGTTGGGGAACCGCTACGACTGGGTGGGCCGCAACCTGCAATCGCACACGTACCCGGCCGCCATCGGGCTGTTCGAGCAGGAGGTCTACGACGACCTCGGTCCCGGCGCCGGGATCGCCATCTGCGACTACAATCACGGCAACCCCGGGCTGGCCGGCGGAGCCATGCTGGCCAACGAGTTCATCCGCCTGCCCTACCAGTTCCTCAGCGCGGTTCCCGCCGGGGTCCCGCAGTGGGGTCCGGAGCACAAGAATTTCGTCCGCAACGCTTACCGGCGGACCATCTCCATCATGGGGCCGGTGCAGGAGATGCCCGTCTTCGACGCGCGCGTACAGGCGGACCCCAAGGTCAAGGACTACTGGGGAATTCCCGTGGCGCGCCTCTCCGGCGGCAAGCATCCGCACACGCTGGAGATCGCCGGGTTCGCCGCCGCCAAGGCCGAGGCATGGCTTAAAGAGGCCGGCGCCATCCGGACCTGGAAGCGCCTGCCTGGAGCTTCCCTCAGCGGCGGGCAGCACCAGGCGGGCACCTGCCGCATGGGCAACGACCCGAAGACGTCGGTGGTGAACAAAGACTGCCAGCTCCACGAAGTAGACAACGTCTACGTGATCGATGCGAGCGTCCACGTCACAAACGGCGGCTTCAACCCGGCCTTGACGATCCTGGCGAACGCATACCGCGCTTCCGGCAATCTGTTGAAGGCATGGAAGGGATCGAAGGCGCGCTCGTGAAGAGTATCCTCCTGATAACCGCTCTCCTCGCCGCGGCCGTGATTCTAATGGTCCCGGCGACGACTTTCTACTTCGAATCCGGCGGCGGAAGGCGCTGCGCGTCCTGCCACGAGATGCAATCTCTATACGACGACTGGCGCGGGTCCAGCCACCGCGGCATTGCCTGCGAGGCCTGTCATGGCGGAGCATTCACCGCCCAAGCGTCGTTCCATGCGAACAACGTCGCGCGCGCCTACGCGCACCTGCGGGGCGATGTGCCGGACCAGATCGGCTTCGGAAACGAGTTCGCGCAAGCCATGACGGAGCGATGCAAGAGCTGTCACCGCCAGGAGTACGCAGCCTGGCAGTCCGGCCCGCACAGCGCCACCTACGCGCGCATCTTCCTCGACAAGAAGCACAACACGGAGAACCTGCCGATCGACGACTGCCTGCGGTGCCACGGCATGCAATTCGAAGGCGGAATCGGCGACCTGATCGCGCCAATCGACCGCAAGGGTCCCTGGCGTATGATCCGGGCGGAACTTGGCGGCATGCCTTCCATGCCTTGCGTAACTTGTCACGAGGTCCATCGGGAAGGCCAGCCGATGAGCAAGGCCGGCGTGGAAGGCCGCGTGCCCGGCCCGTCGCAGGAAATCGCACGGCCCTCGCTGGCGCTGTTCGACCGCCGCACCGAGCGCTACATGCCGGTTGCCGGCATGCCCATTCCCGAGATGCTGGAAGGGGACCGCCCCGTCAGGATGAGCAAGGACCAGCGCCAGGCGCTCTGCTACCAGTGCCACGCGCCGGTTTCCACCATGCAGGTCGCGAGCGGCGACGACCGGACCGGAATCGGAGTGCATGAAGGCATCAGTTGCCTCGCCTGCCACGCGCAGCACGGCCAAAAGACGCGGGCTTCCTGCGCGTCCTGCCATCCCAAGATGTCGAATTGCGGCCTGGACGTCGAGAAGATGGACACCACGTTCGCCTCGTCCAACAGCAAACACAACATTCACTGGGTGAAGTGCGGGGATTGCCACACCAAGGGAATACCCAGGAAGAAGGCGCCGGCCGGCGCGTTGTGATATCGGCCAAACCGCCGGCATGGGGGTGGGCCTTGGCTCCATCGTGGGCAGGGCGGCGGGACACGTGGGGACCGGCCCGGGCATCGCCGGAGCGGCGGGCGCGGTTGCGGGCCTTGCCGCGGTTCTTGGATCGCGCGGTCCGGATGCGACGCTGCCCAAGGGCACGACCATGGAGATGGTGCTCGACCGGGATCTGCAATTCACGGCGGAAGAGCTCAGATTCTGAGCCGCCGGGGGCGCCGTGGGACATCCAAGATACGCGCGCGCGGCGGCCGGCCCACAGGGTTGCCCGCAACAGCGCAACATGACGCGGTCGAAGACCTAGCCCGGCGTTTTGCGAAACATCCGGCGTTTGATGTCGGGCCAGAATTCCTTAAGAACCTGGGACACGGCGTCGGTCCCTACTTGCATCAGGAGCTTCGTCCCATTGCCCGCAAGCGTGAAGCCGCCAGGATAGTACGTGTTCGAAATTGCCACCGCGCTGGCGTTTCCGAGCCACTCCGAATAATTGAAGCGCGCGTCCCCCGAATCCTTGTGGGTCACGAACACTCGCGTCAATGCGTAGCCCACGCGCGACATTGTACTCCCGCTTCCGCGCCGGAAATATCGAGGATCCTCGTGCAGCAGCACCGGGAACACTCCCTCCGTGAACATGTTACCCAGCGACTGATCCGCATAGCTGGTGGCCAGGCGATGCCCGTATCCCTCGATCCCCTGCCCGAAGGAGGGATTCTGACCGGTCAACTGCCCCAGCCCCGCCAGCGCCCCGGCCAACGCCACCAGCGGATAATCGAACGAATCCTTGCTGGCGATGTCGAGTTTCCGACCAGCCGAAAGCACCGTGCCTTCCTGCGACGCGTCCGCGGTTCTATAGTTCGGAAGGACGCCAAACACACGATTGCCTCCAGGCGGTTCCAAGTCCGGGGCTTTTGCGGGAACCGCGGGACTCGCTTCCAGCGGAATCGGCGCTTCGCCGGGAAGGGCCGAATACGCAGGCTGTTCCTGCGCAAGTACGCTGGTCGCCGCCAGCATCGCCGGCAATACAATCCGCATCCGCAACAGGCCCATTCCCGGCTCCTTTCGATCGCCTTCTCTATTGATGCAGCGCCGGATGGATCGCTGCACTTTTTCGATCCTCGCGGCCCGTCGCAGGCGCGGGCTTCCGCGACGGCGAGGATCGTCAAGCCGCCGAGCGCGCCAGTTCCACGGCCTTTTCCTCCCGCAACACGCGCTCCGCCGTGGCGCCGCCGCGGAACGCACGGAGGGAGGATGAGTGCCTTTCATACCGGAATTGACGTAACCGCCGCGCCGAATGGGGGAACTCTTTCGGGCTACGTCCTTAGAGAATTGTTGAGCAAAGCACCTTGTCATGCGCGCGAATGCCGGTTCGGCGCGGCGCCGCAACCCGGCCCGATCCAGGCGGCCAAGGGCCGGCGCCGGGCCAAACCCTTCAGGCTGGGCGACTCTGTACCGTCGCAATTGTATTCGCCGCGCGGCGGACCACTCCGCCAGCGCGCCGCGCGGGAACGCAGTTACTGCATCTCGAAGGCAAGATACATCAGCCGGCCTTCGCGCTCCACGTGCAGCGCCACCGGGTCGCCCGGCTTGAGGCGCGCCAGCTCCGCCCGCAGCCCGGCCAAAGTCCGGATCTGCGCGCCGTTGAACGAATGGATTATGTCGCCGGGCTGGAGACCGCGTTCCAGGCCCGCTTCGGCGGCTATACCCGCCACCACCACCCCGGAGTCGATTCTCAAACCCTCGATCATCTCGGCGATCTTGCCGCTAACCTCCAGCCCGAGAATGCCCAGCCCCCGCACGAGGCTGTTCCTCGGATCCACCAGCGCCGCCAAGTCGTCGGTTTCGCGCTGCGCCTGTTCGATCACTGGGACTGTGAGACTGAGCTTCTGCGAACCGCGCAGGAGATCCAGCGTGACCGCATCTCCATGCGGGGCGCGATACAAGGCCGTTTCGTAATCCGGAAGACTGTTGACGGGCATGCCGTCCAACTGCAACAGGACGTCGCGGATCTCGACGCCCGCCTTTGCCGCCGGCCCGTCCGGCAGCACGTCGGAGATGATCAGCCCTCGCTCCTCGGTCAGCCCCAAGCCGCCTGCCAACGCCGCGGTCACCGCCTGCGGATGAATGCCCAGCACGCGCCGATGCACGTGGCCATGAGTCAAAATCTCGTGATACACAAAGCTGACCATGACGCTCGGAATCGCGAAGTTGGTGCCTTGGCTGCCGCCGGACTCCGTCAGCATGAACGTGTTGATGCCGATCATGTCGCCCGCCACGTTGACCAGCGGCCCGCCGCTGTTTCCCGGGTTCACGGCCGCGTCGGTCTGGATGTAAATCATCGGCTGGTCCGGATCGGGCTGTCGCGCCACCGAGCTGACCACTCCCATCGTGACCGAGTCTTCCAACCCTTCAGGGCTGCCAAAGGCCAGCACCACCTGGCCTTGGCGGACCTGCCCGTAATCGCCGATGGGCAAGGTGGGCAGGCCCGTCGCGTCCACCTTCAGAACTGCGATATCGCTGGTCTGGTCCGCCCCGACGATAGTGGCTTTCCAAGTCCGGCTGTGCGCCGCGCCCGTGGTGGCGCCCCCGTCGCCGCCGCCCGGCCGCAAGACCACGGTCACCTGCTGCGCTCCCTCGACCACGTGGGCGTTGGTGACGATGTATCCGTTGGGATCCACAATCACCCCGGAACCGATGGAGTGCTGCCGGCGGATTAAGGCCGCTTTGCCGTGCGCCTCATCGGCAACCGGACCGTACCCCGTCACGAGCACTTTCACCACCGCCGGGGAAACTTTCCTGGCCAATTCCTGAAACGCCTCGCTCAGGTCCCCAAGAGGATCCGTGCTCTGCGCCGCCGTCAGCAGGCGCGCCGCGCAGACCAGATAGCCGAGTCTTTTGAGCATCTCCACCTCGCGTTAGACCGGGACAGACGCTCCGCCGGCCCCCTAAAGTCAATGCTATCACTCCGCCGCTATCACGGGCTGTGACAGCGCCGCTCCCTGACGGCAGGCTATTTCAGTACGGACCGTTGGCCGCTCTGCGCCTCAGCCTTCGGGAGCGTATCGCCGTCGCGGGCTACCCACACGTACAGGGTCGGAAGCAAAAAAATGCTCATTGCCAAGGCCGCCATCAGACCTCCCACGATCACGATCGCGAACGGCCGCTGCGAATCCGAGCCGATTTCGTGGGACAACGCGGCGGGCAGCAGCCCCAGAGTAGCCACCAGCATTGTCATCATGATAGGCCGCAGCCGCAAAACAGCCCCTTCTATGGCGGATTCTTCTATCGAGGCGCCGCGCGCGCGCCGCTGGTTAATGTATTCGAGCATGATCACCCCGGTTTGAACCGCGACGCCGGAGAGCGCCAGTAAGCCGACGCCCGAGGACACGCTGAAGTTGGTGTGCGTGGCCAGAAGCGCGAGCAAGCCGCCGACGGATGCCACCATCACATTCGCCAGAATCAGCGCCGCCCATTTGAAAGAGCGGAACATCGTGTACAGGATCATGAATATCAGCAGAATGGTCAGGGGCACGATGATGAACAGGCGCGCCCGGGCGCGTTGCGCGCTCTCGTATTCGCCCTCCCAGGTAATGTGATAGCCGCGCGGCAGTTGGATCCCCGCGCTCACCTTCCGAATGGCCTCCTCCACCGCGCTGCCCAAGTCGCGGTCGCGCACGCTGTACTTGACCGCGATATATCGCTCGTTTCCTTCGCGGTAGATCTCGGAAGCGCCGTCCCGCACTTCGAGGCTGCAGAGTTGCGCGAGCGAAACCCGTTCGCCGGCGGGCGACAGCAGGCGCATGTTCTCAATCGCCTCCTTCGTGTCGCGGTACTGGGGGAGATAGCGCACAACCAGGTCGTAGCGCGCCTCGCCCTGTAACACCTGCGTGATGGCGTTGCCGCCCACGGCGGTCTGAATGGCGTCTTGTACGTCCGCTACGTTGATCTGGTAACGGGCGGCCTGCCGCCGGTCCACCGTGACATTCAGATTCGGCTGGCCCAGGACGCGAAACACCCCGAGATCCTGAATCCCCTTCACCCCGCACATGATGCTGACGATCCGATCGGCCTTGTCTTCGAGAACTCTCAGGTCCTCCCCATATACCTTAGTGGCGAGTTCTCCCTTTACTCCGCTGACGGCTTCCTCCATGTTGTCCGCTATGGGTTGGGAGAAGTTCCAAAGCACGCCTGGGATCTTTGAGAGTTCCAGGTTCATGGCCGCGATGACTTTGTCCTTGTCTTCGTGAAAGGCCGGCCGCCATTGTTCCTTGGGCTTCAGGCCGACGTAGTACTCCGTATTGAAAAAGCCGGTCGTGTCCGTTCCGTCGTCGGGGCGGCCCACTTGACTGGTGCACTCGGTGACCTCCGGAAACGAGCACAGTAGAATTCGCGCTTGATTCGCAAGCCGGATGCCCTCACTGGGCCCCGTGCTCGGCGCAAGAGTGCCGCGCACCCATAGCGAGCCTTCGTCCAAATGCGGCAGAAACTCCGAGCCGATCACGCCGCTGGTCGTGAGATAGATCGCGAGGAGAAAACTGGCGACGCCCCCCGCGACAGTGATCCAGTGCAGGCGGATGGCCCACCGGAGCGTACTGCGGTATCCCGCTGTCAGCCATGTCATGACCGGGTTGCGCCACTCGCGCGTGCCCTTGGCAAAGAAAAGACTGGACAGCACCGGCGCCACCAGGATTGAGAACAGAAGAGCGCCGAGCAGCGCGAATGCCACGGTCCAGGCCATCGGCTTGAACAGCCGGCCTTCGACGCGCTGCAGCGTGAAGATGGGCAGATAGGCCGTGATAATGATCGCGATGGCGTAAAACACCGGCCGCTGCACTTCGTGCGCCGCATCGAAGATCCTCTGTTTCGGCGACCGGTTGTCGTCACCCCGGCGGCTCAGGTGACGCACGATATTCTCGACCATCACCACGGTTCCATCCACGACCATCCCAAAGTCCAACGCGCCCAGGGATAGCAGGTTTGCGGGAATGCCTTTCAGCTTCAGACACGTGGCGGCGAACAGAAGCGAAAACGGGATGGTCAGAGCGACGATGATCGCTCCCCGGATGTTCCCGAGAAAAAGCAGCAGAATGAGCACTACGAGAATAATGCCCTCGGTAAGGTTGTGGAGGACCGTTCTCGTCGTATGGTGCACCAGGTCGCTGCGGTCGATGAACGGGACGATCTTCACGCCCGCCGGCAGGATGTGATCGTTAAGCTCCTCGACTTTGGCATGGAGTCCCAGAAGGGCGGCTTCCGCGTCCGCGCCTTTGCGCATGGGAACCCACGCCGAAACCACGTCGTCGTTGTCGACGATCCTGCCGTCCTCGCGGCGAATCGCGCGGGCGAACTGGCCGAGGCGGATCTTGGGGCCTTGCGCGACGACGGCGATATCCTTCACGCGCAGGGGCGTGCCGCTCTTAGTCGTGAGGACCGTGTTCTCGATGTCGTGTACGTTCCCGACAAGCCCTACTTCCCGGACGTTGATTTGTTGCAGGCCGGCTTCGAGGAAGCTGCCCCCGGCATTGACGTTGTTATTGGCGAGCTGTTGCTCCACCTGGGCGAGACTCAGCCCGTACGCGATCAACTTATTGGGATCGACGCGCACCTGATACTCGCGCGTCGGGCCGCCGAAAGTGGCGACGTCGACGATATCCGGCACGGACTTCAAGTTCTTCTCGACCACCCAGTCTTCGATCGACTTCAGTTCCATCACGTCGTATTGGGGATTGGAACTGTGGAGCGTGAAGAAGTAGATCTGCCCGACCGGGCTCCAGTCGGTTCCCATCTGCGGCGTCACGCCCGGCGGCAGGCTGGCCTGCGCCAGGCGCTCGAGAACTCTCTCGCGGTTCCAGCCGTTGTCCGTATCGTCGTCGAACATCAGCTTCAGGTCGGAGAGCCCGAAGATGGAGAACGAGCGCAGATGGACCATTCCGGGAATGCCGTTCATTGCGATTTCGAGCGGTATGGTGACCTGCTGCTCGATCTGCTGCGCATTCCGATGATGTCGATCAGTCATTCCGATCTGATGCCGATCAGAACGGAGCGAAGCGACGCAGGGCTCTCTCAGTGTGAAACAGTGATCGACATCCGTCAAGAGTTTCCCTGGTTTTCTTTGTCTTGATGCGGG
>CAIRXZ010000045.1 GCA_903882645.1 uncultured Acidobacteriia bacterium | reverse complement strand
TGGATGAAGCGGTTGACGCCGAACCAGTAGCTGAACGAAGCCTCGGTCGCGCTCGCGAACGCCGGCGGATGGGCGATGAGAATGCCGGTGACCGTGAGCACAAGCACGCAGAGGGCGTTCAGCCAGTGATACACGCGCACCGGCAGCTCCCAGACGTAAACCCGCTTGAACACGGGCGCCGACGCGGACAGGGCGGCCTGAGATGCTTCAGGAGTCATGGTGATTCCTCCTCTTAAACCGCCGGACTGGTGGAGGCCTCGCCGACCTTGGCGCCCCGGCCGTCGTAGAGATGGACGGCGCAGGCCAGACACGGATCGAACGAATGCACCGTGCGCAGGATCTCGAGCGGCTGGGCCGGATCATGCACCGGTGTACCAATGAGCGCGGCCTCGTACGGCGAGCGCTGGCCCGTGGCGTCCCGCGGCGATGCGTTCCATGTGCTGGGGACGACGAGCTGGTAGTTTTCAATCTTCTGATCCTTGATCACGATCCAGTGGGCCAGCGCGCCGCGCGGCGCCTCGGACGGGCCCACCCCGCGGGCTTGGGCGGGCCATGTGGACGGCTCCCATTTCTCCTTGGTAAAGGTCCGCGAATCGCCGTTGCGGATGTTGGCGATCAGCTGGCCGTAGAATTCCATGGCCCAGCGGGTGATCAGGCGCGTCTCGATGCCGCGCGCCGCTGTGCGGCCCAGGGTCGAGAACAGCACCGCCGGCGGCGCCTTCAGGGCCGCGAGGGTCTCGGTGACCGCCTCCTTGATCTCCTCCTGCCCGGACGCATAGCCGACCAGCATGCGCGCGAGCGGGCCGACCTCCATGGCGTGACCCTTCCAGCGCGGGGTCTTCAACCAGGAATATTTGCCGTCAACGTTCAGATTCTCATACGGCGGCTTCGGACCGGTGTAATTGAACCTCGTCTCGCCCTCCCAGGGATGCAGCGCCTTGTTTTCGCCCCCGCGGTAGGAATACCAGGAATGGGCGATCGATTCCTGCACGCCATCCGGATCATGCGGATCAACCGGATGCACCTGGCTGAGATCGCGGTCGAGGACAGCGCCGCGCGGGAATTTGAAGCGCGCCACATCGGCGAAGCCATTGGTCGGCAGGTCGCCGTAGCAGAGGTAATTGGATACGCCGCCGCCAATCTGGGTCCAATCGAGATAATATGGCGCGATCGCCAGCAGGTCCGGGAGATAGACCTGTTCCACGAAGCGGGCGCCCTCCTCGAACAGCCGGCCGACATAGGCGAGCCGCTCCGCATTGATCGCATTGGCCTCGTCGATGTTGAGGGCGCAAGGCACGCCGCCCACGAGGTAGTTCGGATGCGGATTCTTGCCTCCGAAGATCGTGTGCACCTTCACCATCTCCTTCTGCCATTCGAGCGCTTCGAGATAGTGGGCGACGCCGATGAGGTTGACCTCGGGCGGAAGCTTGTAGGCTGGGTGACCCCAGTAGGCATTGGCAAAGATGCCGAGCTGGCCGCTTTCCACGAAGGAAGTCAGGCGTTTCTGCAGGTCATGGAAGTACTCCGGGGAACTCTTGGGCCAGTGCGAAATGCTCTGCGCGATGCGTGACGTCTCCGCCGGGTCGGCCTTCAACGCGTTGACCACATCCACCCAGTCCAGCGCGTGCAGGTGGTAGAAATGCACCACGTGGTCCTGCATGTATTGGGCGCAAAACATCAGGTTGCGGATGAGCTCCGCGTTGGGCGGGACCGCGATGCCAAGGGCGTCCTCGACCGACCGCACGGAAGCGAGCGCGTGCACGGTGGTGCACACGCCGCAGACGCGTTCGGTGAAAGCCCAGGCGTCGCGCGGGTCGCGGCCCTGGAGGATGGTTTCGATGCCGCGGACCATGGTGCCCGCGCTCCAGGCATCCGTGATGCGGCCGTCCTTGACCTCGGCCTCGATGCGCAGGTGGCCCTCGATGCGCGTGATGGGATCGACAACGATGCGTGTGCTCATGGTTCACTCCTTGTTCGGCTCGTCGGATTCCGCCACGGCGGGCGGCGGCGCGAGGCTGGCCGATTCGCCCGCCTGTTCCCCGATGTCATGATGTTTGCGGACGTTGGTCAGGATCGCATGGGCGGCGGCGCCCGCGATGGCGGCCGCGCCAACTGCGAGGCCGATCTGGTCGGCCGTCGTTTCAATGCCAAAGCCCGGGAAGCTGGCGAGGCGCTGGTAGAAGGGCCCATTGTCCCAGAAACCCGCCTCGGAGCAGCCAATGCAGCCGTGGCCGGACTGGATGGGATAGCTGACGCCGTTGTTCCAGCGGATCACGCCGCAGGAATTGTAGGTCGTCGGCCCGCGACAGCCCATCTTGTAGAGGCAGAAGC
>CAIRXZ010000044.1 GCA_903882645.1 uncultured Acidobacteriia bacterium | reverse complement strand
TTGGCCTGTATTTGCTTGATAGACGACATACTCACTTCCAAGCTGAGAGTAGCAGGCGAGCGGGCGGGGGCGGGGTAGACGATTTGCGTAAGTGGTTTGGTTTGAATGGGATAAAAAATAATAAGTTGGGGTGAATGAAAAAGGTTCGCTCCGTTTCGCGGCAGGCGCAGGAAAAGCCGCGCCGGCTCGCCGGCTCAACTGTCACCTGCCCCAAATCGATTTGTTCCGGCAACAGGATATGATGTTTCCTGGCACGACCGGAGGCGCCAAATGAATCGGCCAAGAATCGGCTTCGTCACGTGCGTCCACCCGTTCTACGAGATGCCGGCGGTCGCGGAGGCGCGGCGGGGCGCCATCGACGCGCTTCGCCAGTCCGGCTGCGAGGTCCTCGCCGCCGAAACTCCGCGGAACTCCCACGACGCCGTGGAAACCGCGCGGCGCTTCAGGCAGAGCGAAATCGACCTGGCGGTTCTGTTTTTCTGCACGTGGGTGGCCGAGGACATCACTCTGGCGCTGGCCAGCGAGCTGATGGACGTCCCCATGCTCCTGTGGGCGCTTCCTTACCTCGACAGAGACATCCCGATGCCTTCCCCCATGAGCGGCCTGACATCATCGGGTTCGAACATCCGGCGGATGGGGAAGCGCTTCACGTACCAAGTCGGCGGCGTGACTCCCGGCAATGCCGGGAAAGCTCTGCGTACGGCGAAAGTGGCGGCGGTGGTGCGGGAACTGCGAACGGCCAGGTTCGGAATTGTCGGCGACCCGTGCCCCGGAATGGCCGACGTCGAGGCGGACGAAGCGGCGATCCACGCGGCGCTCGGCGCGACGGCCGTGCGCCTGGATCTCGATGCGCTCGTGAAATCGGCCGAAGCGTCCGCGCCCGAGGAGGCTGCCAGCGCCGCCGAATCCCTGATGCGCCTGGCCCGAGGCGAGCGGTCGATTGACGAGCAACGGCTCACGGAGAACCTCCGCCTCTACGCCGGGTTGAAGGAGACGATCCGGCAAAACGCGCTGGACGCCTACTGCGTGCGCTGCTGGCCGGAACTTCGCGACCGGCGCAAAATCACGCCATGCGCGGCCCATGCGCTGCTGGCGGAGGAAGGGGTTCCGAACACGTGTGAAGTGGACCTGACCGCGCTCATCACGACCTGGATTTTGAGCCGCCTCGCGGATGCGCCGGCGTTCAATTTCGACATCACGGCCTACCTGGAAGAAGAGGGGGCCGTTCAACTGGCGCACTGCGGGGCGGCGGCGCCCTCGCTGGCGGCGGCCCCGGAAACGGCGTCGATTCGCTCGCACATGCGCACCGGGACCGGGGCGACCGTGGAGTTCGCGTTCAAGCCGGGAGCGGTCACGCTGGCGAAGCTGCTCCGGCCAAGGAACGGGCAACTGACGCTGGCGGCGGCCGGCGGGGAAGTGGTTTCGTCGGAGGGCATCCGCGGCAGCGTCGCGACGGTCAGGCCGAAGCCGTCCGCGGCGGCGTTGGTCGATTGGATGATGCGCCAGGCGGTGGAGCATCACATCGCGCTGGTTTATGGCGCCTGGCTGAGCGATCTGGAGATGTTCTGCGAATTCACCGGGATCGAATTCATCACGCCGCGGTGAGGCGCCAGCACGCGCCTGGATCAGGTCGCCGCCTCCTCCAGGATGCGTTCGCACAGCGCCGGCAGGGCGGCGAAATCGTGCGCGTAGCGAAGCCGGCGGATGGGGGTTTCCGCAGCGACCCTCATGAGGAAGCGGAACTGGCGGGCCAGCAACTCGGAGTCGCGCTGATCGATCCGGAAAGCGGCTTCGAGAAGCGCGGGGATGGCTTCCTGCATGTTGGCTGGCGTAATTGCGGCGGGGGCGCCCGGTGGAGCGGGCGTGAGGAGGTAGATCCGGCGAAGCGGCGAAGGCTCGCCGGCCACGCGCCGCGAAGCGAGGAGCCGCTTGGACGGGTTGCCGGCTACCGGAGGCAGGCTGCCGCCGGATTCCAACAAGGCTTCGGCCGAATCGGGCCAGAGTCTGGAACCGCGATGGCCCGGGACGACCGAGATGCCGCCGGGAGAGCGCCCGGCGAGCGCCAGGCAGTCGTCGGAGAGCAGCGGGCAACCGCGAAGGGCAAGGCAGGCGGCTAGAGTGGACTTGCCGGCGCCGGCGGGTCCGAGGAAGGCGCAGGCGCCGTGCTCAGTGACGACGGCGCTCGCGTGGAGACATTCGCGGCCGGAGAGGTGCAATAGGAGCGGGATGACCTGGTCGAGGAAGAGGCGTTGCACGGCATCGACAGGCGCGCCGGGCTCGGGCACGGCTTCGATCGAGTCGCCGGATCGCGAAATTGCGTACACTGAAACGCCTTCAAAATCCAAAACATATGTGGAGTCTCCCGCGCCAAAGGCAGGCCAGGCCCGCCCGTCCGGCAGATTTGCCCGATGATGCCAGCACGTTCCGGCAAGCCACTCTCGCGGCCGTGGTTGGGAGATTGAGAAGCGCGCGACGGGGCGACTCCGGCACGCCTTGAGCCCGGAGATAGACTCATCGGTCTCGAAGGCGAAACCCGCAATTTCGTAGATATGCGGTCCCGCCCGATGCCTCCGCGCGGGACCCATGAGCGTAGCCGACGAGGCTAGAAGCGCCTGACGGGCGGCGTGTTGTTGGTGCACTTGCCGCCGGAGCTGTCGGTCTGCGGACCAGACTTCGCCTTGGTCAGCTTGGCGACGCTACCGTAGGAGATCAGGCGAGGCGCCAAGTAGGTCTTCTTGTCCAGCATCTTCGACTGCGTGACTCCGGAACGCTGCATAGTGATTCCTTCCCCGCCGGTGAAGACCGCGAAGCCACATCTCCGCCCGCAAAAACGATGCGATTGCGTTTCCGCACGCGGCCGAACGACTATCGCAATACCGCTGAAACACCTTCTCCAACGAGTTCCGATCAACGGCGCCCAACAGCGCCAGTTCACTTCCCCGGATCAGAGATCCGATTATATCACTTTGCCCGCGGATTGTGCAATGGATAAGCGGACTAAAATCGGTTTTATCGAGCCGCGTCCGGACAGCTTCCGGAAGGATGCCGGGCAGGGCCTCCCGGAGGAGCAGTTTTCCGGCGAAGAGCTCCGCGCGCTCCGCCGGAAGCCCGAGGACGCATTCAATCAGCCGGCGATCCAGAAAAGGATGCCGGAATTCCATGGAGAAGGCGGACGCGAGGGCGGCGGCCCCTGGGAGCGTGAGGGCGGATAAGCGTCCAGTACTAAGAGTACGGTAGATCAGCTCCTGAGCTTCGCAACCGAAGCGCGGTTCGGGCTCCGGCAAGGGATCCAGGGCGCCGGAGCCGCGAAGAAACTCGGGACGGATCCAGCGTGGCCGGCTTCCGCGGGACTTCAGGAGACGGACGGCGGCTTTCAGCGGGCCGGGGACAAGCGGCCGGGCCAGGGCGGCGGCGCTCCGGGGGAGTTCCACGGGACCGTACTGGCGGACGCGGTCGCAAACGGCTTCGGCGGCGGCGCGGAAACGGCGGCGGCGAACGAAATCGGCCAGGTAGGCGTCGCCCGAGCTGAGCAACTCGTCGCCTCCGAAGCCCCACAGGAGCGTGTGCACGCCCTGGGACTTCGCCCGCTCAAGCATGGGCAAGTTCATGCTGAAGGTGGCGTCGCAGGGTACTCCGGGAAAAGGTTCGGGGACGCCGGGATCGAGGCGCAAGCCGGCGTCATCGGCAAGGACGAACTCCACGGCGACGCCCGAGGAGCGCGACACTTCATCGATGTAGCGCCGCTCGTCGCACGGAAGGGCGTCAAAGACCAGCGAATAAGCGCGCGGGATGGCATCCGGCGCGATACGGCGCGCCATGCAGACGATGGCGGACGAATCGAGGCCGCCGCTAAGGGTGGCGGCAGCCGGGCCGCCGTTCCGGACGCGGCATGCGACGGCGGCGGCGAAGGTCTCGCGGAACTGCTCGATGGCGTCGAGATCCGAGCGATGCCGGACGGGGGCGGCATCGGCGGCGTCCCAATAGCGGCGCAGTACGACGCCGGCCTCGGAGGCGGTCAGGAAATGGCCCGGCGGGAGGCGGCGGATGCCGCGGTAAAGCGTGGCGCCGGGATCGGGGAAGCGGTCCAGGAGCCATCGGGCGAGGGTGAGATGGTCGGGTTCGGCCGGAACGCCGGGAAAGCCGGGCAACCGCTCGGGCGCGGAGGCGCACGCGAAAATACGGCCGTCCGAATAGTACGAAAGCTGCCGGATGCCGGCGTGGTCCCGCGCGCAGAAAACGCAGTGGCGGCGGGCGTCCCACAGGGCAAAGGCGAAATCGCCCAGAAGGCGGGCGGGACAGTCCTCACCCCACCGTTCATAGGCCGCGAGGATCAGGGCGGCATCCGTGAGGGACGCGCCTTCCGGGGCGGCGAGGCCGAGGGCGGCAAGGAGATCCGCGCGATTATCGAGCCGGGCATCGGCGACCAGTTCCAACACGCCGCCCGGGCCGCATGCGGACTGGCCTTCGGGAGCGCGGAGGGAGCGTGTGGAACCGTCCCGGCGATAGATCAGCTCGATGCCACGCATAGGACCCGCAGCGCAATAACCATGCCAACCGCTCCCCGGCGGCCGCGGTTCCGCTCCGGGTTTCGAGCCGCGAGAACCGGCCGGCGCTCACCCGGCGGGCGACGAAGAAACAGGCTCGGACGGCCCATCGCGAACCTCGGCCAAGCCGGCGCCGGCGAGCTCGGCGATGAAGCGCCGGAGGTCTTCTTCGCACTGGCCCGGCGCTACGTCGTACTCGGCCAGAAGGGTCTGGCGCAACTCGCCGAGAGTCCGGGGACGAACAATCAGATCCCAGATCCTGGCGCCTATGGATTCGAGACCATAGTACGATCCGGTGACGGTATTGAGGATGGCCGCTTCGTCCCGCAAGGGACAGGAAACCTGGGCGCCGGATTGCACAACTACGGCCTGCGGGAGCATCGGGTTTTCCACCGGCGTCTACTTCAGCCGCTTCCGGAACACGCCTGCCAGCGCAAGGCCGAGGCCGACGAGAGCCACCGTGCCCGGTTCGGGCGTATTGAGAGTGCCCTCGATGACAAAAGCATGGCCACCCAAAGTGAGGGTGTAGGTTCCAGTGGAATAGGCACAGCAGGCATTATTGATCTCAGCGATGGCATCGGCGAGGGCGGTTTGGTTGGCGGCGAGGCTGCCTTGGCCGGCAACGTAGAACTGGTCGCCGAAACCGGAGAAGTAGAGCGCGTCCAGAAGAGTGGAAGGAGTCCCGATGGCCACCGTGCCGTTGTAGATAGTATCGTCCCCCCCTCCGGGCACACCATCCGGGCCGTAGTTGATGCCGATCAGCCGGGCGCCAAAGGCGACGTTGGCAAGCAATTCGGTCGGTCCGATATTGCCGTAGAAGTCGTCGTTGAAGGTGATGTCGCTCAGAGTAAACTGGGTACCGTTGCCATAAATGACCAAGCCATAATACAGCATGTTGCCGTACTCACTGGCGTATAGCGGCGGCGGCGGAGCCTGTCCCAGCCAGGAGTAGAAGTTGGTCCCGATGACCTCATTTGGGGTGAAGAAGCCGCCGAGCTGCGAGTAGTAACCGGGGCCCACGACGCCAAAAGAAGAGAGGTTATGCTGGAGCGCCCAAAGCGCGTCCGCCGAGTAGAGGTCGAAACTCGTCGAGAGGAAGGGATCCGGGCCTATCGAAGGGGCGATATATAGAAGCGGCGCCGCGGCGGCAACCCCCGTCAGCGAGAAAAAGCACACCAAGAACGCAGCTAAACGCAAAGCATTCAGAGGCCGCAAAACCTATTTCCTTTCCGACAAGGTAATTCTATACTCTTTTGCCTGGAAAGCAAAGCGTTTTTGCGTCGTCTTCGCCCCGTTTAGTACCAGTGGGGGTATTGAGCGCCAAGATAACTGTCATGCAATGTGTGACAGCGTAATCACAGGGGGCACTCGGCCAGGGCCGGCTGCGCTTCCGGCTCCGCGGCGCCAGACTTGGCGAGGAGCAGAATCGGCGTATCCCGCACAGACGGCGTGGTTTATGCGGCCGCCAATTCGGTCACGGGCAGCGGGACGATTTCGCCTTCCACTCCGCCGATTACTTTGGCGGTATGCGCGAAGGCCACCGGATCTCCGGTCACGAAGTGCACTACCCTGCCCCGCGCGGCGGGATGCGGCTCGCGTTCCAAGGCCCGGCTCACCACTTCGGCGGTGGCTTCGGCGCTATCCACCAGGGTCACATCTTCGTCCACGGCGCGCTGAATGACGTTTCGCAGCAGCGGATAGTGGGTGCATCCCAGGATGAGCGTGTCGATGGGCGGACGGCCGCTGAGGTAGTGGCGCACCAGCATGCCGGCTTCGGGCGATTCGGCGAGGCCTTCCTCCACCACGTGAACCAGCATGGGGCAGGCCCGCGCCCAAACCTGAAATCCGCGCGCCTCCAGGCGGCGCTGGTAGGCGCGGCTTGCCATGGCGGCCTGCGTGCCAATGACGCCGACGCCGCCGGAACGGGTAACACGTGTCGCCGCTTCCACACCGGGGTCGATGACTCCCCACGCCGGTACAGGGCAGCGCTCCACGAGCGCCGGCAGCGCCACGGCGGAAGCGGTGTTGCAGGCCACCACCAACCCCTCGACGCCCATTTCGCACAGGAAATCGGCGATTCCCACGGCGAAATCCACCACCATTTCCGGCGGCTTGCGCCCGTACGGCACGCGCGCCGTATCGCCCAGGTAGACGAAATCGCGGTGCGGCATGCGGCGGCGGAGCGCCTGGAGGACGGTGAGGCCGCCGACGCCGGAATCGAACACGCCGATGGCGCGGGCGAGCGGGTTCTTCAATGTCATCTGCTTCCATTGTGCACGCCCCAGGCCATTCGCCGTGCGATAATCGAGGTTCCCCATGAAAGCCCGCGTTTTTGTTTCATTGAAGTCCACGGTTTTGGACCCGCAGGGTCAGACCGTCCGCTCGGCGCTCCAAGGTCTGGGCTACGCCGGCATCGCGGAGGTGCGCCAGGGCAAGTTCTTCGATATCTCGATCGCCGCCGGCGTGACGCGCGAGCAGGCGCGGAAGGATCTCGAGACCATCGCCCAGGAAGTGCTGGCCAACCCGGTCATCGAAGAGTACCAGATCGAAGTTTTGGATTGATTGGATTTCGGGGCGGGTCCGCTCCGGCGCGGCCTCTATAATGGTTCCATGTGCGGAATTGTCGGGTACATCGGGAACCGCCAGGCGGCGCCAATCCTACTGGAAGGGCTGAGACGGCTGGAATACCGCGGCTACGATTCGGCCGGGCTGGCGGTATATTGCGGCGGAGACCAGCTCGAGGTGCGGCGCGCCAAGGGCAAGCTGCGCAACCTCGAGGATGCCATCCGGCTGAGCCCGCTTGAGGGGACCTGCGGCATCGGCCACACCCGCTGGGCCACGCACGGCCGGCCCACCGAAGAGAACGCCCATCCCCACCGCGACTGCCGGGGCGACGTGGTTGTGGTACACAACGGCATCGTCGAAAACTACCTGCCGCTGAAGAAGCAGTTGCAGGCCGAAGGCCACGTCTTCAAGACGGAGACCGACACGGAGGTCATCGCGCACCTGGTGGAGAAGCACTTCAAGGGCAACCTGGAGGAAGCCGTGCGGGCGGCGGTGAAGGAGATCGCCGGCGTGTTCGCGCTGGCGGCGATTTCGCGATCCGATCCAAACAAGATCGTGGCCGCGCGGTCGGGGCCGCCCGTGGTGATCGGCATAGGCGACGACGAGTACTTCGTGGCTTCCGACGTGCCGGCCATCCTCAACCACACGCGCGACATGTTCTTCCTGGCCGATGGCGACATGGCCGTGCTCATCAGCGGCGGCGTCCGTTTGAGCGATTTCGACGGCCGCCCGGTGAGCCGCCAGGTCACTCATATTCTGTGGGACCCCATCATGGCGGAAAAGGGCGGTTACAAGCATTTCATGCTCAAGGAGATTTTCGAGCAGCCGCGCGCCGTGCGCGACACCATGCTGGGACGGGTGGGGCAGGAGACCGGGCGCATTTTCCTGGATGAGATGGACATCCGGCCCGAGGAGTTCGCGCGCTTCCGCCAGGTGAAGATCATCGCCTGCGGCACGAGCTGGCACGCGGGACTGGCGGGCAAGTTCATGATCGAAAAGCTGGCGCGGCTTCCCGTCGAGGTGGATTACGGCAGCGAGTTCCGGTACCGCGATCCCATCGTGCAGGAGGACACGCTCACGGTGGTGGTTTCGCAATCGGGCGAGACGGCCGACACTCTGGCGGCGCAACGCGAGGCCAAGCACAAGGGATCCAAGACGCTGGCGATCTGCAACGTGGTCGGCTCGATGATCACGCGCGAAGCCGCCGGGACCATCATCACGCACGCGGGTCCGGAGATCGGGGTCGCCTCGACGAAAGCCTTCACGTGCCAGTTGACCGCGCTGTTCATCCTGGCGATGTACCTGGGCCAGGCCAACGGCAGCCTGGATGAGAGCGCGTCCCGCTCGATGGTTCAGGAACTGCTGCGGATACCCGGCAAACTCGAAACGGTCCTCCTGAACGACCCGGTCTATGAAGCTCTGGGACGGGATTTGCACCGGGCCTCGGACTTCCTGTTTCTGGGCCGGGGCGCGCACTTCCCGGTCGCGCTCGAAGGCGCGCTCAAGCTGAAGGAGATCTCCTATATTCACGCCGAAGGGTATCCGGCCGGAGAGATGAAACACGGGCCTAACGCGCTCATCGACGAGAACCTGCCGGTGGTGGTTCTGGCGACGCACGACAAGGCCAGCCCCGAGAGCCGGATCATTTACGAAAAAACGCTGTCGAACATCCAGGAAGTGAAGGCGCGCGAGGGCATCGTGGTGGCGCTGGCGACGGAGGGCGACGAGGAGATCCGGAAGACCGCCGACCACGTCGTCTTTATTCCGCCATCGCACGAGCTGCTCGCGCCGATTCTGGAGATCGTGCCGCTGCAACTGCTGGCGTATCACATCGCGGTGCGCCGCGGATGCGACGTGGACCAGCCCCGCAACCTCGCCAAGAGCGTGACGGTGGAGTAGCCCGGGTATGGCCTGGAAGGCCGCTCCCCCGGCCTGTCGGCATGACGCGAACGGGACGTCACGAACCCGAGATGCGCCGGAATGCCGCCGGAAACAGAACGCAGGGGCAAGAAAACGGGAATTCGGGAAACTGGCTGGCAAGGCCTAGCCAATCAGTTCGAGCAACCCATCTATCAACTGATCCAGCATCTCAGGACCGAAGGCCACGATCCTCGCGCCGAGGCGATCGAGGGAAATCGTTCGGATCTGCGAAATCTTCACCCAGGAGGGTTTGGGCAGCATTTCCGCCGGCAGCGCCATCGTCAACGGGAATCCAGCTTTCTGGGGCTGACTTGTAATCGCCATGGCGATTACCGTCTCGGACTTCCTGTTGAACAGGTCGTGGCTGAGGATGAGAACCGGCCGCAACCCGGCCTGCTGGCGACCTCGGACGGGGTTCAGGTCCGCCCAATAGACCTCACCCCTCAGTACTCGGGCCAAGCGTGGTCCCCTAAACCTTGTTCGGCCAGCAGCGTCTCCTCTCTTGGATCGATCTTAGCCAACTCGCGCGCGAGCCGGGTCCGCTTCTCCCGTTCGCTCAGCAGGTTCACGGCCGATTGGAGCGCCCGGCTTCGGTTCGCGTACCTACCCTCCCGAACCCATCGGTCGAGATCGGCGACGGTCCTTTGTTCCAAGGTGACGGCAATTTTCTGCACCACGCCTCTAGTATGACAAAACATCCTACTCGGACGCAAGGCGCCATGGGCAAAACTCAAACACTCGAGCCGCGAACCGTCCGAACGGGTCGGAGTTCCGCCGGGAAGCGCCGCGCGCAAACGCCGCGCGACACTGATGTTACAATTGCGTCGATAGAGTCGCTACGAGAGTCCCAGGGTCGGGATCCGGATGGACCGTTTCTTCAGAGATATCGAGCTGCGCGTGTCCGCCCAACGCTTTCCCGGTTGGGACCGGTTCCTGGCGGAAGCTCCGGAGTACTCGATCGGCCTCGAGGTCATCGACGACACGCCGGGACATCGCGGGCACTACGTGCACTTCGACCACCACGCGGGGGTGATCCGCGAGGCGACCATGAGCGCGGCCATGCAGGCGTACATCGCGGTCCGCCAGGGACGCCTGATGGAGCGGTGGCTCAAGCGGGTCCGCCCGGTACCGGTTTACGTTTGGAACGCCGACCAGGACGTGTGCCTGGCGTGCTTCATCCTGGAATACCACGAGTTGCTCGAGCAGAAAGGAGAGCCCGTGCTGCGCCAGGTGGTCCAGTTCAACAACAAGATCGACGTGTGCGGGGGGCTCTATCCGGTCGATCTCGACGAGATCGTCAGCAACCACTTCACCTGGATCTTCGAGCCATACATGCGCCAGCGGACGCTCGGGAAGACGCGCGGCGACGACGCGCTCATCAAGAACACCATCCGGGGGGTCTGCGACCGGCTGCTGGACCTGCTGGAAGGAAAGGCGGGAATCGCGCCCATCACCGCGCAACCCGAAGTGCTCTACGCCTCGCCCTGCAACTACATCATCGCGGACGAGAAGGGCGACCCGAACTCCCGGCTGGTGCTGGCCGCGCGGGGCTACACCAACTTCATCAGCCTGGTGGCCACCCGCCCCAACGGCAGATACACCTACAGCGTGATTCGCGGCTCGCCCTACGATGACGACGTGTTCGAGGTCCCGAAGCTGATTGAAGCCTTTCAGGCGGCGGAGGACTTGCCGGACGTCAAGCTGTGGGGCGGGTCCAACATGGCGGCCGGATCGGACAGCGAACTGGGGAGCAGCCTGCATTGGACCCGGTTGAGGGACATCGCCGAGCCGATCGTGCGCGAGGCATACCTCAGGAGCCTTGCGCGGCCCGCTCCGTTGCCGAAAAAGATCGCTTAGCCGCCGATGAACGCAAATGAACGGGAGTCAAGTTCTATTCGACGCGGAGGCGCGGAGACGCGGAGAAACGCGCGGAGGGAGCGCGATAGGCAAGACTCCGCGTTCTCCACCAGCTCAGCGGCCGGTCCCAGGGCTCCTGGGAACCCCGCCGATTCTATTGCCGCCGCGGCCAGCGCGCGGAGGAAGCGGAGAGCGCAGAGACGACAAATACCGTAGGGCCTTCTCCGCGCCGGACTCCGCGTCTCCGCGTCGCGTTTGCAGGCTTTCAGTCTAGAGCAGAGCTTCACTAGTTATTTGAACGCCATGCCGGAATCCTACGACGCGAATCCGCTTCTCTCCATTCAATTCCGGGTTCCTTTTGACCGCATCGGGCCGGAGTGCCTGGAGCCCGCCGTCGCGCGCCTGCTCGAGGAGGCGCGGTCGCGGCTGGCGGCCATCGCCGCCGAACCGGGCGAGCGCACCTTCGCCAACACGATGCTGGCGTTGGATCTGATGACCGAGCCGCTCGATTACGCCATGGGCGTTGCGCGCCATCTGGAATCGGTGGCCACCACCCCGGAGCTGCGCGCGGCCTTCAACGCCGCGCAGCCGGCGGTGAGCGCGTTCTATTCGGGCATCCCGCTCGACGCGGGCCTGTGGCAGGGGGTCAAGGCATTCGCTTCCAGCGCGGAAAGCGGGCGGCTCACGGGCGAGCGGCGGCGATTCCTCGAGAAAACGGTGGAGAGCTTTCGCCGCCACGGCGCGGATCTCGATCCCGCGGGCAAGAAGCGTCTGGAAGAGCTGGATGTCGAGTTGACGCAGATCACCACCAAGTTCGCGGAGAACGTGCTGGACTCGACCAACGCTTTCGAGCTGGCGATCGAAGACGAGTCCGGGCTGGCGGGGCTGCCGCCCACGGCGGTGGCCGCGGCGCGGGAGAGCGCGGAGCGAAAGGGCCGCGAAGGCTGGCGCTTCACGCTGCAAGGCCCCGACTACTTCGCGGTGACGACCTACCTGGACGACGCGGCCATCCGCCGGCGGTTCTACGAGGCTTTCACCGTCCGCGGGGCCGAGGAGCCGTGGGACAATCGCGCGCTCCTGAGCCGCATCCTGGAATTGCGCGCGGAAAAGGCGCGCCTGCTGGGCTTCCGCGACTTCGCGGACCTCGCGCTCGAGGACCGCATGGCCCACAACGGCGCGCGCGCCTTATCTTTCCTGGAGGATCTCAAGGCCAAGACCGAGGCGCGCTTCCATGAGGAGAACCGCGCGCTGCTGGCGTTCCGCCGGTCGGTGGAAGGCCCCCAGGCGCCGGAGCTGGAGCCGTGGGACGTGGCCTACTACTCCGAGAAGCAGCGCGCCGCGCTCTACGACTTCGATGAGGAAGCGCTGCGGCCCTATTTCGCTCTGGAGGGCGTGGTGGCCGGCCTGTTCAGCCTGGTGAGCCGGCTGTACGGCGTGCGCGTCTCCGAAGAAGCCGGCGCGCCGGTGTGGGACCCCGGCGTCCGGTACTACAACATGCGCGACGAAGGCGGCGAGTTCCTGGGCGGCTTCTACGCCGATTGGTATCCGCGCGACAACAAGCGCGGCGGGGCGTGGATGGGCGCGCTCATCACCGGCGGTCCGGAGCGGGACCGGTTCCGCCCGCACCTCGGGTACATCTGCGGCAACCTGACGCCGCGCGTGGGCGGCAAGCCGGCGCTGCTGACGCACCGCGATGTGGAGACCATCTTCCACGAGTTCGGCCACCTGCTGCACCACATGTTCAGCCGGGTGGAGTTGCGGTCGCTGGCCGGCACGAACGTGGCCTGGGATTTCGTCGAGCTTCCCTCGCAGATCATGGAGAACTGGTGCTGGGAACGGGGCGCGCTCGACCTGTTCGGGCGGCACTGGGAGACCGGCGCTCCGATTCCCGAAGACCTGTTCCGGAAGATGAAGCGCGCGCGCACGTTCCGCGCGGCCAACGCGCAGATGCGGCAACTCGGCTTCGGCGTGGTGGACCTGCTCCTGCACACCAGCTATTCGCCGGAGCGGGATGGCGATCCGGTGGCGTACGCGCGGCGCATCATCCAGGAGTTCAGCCCGGCGCCGCTGCCTCCGCGGCACGCCATGATCGCCGGTTTCACGCATCTCTTCGCCGATCCCGTGGGTTATGGCGCGGGCTACTACTCCTACAAGTGGGCCGAAGTGCTGGATGCGGACGCGTTCACGCGTTTCCGCGACGGCGGGATTTTCAGCCGCGAAATCGGCGGCGAGTTCCGCGACCGGATCCTGGCAAAGGGCGACAGCGAGGACCCCGCCGAACTTTACAAGAAGTTCATGGGCAGGGAGCCCGATCCGAGGGCGCTGCTGGAGCGGTCGGGGCTGGCGTAGCAGCCGCCGTGGCCCAAGTTGGGCCGCGGCACGTTCGTAAGTTATTGGTTCCACATGCAGGCGACACCGAGCCGTGGCCCGAGTTGGGCCACGGGACCCTTTTCATACGCGGCCGGAATCGCGGGAAGCCGATTGCACGTCCAAACAACCAGGAGGAGGCGGCGAGATGGCCAAAGCGGCAGTTCGGTTGGATCCGACCAGGACCGGGCGGGCGGCTGCGACGCTCGCGGAGGACCTGCGCAGCCGGGTAGTGGGCCAGGATGAGGCGATCCGCCAGGTGGTGGACGTGTACCAGACCTATCTGGCGGGGTTGTCCGCTCCGGGAAGGCCCGTCGGCAGCTTTCTGTTTCTGGGGCCGACGGGATCGGGCAAGACGCGTCTGGTGGAGGCTGTGGCGGAGAGCCTGGCGGGCGGCGCCGCCGCGGCGATCAAGATCGACTGCACGGAATTCCAGCACAGCCACGAGATCTCCAAACTGATCGGCTCGCCTCCCGGCTATCTGGGGCATCGCGAAACGCAGCCGCTGCTCACCCAGGAGGCGCTCGACAAGCGGCGGACCTCGGCGGTCAAGCTGAGCTTCGTGCTGTTCGATGAAATCGAAAAGGCCAGCGACGCCCTGTGGAACCTCCTGCTGGGCATCCTGGACAAAGCCACCCTCACGCTGGGCGATAACCGCCGCGTGGACTTTTCGCGCGCCGCGATCTTCATGACGGGCAACCTGGGCGCGGCCGAGATGTCCGCGATTCTGCAGCCGGGGATGGGTTTCGCGGCTGCCGGAACCCAGCGCGCCGCCGCGGTGGACGCGGGATTGGAGGCCAAGATCTCGCGCGCCGGAGTGGAAGCCGCGCGGCGGAGGTTCACCGCGGAGTTCATGAACCGGATCGACAAGACCGTCGTGTTCAAGCCGCTGGGCGAAGCGGAACTGAACCTGATTCTGGATCTCGAACTGGAGATCGTGCGGCGGCGCATCCTGGATTCGAGCGCCGCGCCCTTCGCGTTTTCGCTGACCCAGCCGGCCAGGGAGTTCCTGCTGCGCGAAGGCACGGACCCGCGGTACGGCGCGCGCCACCTGAAGCGCGCAATCGACCGCCACCTCGTGAGCCCGCTCTCCAGCCTGATCGCGAGCGGCCAAGCACACGGGGGCGATCGTATTTCGATTGACTTCGATGCCGGGACGGCGCCGCTGCTGTTCTTCAGGACGCCGCGCGGCCTTCCGGAAGCCGGGCTTTCCGTCGCGGCGTAGAGCTTTGGTGGCGCAGACGATCGTCTTTTGTCGTCTGCGCCGGCAGGCCACAAAAAACGATGGCCTGCCCCACTGGCCTATCCGTTCAGCTTCTTCAACAGCCAGGCCATGTTCCGGCCCAGGACCCGCATGGTCTCGATGCCTTCTTCGTCCTTTTCCACATCGCCGGGCTCGCGGCCAATGGCGATGTTCCAATAGGACGAACCCGGCACGATCATCTCGCTAATCAGGAAAAAGTGATTCAGGGCGTCGAAGGCATGGATCGCGCCGGCCCGCCGCACCGCCACTACAGCCGCTCCGGCCTTGCGGCGGAACATCCCGCCGTTGGCGCGGGCCACCAGGCAGGCGCGGTCGATCAGGGCTTTGATTTCGGGTGAGATGTCGGCCACGTAGGTTGGCGATCCCAACAGGATGCCGTCGGCCGCGGCCATCTTCTCGATGTAAACGTTGCCCATGTCGCCGGTTTGCGAGCAGCGGCCATCCTTGCGCGTCGAGCACTTGCGGCAGGCCAGGCAGCCGTGGATGCCGGCTCCGCTCATCTCCACCAGTTCCGTCTCAATTCCTTCTTTTTCCAGTTCGCCAAGCACGTGGCGAAGCAAAATGGCAGTGTTTCCGCCTCGCCGGGCGCTGCCGTTGAACGCGACGACTCTCATATCCGCACACTATTGTCTCAAACCGCGCAAGATGCGTGACAAATACGTGAGAATAATTCCCCTTCCGGCAGACATCTCCTATAGAGTCCCAATGCTATGAACCGGGTGAACGATTCCGCTCTTCCCCGCGAGGGAACTATCAGCCGCGGTCCGATCCCCGCATCGAAATTTTCGATTGGACCGGCGGCAGTTGCATCGGATATAGTGAATCCAGCCCGGTCCCTGGCGATCCGCGCGAACTCCCCGCCGAGAAATCCATTCACTTAGGAGCTTAGAATGGCACATGTCGCTCTGCTCGGACTTCCGCAAGATCTTGCGAGCCAGCTCAGCCGGATCCTGCACTCGGAAACGCACACCGTCGACCGCAGGGGTTGCATCGAGGAGTTGGGCAGACGGTCGAAGCCCCGCGTGGTCTTCCTTTGCGCGGACACCCCCGATTTTCAGAAGAACCTTTCGGCGCTGAAGAGGGCGGCGCCGGATCTTCCGTTCGTGGTGGTGACCCGCATGCCGGACGCGGTCCAGTGGCTGAACGCGCTGGAGGCCGGGGCGGCCGACTATTGCGGCGCGCCGTTTGAAACCATCCAGGTGCGCTGGGTCATGAGCTCGGTGTTACGCGAGCGGGCGCATCGCGCGGCGGCTTGAGGACCGCACAAGCCAGTGGAGCGGACCATCGTTATATGTGGTCCGCCAATCCGCCGGCAAAGAGGCAGACGACGCAAAACGATCGTCCGCCCCGCCTTTATCGTGGGGATAGAAACTTTCGATTGCGGCCCTTCTCCACCGGGGGATAGCTTAAGGTATGGCCCCCGTGGAGAGCGCGAATACTCGGGACTCGCATGTTTCGATCCTGCACCGGATCAGCGGCATCGTAAGCTCCAACCTCTCGGTCGACGAGATGCTGGGGGACGCGATCGGACTGGCGGTGGAGGCCACCGGCTGCGACGCGTGCCTGGTTTACCTGATCGATCGGCCGACGGAAGAACTGGTCTTGCGGGCGTCCCAATTGCCCCACGCGGCGGCCCTGGGATCGTTGCGCATCAAGATCGGAGAAGGCGTGACGGGCTGGGTGGCCGCGAATCAATCCGTGGTGGCCCTGAGCGCCAACGCGGCCGGCGACCCGAGGTTCAAGCGGTTCCAGGAACTGGTGGAAGACACCTACCAGGCGTTCCTCTCGGCGCCGCTGGTGAGCAAGGGCGAGGCCATCGGCGTGGTGAATGCGCACCACCGCGAACCGCACCGGCACAGTCCCCAGGAAATTGCCACGCTGGTGTTCATCGGCGAGCAATTGGGCGTGGCCATTTCGACATCGCTGCTCGAAGAGGAGAAGGCCCGGCTGCTCGAAGAGACGCAGGAAATGAAACGCGTACTGGAGACCCGCAAGCTGGTGGAGCGGGCCAAGGGCATACTTCAGCGGCAGCGCAAGATCTCCGAGGAGGAGGCCTACCTGCACCTGCGCAACCAGAGCCGGCGGATGCGGCGGCCGATGAGAGAGCTGGCGGAAGCGATTATTCTGGCGGAAGATTTGAACCGCGGGGGGGAATAAGGCGGCTGCCGCTAACTGGTGGCCTGGGCGAGGAGATTCGCGATAATCCTCTTCGTTTTGGGCGAAGACAACTCTTGTCGCAGCCAGTCGAGAAACTTCTCTTCCGATTGGAAGGATAAATTCCCGTATGCGAGGCTTACCGGGTAAAGTTCGATGCCATTCGTGACTGCGAACAGCTCGTACGTGTAGCCGTCCAGCGCCGGCACGACCAGGTTGAAACGGTGAAGAAACCCGCCCCGATATACACCTGTGCTGACCGTCGCTTCGACCAGATTGTTCGTCTTCCTGCCTAGCAAAGCCGCCTGCTCCCGCAATACGGCAAGAGGAGTGCGCAACGCAGCAGGCGCGATCTCACCCCACAAGTCCGGTTGTGCCGCCATGGAAGTCCTCGTTAAAATTCTACCTCAAATACCAGGGGCAGGTGGTCCGAGACGTTGACGCGATCCGGCCTGCCGTCCGCCGTCACGAGCGAGAAGCCGCCGACCGATTTGACGATGCTCAAGCGGCTGGGATCGAAGCGCCCCGCCAGTTCCGGACGCAGCAGCACCTGATCGAAAAGGTTCCAATAGTGGTTCACGTGCTCGCCCGCATCGTAATAGTAGGACCCAGCGGTGTCGCTTCTGGCATCCCCAAAGTGGCTCCACATCGGGTTGTAGAAGAACGGATACTCACGACCCTGGACTGTTCGAGTTCCACGAGACGCAACCCTCCGCGACATCACCGAATTCAGGCCTGCGGCGCCGACGACCC
Source organism: uncultured Acidobacteriia bacterium (assembly GCA_903882645.1). Taxonomy (GTDB): domain Bacteria; phylum Acidobacteriota; class Terriglobia; order Bryobacterales; family Bryobacteraceae; genus BOG-224. Next base: position 3,162 of record CAIRXZ010000044.1, on the reverse strand, counting down.
CAGTCTCAAAAGGGTTCATGTTCAAGTCACCGACCAGTACTGTGCGCTGGTGGCCCGCCCGTTGCTCTTCGGCCGCGATCTGTCTGGCCAGCTCCATGCACTCAAACGGCTGGCTTTCCTCCGACCAGCGCAGTTTGCTTGGCAGGTGCGCTGCGGCGAGCAGCACAGGCTTCCGGGCCGGCAGGGCGAGACGGCGAATCGATATTCGCTCGCTCTCGAAGATCGGCTGAAGAAACTCCGGCGAGAATCGGGTGAAAACGGTGATGTGCCTGGAAAGACCACCCGGGTAGTGGAAACCGGTCTCAGGCCCTCGATTGAGTGCCTGAAGCATGGACGAGGGATCGGTGGCGCACTCAACCAGCACCACGACGTCTGTATCGTGGATCTCCGCGAGGTCGGCCACCAGTCCGGCGAGCGGCTTTCGATTGATGTTCCAGAATAGGAATTTCGTTGCTGGCAAGGCGCCGTCCCGTCTTTGATCTCACTCGGAAATGCAAATCTAGCACGAGGCAGCGCGCGATGCTGCGCCCTACTTCTCTCCCACCGCGAGCATGGTCTCGAGATATGGCGCTTCGGTCTCTTTGTGGACTATGGCCGTCTCCACGTTCTTGAATCCCGCGGCCTTCAGGTAGTGCTCCATTTCCAATTCGGTGAAGCCGAGCCAGAGGTCGGCGTACAATTCACGGGCCTCCTCGAAACGATGGCGGTTGAGGTCCAGAACCGCGATGCGGCCTCCGGGTTTGAGAATGCGCCAGGCCTCGGCGACGGCCCTCTCCGGGTGGCTGGCGTGGTGCAGCGCCTGGCTGAGGAAGGCCAGGTCCACCGCGCCGGCGCGAATGGGGACGTCTTCCAGGTCGCCGAGGCGGTACTCCAGGTTGGCGATGTTGTGCTTGCGCGCCAGCTCCGAGCCGAACTCGACCATCTTTTCCGAGTTGTCGATGGCGATCACGCGCCTGGCGCGCTGCGCCATGAGTTGGGAGATGGTTCCTTCGCCGGCGCCGAGGTCCGCGATCACCATGGGCGGCATGAGCTTGAGGAGCGCCTCGGCGATCCCTTTCCAGGACCTGCCTGGCACGTACTGGCGGCCGAACTTGCCGGCCAGCTCGTCGAAGTAGCGGCGCATGGAGTCCTGGCGCTTGCGCAAGACGAGGCGGAGCGCCTGGCGGTCGTCGGCGGTTTCGGGGACCTCGCGCGCCGCGTCCCGAAGCAGCTCCATCAGTTGCGCGGGCGCTTTCAGGCGATAGAAGGAGTTCTTGCCGGTGCGCCGGTCCTTCACCAGCCCGGCCGACTTGAGCAGGGCCAAACTGGTGGAAACCTGGCTCTGGCCTTTGCCGAGGATCTCCTGCAACTCGGCCACCGACAGCTCCTCCCGCTCCAGCAGCAGCAAGAGGCGGAGGCGGTTCGGATCGGCCGCCAGCCGCAGCGATTTCAGGATTGACGCCATGGCTGAAAACAACTAATATCAATATATCAAGATTTCTTGATGCGAGGATGGCAAAATGAGCGTCGCAACGCCGATCGAAACCGACTGCAAAGTGGCGGACCTCTCCCTGGCCGCATGGGGCCGCAAGGAGATCGCCATCGCCGAACACGAAATGCCGGGCCTCATGGCGATCCGGCGCAAGTACGCGGCCCGCAAGCCGCTGGAGGGCGTGCGGGTGACCGGATCGCTGCACATGACCATCCAGACGGCGGTGCTGATCGAGACGCTCGCGGAGCTGGGCGCTTCGGTCCGCTGGGCGAGCTGCAACATCTTCTCGACGCAGGACCACGCGGCCGCGGCCATGGCCGTGGCGGGCGTTCCGGTCTTTGCATGGAAGGGCGAATCGCTCGAAGACTACTGGTGGTGCACCTACCAGGCGCTCGCGCATCCCGGCGGGCTGGGCCCGCAACTGGTGGTGGACGACGGCGGCGACGCGACCCTGCTCATTCATAAGGGCTATGAGCTGGAAAACGGAAGCGATTGGGCGCATCTCCCCGCCGACAGCCATGAAGAGGAAGTCGTCAAGAACCTCCTGAAGCGGGTCCACGCGGAGAACCCGAGCCGCTGGCGCGAGATCGTAAAGGGATGGCGGGGCGTTTCCGAGGAAACCACCACCGGCGTACACCGGCTCTACAAGATGCAGGAAGCGGGCGCGCTGCTGGTTCCGGCCATCAACGTCAACGATTCGGTAACCAAGTCGAAGTTCGACAATCTTTACGGCTGCCGCGAATCGCTGGCCGACGGCATCAAGCGGGCGACGGATGTGATGGTGGCCGGCAAGGTGGCGGTGGTTTGCGGGTACGGCGACGTGGGCAAAGGCTGCGCGCACTCCCTGCGGGGCATGGGCGCGCGCGTGGTAATTACCGAGATCGACCCCATCAACGCTTTGCAGGCCGCCATGGAAGGCTTTGAAGTGACCACGGTGGAGGACACGCTGGGCCGCGGCGACATCTACGTCACCTGCACGGGCAACTGCGAGATCATCACCCTCGAGCACATGGAGAAGATGAAAGACCAGGCGATCGTCTGCAATATCGGCCACTTCGACAACGAGATCCAGGTGGACCGCCTGAACGCCTCGGGCGCGAAGAAGATCAACATCAAGCCGCAGGTGGACGCGTACACGTTCGCCGGCGGCCGCACGATTTTCCTACTGGCCGAAGGGCGGCTGGTGAACCTCGGCTGCGCGACGGGCCACCCCAGCTTCGTCATGAGCAACAGCTTCTCCAACCAGACGCTGGCGCAGATCGACCTGTGGGAGAACCGGGACGTGTACGAGCCCGGCGTCTACACGCTGCCGAAGAAACTGGACGAAGAGGTGGCGCGGCTGCACCTGGAAAAGATAGGGGTGAAGCTGACCACCCTTACTCCGAAGCAGGCGGCGTACCTGGGCGTGCCGGTCGAGGGACCGTACAAGGCCGACCAATACCGGTACTGAGAAGAAAGCCGTCAGCCATCAGCCGTCAGCCATCAGCTTTGGCTCGCGCTTCGCGCGAGCATTTGGCGGAGAGGGCTTCGGCGCGAGGTAAGGGCCGGACGTGCCCGACCGCTACAAGGCACGGTTTTGGCTGGGTGCACGACAAAAAAGTGGGTAATCAGGCGGCTCGGGAACGGGTTTCCCAGTAGTCTTCGAACCTGTGGCTAAGGCGGCAGCAGCGCAAAGCGATGATGGCATTGGC
>CAIRXZ010000043.1 GCA_903882645.1 uncultured Acidobacteriia bacterium | reverse complement strand
CGCCAAGCCCACCCAATGCCCATCCGAAGTTGCCCAGCTCGCCCAAAACCTCGGAATCCCTTTCGATACCGCTGCTTGCCCGCACCCAACTGCCACGGATGCGGAATCGCTGCCCGCGCCGGACGACATTGGACGCGAATGGACGCTTTTTTGTATCATACGGTGGACTGAAAATGCGAAAATCCGCGCGCTACATTGAACCGATGCTTTACAGCCCGGTAGAGGTTGCAAAGCTGATCGGTTTCGGCCGGTCGAGCGTATACGACCTGATTCGGGCCGGGGAAATCCCAAGCATACAGGTGGCCGGGAGGATAAGGGTGCGTCGAGAATCTCTCCAAACCTGGATCGAAGCGCAGTCGAAATCGAAGCGGCGGAACTGAGCCGGGTTCGCCAAGTCCACCGCCAGTATTCCAGCTTGAAGTGAGTGGCTCTTTCCGCGCGGGCTGCCATCGTAGATGCGTCTTGAGGCATTCGGAGGCATTGCCCTTATATTCAGTTAAGATAACCCGCCGCATTTTTGAGAAAGCCGCACCGGGTCTGCGCTCCCGCTCCAAACGTCCGTAGGCGAAGAAATCGACCGCGAAGATTCATCGCCGAACAAACACCCACCCCAAATGTTCCGTCTGGACAGCAGTCGCGGTTCTGGCCTACAACCGGAAGAGTGAAGCGACTCAGCCGCGAACAGATCGAAGGCCGCAAGGAAAAAGCCGCACGTTTCACCGAGACGGTTTTAGGCGATTCCGAACGCGCCCAGGAGATCCGCGACGAGTCGGTCGAAGACTACGCTGGCAGGCGGAGATTCGAGATCACGAATCCCACACGGAGGGCCATCATGGCCAGGAAGACGGTCGAAGATTATCGGGCCGAAGTTGCCGACCTGAAAGACGAGATTTCCGACTTGGAGCAGGAGAACGAATCCCTCCAAGAGCAGCTTGACCAGGTCGCCGACATCGTTTCTCCCGAAGAGAGCGAGTCGGACGAAGAAGACGAAAACGGCGCGGGGGAATAGCGGTGCCGCACGGGGCGACTCCTTCGGCTCCCAGCAGCCCGAAGCCCGCGCACCTCATAAGCGACAGGGCGAAGAGGTATCGCGCGCAAAAGGCTGTCCGGGGGCCGAAGCTCTGTGTGTTGTGCGGCGCTCGCGGCCCCCTCGATGTGATGCACCTTGACGGCGACGAGAGCCACGGCGAGCCGGAAAACCTCGCCTATGGCTGCCGTTCCTGCAATACCCGGCTTGCGTACGCATTCAAGCGCATCGGCGCGGGCGTGCCAACCCAACAGTACAACCCCTCTTCCGGCGTCCCGACGTTCAAACAATACGTGTGGGCGATAACGCATCATGCGCGCCACAGCCACGATGAGGGAGGCGCAATCATCCATGCTACGCCGAAATCAAAGCGGATCGAATACGCGCGGCGAATCGCGGACATCATCCGCTCGCGACGTGGCGAGGTTCCATTTTGAAAACGTGAACTCCGGCGCCACTTCTAGGAATCTGCGTTCTGCCCTGCGCGCCAGGCGCAACGCCCGCAAGAGAAGAAATTCGGCGGCGCTGACTCATCGAAGAGAAAACGGTCTGCCGGGCTGTTCCACGTGGACCGCAAACGCAGCCTGCCTGTAACTGGTGGAGTGAATCGGCCAGCCGAGCCGGGAACCTTGGGGGCCGACCCAAAGGAGTACACTGGGGACAACATGCCCACCTGGATTCAACTCGTTACCCCGGTCGTCACGATTGCGGGCTTTGGTGTGTGGATTCTCCACACTCTCTGGCGGCTGGAAACTCAACTTCAACACATCGATGTCCGGCTCTGCACGGTGGAGTTTCAGAACCGCGCTCTTCTGAAGGCAGTCCCACAGATCATATCCAGTCTGATCACCGCACATGCAATGACGGTTGAGCAAGGAACTCAAGTCATAACCACGGCGCTTGACACAGCACCTATACCTGACTTTCTTAGGAACATCAAGCCCACGGTGAACCCGCTTTCACAGGCCGACGTGAATCAGCTCCAGAGCTATGTGGCGCGGCTAAAACTGGGCCAAGCATTAACCGTCTCAGAGGCACAAGACTTCTATCGGATCTCTGACATCATCACCAGGGAGTATCCCAACAATGAAGGAAGCTGGCTCCTGTTTCTGATCGGGGGCATTCTGCTAGGTGCGATGATCGCAAGCGCCAACAAATAAGCCTATGTCGATATTCGTCTCCCGAAGAGAGCGCGTCGGACGAAGAAGACGAAAACGGCGCCGGGAAATAGTGGCGCCGCACGGGGCCAATCCTTCGGCCCCGAGCAGCCCGCCGATTCGGGGTAGCAGCGCGCCAAAGCTCTCGTGAGCGGAAGATGCCCCGATTGGCCTATTTGGCCGTCTTAGAGCCTGGTGGCAGCCGAGTCGGAAATATGACTTTGCTACCGTCGAGAACATCGTCGGTACTCACCGGACTCAGCTTTCCGCTGTCCAGCACGGCGCGGCCGTCCAGGGTTCTTTTGCGGACCATCTTCTCTCCGCCGGGGTAGGCCATGATCTGGGCCAACTCGAGATAGTACTCCTCACCGTCCACGAGGTCCAGGAACAGTTCGTTCTCCTTGTGCCGACCGCGGAAAGTGTGCTCGCCTGCCGGCAGTTGCACGACGAAGTATGACCAAATGTGACGCAAAGTCGCAACCTCGATTCCGTCGCACCATACGGGATTGCCGCGTGCGGTTCGGATGTTGGTTTGGTAGATATAGACGCGAGCGGCCTGGGAGGCTGTGGACGGCTGCCCTTCGAGGGGTTGCTGGCAAGAGGCCAAAGGCGCTAACGCCCCCAAGAGGAAGAAGGATGCGCGTATCAGCATTGCAAAACTCCTTTGGACTGCGCCTAAAACATTTGCTGCCTATCAATAGCCTACCGTAAGATCTGAAGCGAATTCAACAGGCAGACCAAACATTCTGGGTATACCTCCCCGTAGTGCGCACCAGGGGCCTCCTGGACCGTAACGGGCTGGTTTGCCCTATACTTTCGACTGAGGGGCCGGATAGCCTGATCAGCGAAACGCGGGAATTTCCCACCGCTGCCGGCCCACATCTCAAAACAGGGAAGAACCAAACGGCGGGGGAAAAGACGTTGTTCGTCAATCTGTACGTCCAAAAACCCGATTTCGGCGAGCATAATTTCGCAGATTTCTTAGACCGCATAGAGACGGTGGAAGCGATCTACATTCGCAAGCGCATCCAGGAGTGTTATAGCGGTAAAGAAGATCCGATTGAGCCTTATTTCTTCGCCATGATGCGCCTGACGCTCTCCTCTGGCACGGCCGCCGCTTACATCCGAACGCACCCTAACCTGCCTATTACCGAGCGGGATTGTTGCCTCAGCAAACTGTTTCAGTTCCTGTACGTGCCGCTGGAAATCCGCTTCGGTTTACGCCAGCAGCCGGAATGGGAAACTCGGGTCACCCTCGAAGAACTGCTCGATTTTTTGCCGGGCGATTTCGTTTCGCGCTTGCCTGAGTTTGACTGGTCGAGCTTCTTTGAAGATACGCGAAAGCACGATATTGACACCGTCGTTTCTCGACTTCGGGCGCGTCTGCCAAGCACCGGCATGGCGCAGGCAGAACGCAAGACACCGGGACGGAAACGCGGCCCCAAGGAAGATATTCCCAGGCATAAGCGGATAGCCAGCATAGCGCTCAAGCGTGGGCAGAACTGGCGCGACGACGAATGCTTAAGGCAGGTTTGCGACGACTTGGATCGTTCCGGAATCAAGGTTTCACCGATGTGGCCCAAGTGGAAGACGCCAGCGCGCTCTTTTAGCCGGGCGCTCCTCGAACGGAAGCACGAGGTAATCAAGGCCATCCAGTACAGTATCGACCGTGCTTCACGCCCGTGAAAACGCCGCCCGAAACGCCCGCAAACCTGCGCAAACTCTCGCAATGGGTGTGAATCCCCGCAAATGTTCGCATAGCGCCAGTCGCGGAATTTTATTTGGCGTCGTTTCAGGCACGTGTGCCAAAACCCTCCTTGCGAAGGTTTCCCGAGAGTTTGACCAGGCTCATACTGGACAACATGAAGCCCCCGGAATCTAGCGCATGGCCGCAGCCGGTAACGGTAGATCAGCACTATTCGCCGCAGTTTTACGCTGAATTGTGGGGGACCAGCGTTTCCACTGTGGTGCGATGGTTTCAGGACCTTGAAGGGGTGCTCAAGCTCAGCAAACCATCGAAGAACGGGAAGCGGACCCGCATCGAATTGCGGATTCCGTTTTCCGTGGCGATGCGCGTTTATCGTGAGCGGACGCGGGCGGCGCTAGAATGAGTCCCATGCTTGCACTTCAACGAAGGCACTCCCCCAAGTGCCCCGACAGGAAGAAGGGACCGAACTACCTGAAATGCCGCGGCCACTGTTCCATGCGCATCTGCGGAATGCAGAACGGCAAGCGGGTGAGAACATCCCTCAAAACACGGGACCTTCAGCGCGCCGCCCGGCGCCTCGCCGAGATGTTGGACGATGAGGCCCTCGGGAGGTCTAAAGTGGACCCCTTTGTCAAGACCATTTTTCGGCCGCAATAAGTTATGGATCGGCGGGTCTGATTTGAGATCCGGGGCGGCCGGAGCCGCCCCCGCCATTCCGGCGCTTGAGTCGGCGCTCGGGTCGCATTCCT
>CAIRXZ010000042.1 GCA_903882645.1 uncultured Acidobacteriia bacterium | reverse complement strand
GCGTCAGAATTGATCAATAGGTCAAATACGATTTGTCACTACAAGCGTTTTTCTGGATTTTCGGAACCTAACCGCAATGGCTGCAACGACGGAGATTCTAAAATGGTCGAACTACTACATCTGTTTGCGGAAAACCGGCTAGTTCCCGAGAACCCCTCTTCGATCTGCCGCATGCCGGCCTGGGCTGGGCCCCAATCGCTTTGCGGGGCGGTCATCACCAGCGCGAACGCCGTTCCAGGACCGTCCGTACACACGACTCTCAGCTCCGACGGTCTGCCCTGCTGGTTCGTCCCTTCGTACACCGCGAAAGCTGACGGCGCTCCGCCAAGAGTCGATCGGCCGTTCCACAGGCGTCGAAAGTCCCTCCACTGACGTCCGAATCCCTCCGCGATCCGACTCACGGCGGCATCCCCCGAGGGGGCCTGCTCCACCACGCTAATACTCACGACGGCGGCGCCAAGGGAGAATGTGGCGAAATCGGCCGATCCGGCGATCTTCCAGCCCGATGGCGCGGGCGCCTGGAAACGGCCCTGGGGATCGCGGTATACGGAACCGGCGGAAGCCGCATCTTCGGACTGCGTCCCGGCGCCGAGGCAGATCCCCAAGATGCCCAACCCGAGCGCGAGAATCGCGGCTCCGCGGCGCAACTCGTTTCTCATAGACCCTCTCCTTTATCGGTGCGGCCAACCGTTTCATCGCAACCGCGGATGCAGTCTCGGCTTGTACGCATTACGGAGCCGGGCTGCGCGGTCCCGATCGATTGTGCCGCTACAAACCGGGATTCATTCCGGCCCCACGGCCGCCAATATTGTACACCCGCCCGACTCACTTGGAGTGGCCGGCGCGGCGTGTTGCCGCGAGGCGTCTGGCTTCAAAGATCGGCCATACGCATGGGGGCGCCTCGGCCCCGAAGGATGCCCCAGATGGCGATGGCATTGCCGTTCAGACGACCTATTCGTTCACGGCGATCCGAGCCGATAACACAGCCGGCAAGGTTTCTCGCTACCGGCCGGCTCCAGTGGCGGCCGATAACTTGCCACAGGCAATCAATTGAATGCTTCTTCCATAAATAATACGGGTTCACGATCTGGGAGTATCCAAGCTGCCTTGCAGAGATGCGCGCGCCGCCGAAGGACAGGTGAGCCAATACGGCTGACCGCGATCGGACGATCCTGCCGTGCTTCGCGGCTCGCACGGACCAGTCGAAATCTTCCAGCCAGCCGTACAGTGGCAAGGCCTCGTCGAATAGGACATTTCGCGCGACCCACGCCCGGGCGAACATATTGCTCCCACAGGCGGACTTGGCCTCGGCGATGCCGCGCGGGTCCCCGGCAACGAATTCCGAAACCATAGTTTGCGCTTGCTCCCGCGTCACATGCTCCGCAAGATAGTCTCCCGTTACGATCGCTACTTCCTGCCATTCGTTCATCACCGACAGACAAGTTTCGACGTATTGAGCAACCAGTTCAACGTCGTCGTCCAGGAACAGAACGAACGCGGTCCTCGGATCCAATGCCCGAACTGCCGTGTTTCGTTGTGCGCTGATCCCACGCGGCCCGTATACGACGCGAACGGAGCGAGCCGTTTCCGTAAACGAAGTGACGTCTGCCGAAGACACCACGGAGAGAATGATCTCCGCGGGAAGAACCGTCTGCTTCAGCACCGAACTGACAGTATCCTCAAGCACCTTTGGCCGGCCATACGAAGGTATAACAACGGATACTTGCGATCCATCGGCCGAGATTTCCATTTTAGCCAGGATCTCCATTTTTGCTCCTGGATTGGGTTGAGTTTATCACAGACCGCGAACTGTCGATCTCCGATCCCATTGTTCCGGCGGCTCCCGACGCGAAGCGCTGCGAGGCCGCAGGCCGGGCGTTTAGGGCGTAGCGCAGGGAGACGACGCGGCAGGCGAGTTCGGGGCGGTCGAGGTTCACCTGCCGGCCGGCTCGGCTGCGGCGCTGGCGCCGTTCTCGATTTCCGGCGTGGGTGAACAGCCATCCACGATGGCGTAGAGATCCTGGGGGCGAATCGGCTTTGGGATGTGGCCATCCATGCCGGCGCCGCGGCAGCGCTCCGCGTCGCCCTTCATCGCGTGAGCCGTCATGGCGATGATCGGAAGATGTCCGCCGGAGCCGTTCTCCGCCTGGCGGATCGTCGCGGTGGCTTCGAAGCCATCCATTTCCGGCATTTGCACGTCCATCAGGACCAAATCGAATTGCTCCCGCTGTACTGCCGCTACCGCTTCACGCCCGTTCGCAGCCACCGTGACCTGGTGCCCCCGCTTTTCCAGCAAACGTACCGCTACCACTTGGTTGACCGGGTTGTCCTCAGCCAGCAGGATCTTGCGGCCGGCCCCGGCGCGCCTCTCGCCCGGCGAGTCTCGCTCGGCCGGCTCCGCCGCCGGAGCGCCTTCCGCGTTGCGGTCGAGCACCCGGCAAATCAGTTCGCGCAGCTCCCGGGGACTCACCGGTTTCGTCAGGCGTCCCGCAAGGCCCAACTCGCGGCAGCGCGCCGAGTCGCCGCTCTGGCTGGCCGACGTCAGCATGATAATCGCCGCCCCGCCGCACTTTGGATCCTGCCTGAGTCGTCTGGCAAGGTCGAAGCCGTCCTCCTCCGGCATGCGCGCGTCGGTAATTACCAGCGGCAACGGCGACCCCGCATCCGCCGCGGCCCGCGCGGACTCGATGGCGGCGTTCGCGCTCGCCTCCGCTTTCACCCGCATGCCCCAGCTCGCCAGCACCTCTCCGAGAACCAGGAGATTGGTCGCGTTGTCGTCGACAATGAGAACCGGAACGTTTCTCAGGTCTTGCCCGGCCGGTTCGCTCGCTCGCGGCTTCTTCGAGATACCCAGGCGTACTGTGAAATGGAAGCAAGTGCCGCGTCCGGGCTCGCTTTCCAGCCACAACCGGCCCCCCATCATTTCAACCAGACGCAACGAGACGGTCAGGCCAAGTCCCGTGCCGCCGTATTTGCGAGTGGTGGAGGCATCGGCCTGGGAGAAAGGCTCGAAGATCTTCCGCTGCTGCTCCTTGGAAATGCCGATTCCCGTGTCGCGGACGGAAAAGTGAACCATCGCCGCGGCGTCATCCTGGCTTGCGGCCTCGGCCTGGACGACGATCTCGCCGGTCGCGGTGAACTTGAGGGCATTGCCCAGAAGGTTGGTCAGCACTTGGCGGAGCCGTGTGGGATCGCCTACCACCATGCCGGGAACATCGTCCGCCTGGCAGATCAGCTCGATGCCCTTCTGATCGGCGAACAGGCTGAAGCTCCTCATCATTTGGTCGAGCAACTCCCGCAGATCGAAATCCACAGGGTCGAGGTCGAGCTTGCCCGCTTCAATCTTGGAGAAATCCAGAATGTCGTTGATGATGTTGAGCAGGCTCTCGCCCGAGCTCTTGACCATGCTCAGATACGTGCGCTTCTCGGGCGCCGTCTCAGCGTCGAGAAGAAGTCCGGTCACGCCCAGGACGCCGTTCATCGGCGTGCGGATTTCGTGGCTCATGTTGGCCAGAAACTGGCTCTTGGAGAGGTTGGCCGCGCGCGCCGCCTCTTCGGCGAGCTTCCGAATCTCGACCTCGCGGCGCAATTTGGCCGTGCGCTCCTCGACGCACTCCGCGAGCTGGCGCTCGCTCCGGCGCAGCTTTCGCATACGGAGCCGATAAGATGCGATCCCCGTGGCGGAAACGGCCATCAGACAGAGCGCGGCGAACCAAAACGTCCGATAGAAGCGCGGCCGGGCCTCCAGAAGAAACGGAGCGCCGCTTTCGCTCCAGGCGCCGCCCGTGTTGCGGGCGGCCACGCGGAACCGGTACTTGCCCGGCGGGACGTTGGTATAGTAAGCGGCGCGCCGGCCGCCGGCCTCCACCCAGCCGGCATCGAAGCCTTCCAGGCGGTAACGGAATTGCGTGACCTCGGCGGAGAGAAAGCTGAGGGCGGTGTAGTGGAATTCCAGATTGCCCCCGGCGCGGATCCACCCTCCGGCGCCAACCGGCTGCTGCCGGTCGTCCGTCACGCGTTCGATCAGCGCCGGCGGGGGAGGCCGATTGCCGGTCAACCGCGCCAGGTCGATCTCCATCATGCCGCCATAGGTGGCAAAGTACAGCTTGTTGTTCCGGCCTTTCCAGGCCGCCGGCGAACACCCGAAGGAAAACTCGCTGCCCGCTCGCATCCCATCGCCCACGCCGAACCTCTGTGGCTCGACGGCGCGCTTACGCCCTTCGGCGACGGCATCCAGGTCCGCCCGCGACACCCGCAGCATCCCGCGGCTCACGATCCAAAAATAGCCGTCGGCGTCTTCCATAAGCCAGCCCATCTCGGACTCCGGCATGCCTTGGGCCCGCGTGAAAGGCGTGAAATGCGTCCCGGCAATGCGGGTGAGACCGGACCTGGTCAGCACCCACACGTGTCCGGCGGCGTCGGCGTACATGCTGAGCACATTCTGGCCCGGCCCGGGCTGGGCCAGCAGGGGGCCGAATCGCCCATGATCCAATCGTTGCACGCCCACGGCCGTTCCTACCCAAATGGCTCCGTCGACGCCCTCGGCCATGGCCGTTACCGGCGCGGCGGCCAAGCCCTGCCCCTTGCCGAAGACAGTCATCGAGTCGCCTTGAAACCCGATGAGGCTGTCTCCCGAAGCGGCCCACACCGTGCCATCCCGTTGCTCGAACAGCAGACGGATTGCAGGCTGAAACTTCCACACGCGCTGCGGCTGGCCTTTCGGCTCCCCGCGAAACCTTCGCAGGACGCCCTCTTCGGAACCGGCCCACACGTTGTTTTGACGGTCGCGGATGACGGGCCACATCAAGTCGCGCGAGGGCCCGTCCTTCGAGCCGTACACCACCAAGGCTCCCGAAGCCCGCAAACGGGCGATGCCGTTGGTGGTGCCGAGCCAGATGTCTCCGGAGTGGTCCTGCTGGAGGGAACGGACGCTGTCGCTCGGAAGCCCTTCGCGCGTGGTGCGCATGGTCACGCGGTATTCCTTGAAGCGGTTGATGCCGCCGCCGGCGGTCCCCATCCACACGCTGCCTTCGCGGTCTTCGTACATACACCGAACGACCTGGTTGGAGAGCCCGTCGCGGGTCCGGTAAGAGCTGAACTTCCCCCCGGCGAACCGGCTGACGCCGGCCCCGTCGGCGCCGATCCACAGCGCGCCGTCGCGGTCTGAAAGCAGCGTCAGGATGCCGGTTGGCGCAAGACCGTCGCGTTCGCCATAGGTGCGGAAGCGTCCTTGGCGATACTCGCTCAACCCCCCGGTATGCGTGCCGATCCACAGCCCGCCGCCGGCGCCCGGCGCCAATCCCCAGATCGAGTTGTCCGGCAGCCCGTGTTTGGTGGTGAATATCCGTTCCACGCCGCCTTTGAAGCGGTGCAGCCCGTTGTTGGCGCCAACCCAGACAGTCCCCGCCGGGTACTCCAGCAAGACGTGCACGTTCGCTTCCCAGCCCCCTGAAAATACGGAGGCGCCCCGGCCCCGGTCGAGCCGCGCCAGGCCTCCGTCGGCGCCGATCCATAACACGCCCCGCGAATCCATCAGCAGCGCGCGGATGCTGCTGGAGCCGGGCAGGCCCGGGCCTCCCATTTTCTCGAAGCCGCCATTCCGGTACCGCAGCAGCCCGCCGCTTCCCGTGCCCATCCACAACGATCCATCCGGGGCCGCCTGCATGGAGATGATCGCGCTTTGCTTCAAAAGCGGCGTATTCGACTCGTTGAACACCGTGAAATTCACGCCATCGAAGCGAGCCAGTCCGTCGGCTGTTCCAAACCAAAGGTACCCGTCGGCGGCCTGCGCGATCGCGCGGACGGAGTCGTGCGGCAACCCGTTCGACGTGGTCCAGACGTCGTGGCCGAATTGCGTAAGAGCCAGTTTGGGGTCCAGGCCAAAGGCGGGGACAGACAACAGGGCTATCGCCAACAGGTTGGCCGGGCGCACAGTCACAGATGACATATCGGCAGAGTCGAGCCAAGCCGGTAGGGATGCGTCCGAAAAAGGCTCCCCAGGATACGCCCGGCGGGTCCGATGGGACCTACAATGAACGATTGGAAGTATAATTAGCCGGAGCCGGATATCTGAAATGGGAATCCCGGTTCAGCCTGTATGTCGGAGGAGACTGCGACAAAGCGCGTCACGCGTTTCGCACTGCCGGCGATCCTGCTCTTTACCTTCGCCTCCGCCGGGTACGCCGGCCCGTTTATCAGTTTCAGTTTCGGCGTCGTTAACAACCTGCTCGAGTCCCGACGATGGGACGATCGGCCCGCTGCCGTATCTTTCGTCCGCGGCGGGCACGCTGGAAGTGAAGGGTTCCTTTACCGTGACGCCAGGCGGGCGGTTTAGCCTTACCGGACAAACTGATTTGCTTTCCACTCCTGTTGCTGAGGCGCCGGCCCTGCCGGCGAACTGAGATGCCCTTGCCATCCGAGTTTATTGGGTCCTGCTCCCCGCGAATCGCATTTTGGAACCGCGGTCTTCGCGCCATGGGAGTGCTCTCGCTTCTGGCGGCCGGCTTCCCCGCGGGAATGAACGGGCAGGGCGGCGCTCCCGGCGCGCCGCCCGAGCGCGCGCTTGCGCGCGATCTTCTTCGGGAACTCATCGAGATCAATACCGCTCCGGCCAACGGCTGCACCAAGGCGGCGGAGGCGCTGGCCGCCCGTCTTCGCTCCGCGGGATTTCCCGAGACGGACGTTCTCATGGCCGGCCCGCGCCCCGAGAAGCAGAACCTGGTGGCGCGCCTGCGCGGCCGCGGACAGGGCAAGCCCGTTCTCTGGATCGCGCACCTCGACGTGGTCGACGCGCCCCGCGAGGGCTGGCTGCCGGGACTCGATCCGTTCCGGCTCACCGAACGCGACGGCTTCTTCTACGGGCGCGGCGTCCTCGACGTGAAGGACGCAGCCGCGGGCCTGGTCGCCAACCTCATCCGCCTGCGCGCCGAGGGTTTCGTCCCCAGCCGCGACGTCATTGTCGCCCTCACCGCCGATGAGGAAACCGGCGGCTCCAACGGCGTCTCCTGGCTCCTGGCCAACCGGCGCGACTGGATCGACTCCGCGTTCTGCCTCAACCTGGACGCCGGAGGCGGGCAGATCGAGAACGGCAAGCGCGCGCGGCTGACCGTGCAGACCAGCCAGAAGACCAACCAGAGCTTCCGCGCGGAAGCCAAGGGCCCCGGAGGCCACAGCTCTCAGCCGGTCGGGAACAACGCCATCTACCGCCTGTCCGCCGGCCTCGCCCGGCTGGCGGAGCACGACCCGCCGTTCCGCTTCAACGAGAGCACGCGGGCCTACTTCGAGCGCGTCGCGGAGAGCGAAAGCGGCCAGATCGCCTCGGATATGAAGGCCGTCGCCAAGGATCCGCCGGACCTGGAAGCCGCCCGGCGCCTGGCCGCCGCGACGCCCTACTACAACAGCATCCTGCGGACCACCTGCGTCGCTACCCGGCTCGAAGCGGGAACCGCCGATAACGCCCTGCCGCCCAGCGCGCGGGCCGTCATCAACTGCCGGATCTTCCCGGGCGATTCGCTGGAATTCGTGCGCGGCTGGCTGGCGCAGACGCTGGCGGACCCGGAGATCGTTCTCACTCCGATGGGCGGCTCCGTGCCCAGCCCGGCGTCTCCGCTGCTTCCCGAAGTAATGGACCCGATCGCGCGCATCGCCGGGGAGCTGTGGCCCGGCGTTCCGGTCCTCCCGGTCATGGACCCGTGGGCCGGCGACTCCGCCCAGATGCGCCGCGCGGGCTTCCCCACCTTCGGCGCCTCGGGAGTGTTCAGCGACGACAACGGCGGCGAGCACGGCGCCAACGAGCGCATTTCCGTGGCGGCGTTCGATGAGAGCGTCGAGTACATTTATCGGCTCATGAAGACGCTCGCCACGGACGCCGCGGCGGCGAACCGGTGACGTATTACTTATGATCGGGAACCGCTCCCTGAGAAGCTGTAAAAGAATCCGCGATTCGCAGGCGAAACCGCCTGCGCCACCAAGACAAGTCCTGTGTTTGCGTTGGTGGAGCAGGCGGTTTCGCCTGCTTCGCCCGCTTGCGGGCGTTTCTATTACAGCTTCTGACGGTCGCGGCTCGGTACGCAGCCGAGCGCATCGCTTGGACCCGCGAGCGCCTGCGAGCGGTTGTCTTTAGCTGAAGGCTGACGGCTGAAGGCTGACGGCTTCTTGGCGCTACCCGTCCTTGGCCGGCGAGGACACGAACCGGTAGCCTACGCCGCGGACCGTGAGCAGGTGGCGCGGCTTGGCGGGTTCGTCCTCGATGTAGCGGCGCAGCCGCACGATGAAGTTGTCGATGGCGCGGGTGTCGGTGTCTTCGTGGAGGCCCCACACGTCTTCGAGCAGCGCCTTGCGCGATACCGCCTTCCCGTCGTGCTGGAGCAGATAGGAAAGCATGTTCGCCTCCATCAGCGTCAGCCGGTACGCCTGGCCGCGGACGCGCAGTTCCAGGTCGCCGAAATGGAAGGACTTGTCTCCGAACGTGAACACGTCGGGCGGCCCCGGTTTGGCCGCCACGTTCCGCATGCGGGCTTCCAGCCACTCGCGCCGGCGCAACAGACCGCCCAGGCGCGCGATCAGAATCGCCAGTTCGAAAGGCTTCGCCAGGTAATCGTCCGCACCCGCGGCGAAGCCCCGCAGCACATCGCCGGGATGGCCGCGCGCCGTCAGGATCAAGGTGGGGATGAACTGGCCGGCCCGGCGCAGCTCGGAGATCACCGTAAAGCCGTCCTTGCCGGGCAGCATCACGTCCAGGATCATGACGTCGAACGCCGACGACCCGCCGGCCAGCAGTTCCAGCGCCGCTTCCCCCGTATCGGCCAGGCGCACCTGATAGCCTTCCGCCGCCAGGTTGAAGCGCAACCCTTCGGCAAGGTGCTGCTCGTCTTCGACAATCAGAACGCGGCTCATTGGCGAATCGGGAGCTGCATCACAAATGTGCTTCCCCGCCCCGCGCCTTCACTTTCCGCCCACGCCCTGCCTCCGTGATGCTTCGCCACCGAACGGACGATGTACAAGCCCAGGCCCGTCCCCTTGATGCGCGCCGCCAGCGGCCCCGGCACGCGATGGAACCGCTTGAAGATCTGTTTCAGCTCGGCCCTGGGGATGCCTGGGCCCGCGTCTCTCACGCGCACGTACACGTGCTTGCCATCCACGTTGGCGGTCTCGACCGTCACGCGGAATTCGCCTCCCGAGTACTTGATGGCGTTGTCGATGAGGTTCGAAACCGCCGCCTGGACCTCGTCCAGGTCGCCCATGGTCGCCACGGGCGCGCCGGGATGATATTGCAGCGATTCGGGGGGCGCTTTGTGCAGCGTTCGCGCGCGCTCCACGCAGCTCCCCACAAGATCGTTCACGTCGATCCGCGTGAGATTGGCCTTGCGGCCGGCCGCGCCCACGCGCCCCGTGCGCAGCACCTGCTCGATGGTCGCCAGCAGCCGCTCGCTGTCGTCCAGCATGATGCGATAGAACTCCTTGCGCTTAGCCTCCTCGACTGGCCGCGTCTGGAGGGTTTCCAGGTAGAGGCGGATCGAAGCCACCGGGGTCTTCAGCTCGTGCGTGACGGCGTTGATGAAGGCGTCGTGCTGCTCGTTGCGGCGGATCTCCCTCACCAGAAAGATCGTGTTCAGCACAACGCCGGAGATCACCGCCGTCACCAGCAAAACGCCCAGAAAGAGCAGGATGCCGGTGCGCCAGTTGAGAAGAACCCAGCCGACGTACAGCAGCAGGATGACCGAGATCAGCCCGGCCCCGAGCGCGATGAAGAAGGCGATGGTCTTTCGCCGCCCGGCGAGCACCATGCCACCAGCTTACCAAGCTGAACAAAATGTTATTTCTTGACAAGCCCTAACCTGCAGCAGAACTAGGACAATGGAGGTGACCCAGTTGACGCCGGCCTGGCGGGCGCTGGATCGAGGAGCTTCGGTGAGCGTGGGAGTCATGGTAATTGGACCAATTGACTCCAAATTAGCAGTCAGCGCGCTGCCGCCACGTAAGAGTTGTGTAATAGCTGGTGGAGCCGGCGGGATCAGTTCTCTGTCGGGTTTCTCTCCACGTGGTCGATAACCAGTTGCTCCACCATGGCTTTGCGCGATTCCAGCTTCAAGCCCAGGGATTGCACCGCCTGGAGAAGCGACGAGGAGCCGCTTGGATCGGATGCCGCGTCGGCCGGCCTCGCGGCGGCGCCCCCCGCGCCAGGCATCGCCGGTACATCCGCCCCGGCGGATCGCGCCATCGCCATCAGGTCGGCCATAGAGAAATCCATGGCCACTTGGTAGTTTCCCTTGAGTCCGGTCATGTCTACGACTTGGATTCCGCCGCCGCCGGTGATCGACCGTGACTGTGTCAGCATATCGGCGAAGCCTTCCATGGTCACCTGGCTGGCTTCGAGGTGCATCGATGCCGTAGCCGGATCCACGCTGATGCTGAACGTGCCTTTGGTTCCCATATTGATCGAGGCGCTGCCGTTCTTGCCGGTCGTCATGCGCATCGGCCCATCGGCGGTGTCCAGTTTCATTTCGCCGGGCTTCAACGGCGCGTTCTCGTCGATCGCCGCGGGGGCCTCGGGAGATTCCTTCAACTTAGGCCCTCCCTTGCCAACTACCAGCGCGAGCACCGGGTGCTCCTTGCTGTCGCGATGCACCGCCAGCTTGAACCGGTCTTCCAGCAGCGCTTGCAGCATCTTGGGAGCGTCGTCCTTGGAGGCGCCGTCGGGCAACTTCGCGACGATATCGAATCGCTGGTTGGCGATCCAATCCGGGCCCGTGATCTGGTAGGCTTTCACCTTGTACGCCACGACGATCAACTCCTTGAGCGCCATGTAGATATACTCCGCTCTCGCCCCATCCACGCGCGGGCCGATTCGCGGCATCTCTCCGTTCCGAATTCCCTCTGCTACCTTCGCCATGTCGAGCGGAGTCGCGGGTCTGACGGACGCCACTTCGAAAGCCGGCGCGGTCTGGGCTGGCGCCACAGCGGCCGACAGAACCAGACAGGAAATTACCGTGAACCGCCGCAAATCAATTCGCATATTGTCCTCGTATCATGGCGCGCCCGCGCGCCCATGAGCTAACGTACCTTCGACTCCCGCGAAGCGGACCGAGAGCCTTACGCGAACGCCAGGACCAAATCCTGGCCGCGCCGGGTGAGATGCGTCGCGCGGGATGCCATGTCCGCCAGGAATGCGCGGTAGTCCGCGGGCGCGATCAGCACGCCGGCATGGGCGCCGTAACGGACGCTGACGCGGTCGAGCGAGAGCGCGAAGCTGAAGCTGCCCTCCTCGCTGGGCCCCACGAACGTGATGGCCTGGTATGGGATCGTCCGCCGGATCAGGCCGCTGCGAATCTCGAGGCCCTTCTCCGCGGTCCGGTAGTACTGCGGATAGCCGCAAATTCCGACCGCCAGGAAGAGCGGGATGGTGATCCAGAGCTTGCCGCCGGCAAGCGGCGCGAGTATGCCCAAAACAAGGGCCGCCGCGATCCACCAATCGATTTTGGCTTTGTGAATCATAAGAAGGCCTCCGCGCGGGCGGGGGCCGGGCATGCCCGGCCCCTGCACGGCAGGCGTGGTCGTTCCCCTCTCTTAACCCGCCTTTCTCTTGGATTTCATCTCATCCAGCAAGCGGTCGATTTCGGTCTGCTTCTCGAGCGTCGCGAAGCGGTCCTCCACGTCGTTGGCGAGCAGATCGGAGCGGGCCTGCGCGGTCGCTTCGCTGTGCTGGACTTTGTGCTTCATGCGGTCGAAGGCGGCGGTCTTGGAATCGTCCCCAATGGCCAGGCCGGCGTCGGTGGCCTTGCCGAGCGCCCGCGCGCGGCGGTGCTGCGCGATCATCACGTCGCTCTTCGATTCCGCCTCCGCCAGCTTCTGCTGAAGCTTCAGCAGCGCCGTTTTGAGGTTCTCCACCTGGGTCTTCTGGTCGTCCACCTGCTGCTGGAAGCCGGCGCTCATGGCCTGGTAGCTCATGGCGCGCTCGAGCGCTGCCCGCGCCAGCGAATCGTCCCCCTTGTCCACCGCCAGCTCCGCGCGCCGCCGCCATTGCCTGGCGTTCTCCTCGTTCTCCTGCATCCGTTTCTCGAGCACGTGCTGGTCGGCCATGGAAACGGCCACCTGCGTTTTCACCTGGAGCAGTTGGTTCTGCATGTCCAGGATCACCTGCTTGATCATCTTCTCCGGGTCTTCCGCCTTGTCGACAAGGTCGTTGATATTGGCCCGGATCAACGTTGAGACTCGCTCCAAGAGCGCCATATCGATTCTCCTCTCCCTTCCGCGGCCCCCTTCGGCCGCGGTCCCTGAACCTCTGTTTACGATTGCGGCCCGCCCTCCGGCTTGCCGTCCTGTTTCGGCGGATTCGCGCCGATCAACCGCACCTTCGCGAACAGATCGCTCAGCGGCATGCCGGAGAGCGTCTCGAAAAGGGCGGGGATCTGCGCCGCCATCTTGGTCATGTCGCCCGTGATCTTGCTCATGCCGGCGGTGTCGCCGTTGCCCGTGGAAACAATGGTGATCTTGTCCACGTTGGCCAGCGGCGCGGCCAGCGCCCTCACGATCTCGGGCATGTTGGTGATGAGCTTATCGACGATGGCCGCCTGGTTGAACTGCTGGTACGCCTCGGCCTTCACGTTCATGGCCCTGGCTTCGGCATCGCCCTTCTTGAATATGATCTCGGCCTCGGCTTCGCCCTGCGTGCGGATGGCGGCCGCGTGTCCCTCCGCCTCCAGGGTCAGCCGCTGCTTCTCGGCTTCGGCCAGCGTCTCGATGCGCTGGCGCTCGGCTTCGACGGGCTTGAGGACGGTGGCATTCAGCTCGCGCTCGCGGCGCTGAATCTCGGCGTCCTGCACCTTGACCTCGTGCTCTTTCTGCACTTGCTGGATCGTGACTTCCTCGGCGCGCACCTGCTGCTGCATGATGTTGCCCTGGATCTCGTAGGCCTTGTCGGCCTGCGCCTGCTGCTTCTTCACGGTCTCCAGGTACAACGCCTTCTTGACTTCCAGGTCGCGCTGCGCCTCCGCCTGCTTGCTCTGCGAAAGCGTCTCGGCGAGCACCCGCTCCTGGTCGGCCTGCGCCTTGGCCACCGCGGATTCGCGCGCCGCCACCGCGCGCCGGATGGCGGTATCCCGCTCGGCTTCGGCCGTCGCCACGTCGGCGTCGCGCTTGATGCGCGATATGTCCGGCCGGCCCATGTTGGTGATGTACTCGTTCTTGTCGCGGACTTCCTTGATGGTGAAGGAAATCACTTCCAGCCCCATCTTGTTCATGTCGTCGGCGCAGGTGCCGCGCATGCGCTCGCCCACCATCTCAGGCTGCTTCACGATCTCTTCCACCGTGAGCTGGCCGATAATGCCGCGCAGGTGTCCTTCCATCACCAGCCGGATCAGCCCCTCGCGCTCCTCCGGCGGCTTGGTCAGGAACTGCTCGGCCGCCGTCAGAATCGACTCGGGGTCGGACTTCACCTTGATCTGCGCCACCGCTTCCACCGTCACCGCCACGCCCTGGCGCGTGTACAGGTCCTGCTTCGGCGCCACGTCGAACGACATCAGCTCGAGCGAAAGCCCGCGGCAGCTCTCCACCATCGGAAAGATCACCGTGCCGCGGCCCTTCACCACGCGCGTGCCGCGGAAACCGTAAACGATGATCGCCTCGTGCGGCCCCGCCTTGCGGAACAGCTTGGCGAACATGGCCATCAGGAACAGAATCGCCAGCAGCATCAGGCCGGCGATCAACAACGCTTGGTTGTCCATAAACTTCGCTTTCACTCCTTAGTGGGCGGACCTCCCGGTCTGCCTTCTTGTTACTTACCTTTCCTGCTCCAACTCACCCGCCGGGTCCTCCCACGGGCGAACGTACGCAATGCCTCTCTCGTAGCGCGTTACCATGACTTCCGCGCCTTTGGGGATGGCCGCGCCATCCTCGCTGCGCGCGCCGGCCACGCGGCGCGTGCCCTCCTGCGAATAGATCAGCTCGCCCGTGCCTCCGGCGCGGATCGGAAGGCTCAGCCGCCCCAGCACCCCGGTCATGTTGTAATCGGCCGGATCGAGCGCCGCCTCGCGCGCCATCAGCACCTTGGCCACGAACCAGAACACCAGCGACGCGCCGCCCAGCCCGCTCAGCACTGCCACCCCCAGGGCCGCCACGTACCAGACCCCGTAGATGTGCTGCAACAGGTATCCGGTGCCGCCGAACCAGGCCAGGAACCCCGCGATGGTTCCGAAGTTGAACCAGGGCAGCTCGGAGCCGTGCATCGCCCCGCCGCGCCCAACGTGAATCCCGTGGTGGATGTGCAGGTGCGGCAGGTGCAGGTGCACGCTGCCGGCCAGCAGCGCCAGCACGCTCAGGCCCAGTCCCAACAGAAAACATACCAGGTAGAAGTCCGTCCAGTTCATGAGCGCCTCCTTTGCTTCCGGCCGCTCGCCGCGGCGGGCGCGCGCAGCACCTCGATCAGGCGCTCCGCCAGCCCCGCGTTTTCGAGAATCTCGCCCAACAGCACCACGCACATCCGCGAATCCGCGTGCCGCGCAATGGCCAGCAGTGAACGGTGCAATTCCGGGTCGCGCGAGAACCGCTCCGCCCCGGACACCAGCCACAGGTCCAGCTTGTCCTCGATCGCGCCCAGCTCCGACACCAGCTCGTTCTGGTACCCCTCCGGGTCGTCCACCAGGTACCCCGGATGCACCTTGAAGAAGCGCGCCAGCAGCATGCGCGTCGAATTGGTCAAGTGCGGCCGCGCGCCGCTTTCGATCTGCGAAAGGTAGCTCTGGCTGATGGATTTCCCGAGTTCCTTCTGCACCAGCCGCGCCACCTCCTGCTGCGAGAGTTCGCGGTCCAACCCGCGCAGCGCGCCATCCACTTCACGCAGGTACCGGAGCTTTTCGCCAAGTTTCATATCGCAATCTGCTATTATCATATTGCAGGTTGCAATGGCTGTCAAGAGGAAAAAACAAGAAAAAGCGCCGGGATGAAACCCCGCCCGAAGGTTGCCAGCCGCACAAGCCGAGAGCTGAAACCCTGCCGCTGAAAGCTTGATCCTGTTAAGCCCGTAGGGCGCAAGCCAATAGCCCACGGCGCAAGCCGTCGGGAACCGCACCCGCACTCTTCTCAGCCCCGGACAGGGGCGTAAGAGCAAGCCGCGCACGCCTATTCCTCGTGCTCATGCGTCTCGGTCTCGTCGTAAGTCAGATCGATGGTCCCCCAACATGCCGCCAGAAAGAAGCATTGGGTATCCGCCATCCCGGCCGCCAGGAAGAAGATGACTTCCGCGTGAACGGTACGGAATCGCTGCGGAAGCCGCGCGCATTGCGCTGGGCGGCAAAGAGCATAAGCGCGCCCGGAAGTTCGTTCAGAAAACGTTTCGGATGGGAGAG
The DNA here is from genome assembly GCA_903882645.1 of uncultured Acidobacteriia bacterium. Taxonomy (GTDB): domain Bacteria; phylum Acidobacteriota; class Terriglobia; order Bryobacterales; family Bryobacteraceae; genus BOG-224. Next base: position 1,474 of record CAIRXZ010000042.1, on the reverse strand, counting down.
GGACAGGAGTTTCGCTGGGACAAAGCCCTGGCTGTCGCCGGCGCAATAGAGGACGACAAGATCGGCCGAAAGCTCTCGTTGCGCAGATGATACTTCTCGATGCGAACCTCCTGATCTACGCCGTCAACGCGGACGCCCCGCTGAACCGGAAGGCGAAGCTCTGGCTGGAATCGGTTTTGTCCGGACGGGAAACCGTCGGCTTTCCCTGGACCGTTCTTCTCGCATTCCTCCGGCTCACCACGCGGCCGGGCTTGTTCCGGCGCCCGCTGCCTTTGGATACGGCGTTCGATCTTGTGGCTTCCTGGCTGGATCGGACGTCCGCGGCTGTCGTGCATCCGGGTCCGCGCCACCTGCCGGTTCTTCGTGAGTTGCTCCTGCCTCTCGGCGCCGGTGGAAATCTTACGTCCGACGCACACCTGGCTGCCCTGGCCATCGAGCACGGAGCGGAACTCTGTTCCTCCGATACCGACTTTACCAGGTTCCCTGGCCTGAAGTGGCACAACCCTCTGTCTTGGGCGCAAGGGGTCGGGCGTTCAAATCGCTCCGCCCCGACCAATCTTTTCAGTGAGTTACGAGCGTTTCGTTAACTGAAGCTAATCCCGCTGGAGGCGATTCTGTAGCTGCTGCTTCCCGCACCCGGTACCGCTTGGCAGATCGCGCGGGCACCCGGGCGAATGTCTTCCGTGGGTCACCGGCAGGTCACCTGCACAAAAGGCAGGTGCGCGGTGATGATCGCGCCACCCTCGGAGAAGTTATCAAGCGGTATCCGGGGTGATCCCGAGGCGACTCGATAAATCCGCCGCGTGGGCGGCGTGCCTGTCCCCAGAAGGTGTGTGCGATGGAGCCAACCGGAACGGCATTCGGCGTATGCTAAAGGACATCGCACAACACTATGCCGCGACTTGCTCTTAAACCTGACTCCAGCTTTTTCCGCAAAATCGCCATGGGTGCCGTTGGAACACGGGCCGTGTGCGAGGACCTGGCCCGACAGGGGCACGCCCTCATCGAATTGGAGCGAGGTTCTCTCGATACGAAGCTCTGGAAAGATGTGAAACGCAAACGGGTTCGCATCCCCGACTTGGTTTGCCAGCGGTGCGGTATCAGGGTGGAGAGCCGCGCGAAGACTAAGCCAGAGCTATCGATGTCCCACAGCGCCACCGACGCGATGCGTGCTTGGGACTTCGGCATGGTCGACTCTGACTGGATCGCCTTCCCGGTTTGCGTCGCTGCTGCCGAGCACGACTGGAGCAGTGGCCGGCTGGGACCGGAATCCTCATACTGGCACGAACGCAACTGGGTGAAGTGGGAAGCCAAGCCCCGCATCAACTACTTCGAGGTCTAAAGTGGACCCCTTTGTCAAGACCATTTTTCGGCCGCAATAAGTTATGGATCGGCGGGTCTGATTTGAGATCCGGGGCGGCCGGAGCCGCCCCCGCCATTCCGGCGCTTGAGTCGGCGCTCGGGTCGCATTCCT
>CAIRXZ010000041.1 GCA_903882645.1 uncultured Acidobacteriia bacterium | reverse complement strand
GTCCCTTGGGACCCCGCCAAGCCCACCCAATGCCCATCCGAAGTTGCCCAGCTCGCCCAAAACCTCGGAATCCCTTTCGATACCGCTGCTTGCCCGCACCCAACTGCCACGGATGCGGAATCGCTGCACGGCGGTTTCACCGTTCAAGCGGCGCGCGTGGCGGTGCTATACTTTTGGCGCGGTGCAATCGCGTAATCTTAAAGGGTAAAGCGCCGGTTATGGATTCTCCTCCGGATCTTGTACTCACCCTAAGGCGGTGTTTTCATGTTCGATCTAGCAGTTGTACGCGCCATATTCATCATTGTCCTCGCCGTTTCCGCAGGTTATCTGGAGCCTTTCGGTCTTTCCTGGTGGCAGTCGGGAGCGGGCGGTCTGATCTTGGGAGCCTGCATCATTTTCTTTGAGATCCGCTTGGAGCAGATCAGCCTGAAGCGTCTGATCGGGGCCGCTTTCGGCTCGGTGATGGGAATTCTCGGGGCCTTTCTGATGTCCCTGGTGCTGGATAAGGTCGCGCCCGCGCCGCAGGGACGCTTTCTGCACCTGGTCTTGCTCTTGTGGATGACTTACGTCGGCCTGATTGTGGGCGCCAAGAAGGGCGACATGCTCAACCTGTCGGCTCTGGGCGGCATATTCGGGGGCGAAAAATCGTCCAAGAGGAACTTCAAGATCCTGGACACCAGCGTCATCATCGACGGCCGCATCGCCGACATCGCGGAAACCGGCTTCCTGGACGGCACGCTGGTGATTCCGCAGTTCGTCCTGCGGGAACTGCAACTGGTGGCCGATTCGGCCGATTCGATGAAGCGCAACCGCGGACGCCGCGGGCTGGACATTCTCCAGCGCATCCAGAAGATGGCCCACCTGACCGTCCAGATCGTGGAAGACGATTTCCCCGCCGTCCGCGAGGTGGACATGAAGCTCATCGAGCTGGCCAAGGTCTACGATTGCAAGGTCGTCACCAACGATTTCAACCTCAACAAGGTGGCCCAATTGCACGGCGTGGAAGTCCTGAACATCAACGAGCTGGCCAACTCGCTGAAACCCATCGTGCTGCCCGGCGAGACGATGCGGGTCTTCATCCTTAAGGAAGGCAAAGAGTACAACCAGGGCGTGGCCTACCTGGACGACGGCACCATGGTGGTGGTCGATAACGCCAAGAAGATGATTTCGAAGACCGTCGATATCGCCGTAACCAGCGTCCTGCAGACCACCGCCGGCAAGATGATCTTCGGCAAGTGGGACGAACGGATGCACTCCGCCTCGGGTCCCGAAAAGCACGACCGCCAGGCGCGGAAAACCGATCCCCAGCCCATGACCAACCTCGGGACCGAGAAAACCACGATAGAATCGTAGTGCACATGAATGTCGCCGTGATACTGCCCGCGGCGGGCCTGGGTACGCGCATGGGCCGGGGCTCCGCCGAGAAGACGGGTACCAGCCGCAAGCAGTTCATGCTGCTCGAAGGCTCGCCGATACTCCTGCACACGGTTCGCAAGTTCGCCGCCTCGGAACGCGTCCGCGAAATCGTGGTGGCGGTTCGCTCCGAAGACCTCGAGTGGGCCCGCGAACTGATGGCCAGTGAGTTTTCCGAACACCGCGCGCGAGTCGTGGAGGGCGGCAACAGCCGGCAGCAATCGGTGGCCAACGCGTTGGCTACGCTGACGCCGGATACGGATCTGGTGGCGGTGCACGACGCCGTGCGGCCCTTCATCGACCTGGAAACCATTCACCACGCGCTCGACGAAGCGGCCGAAACCGGCGCCGCCATCGTCGGCGTGGTGCCCGTGGACACCGTCAAGCAGGTCAGCCGCGCCACCGGCCGCGCCCGAATCCGCGCAACCCTCCAGCGCGACAGGTTAGTGCTGGCGCAGACGCCGCAGGTATTCCGCTACGATCTGCTCCTGCGCGCGTTCGAAGCGGCCCGCCAGGACGGGTTCACCGGCACCGACGAAGCCAGCCTGGTGGAACGGCTGGACGTGGAAGTCAGCGTGGTGTTGGGCAGCGACCGCAATATCAAGATCACCAAGCCGGGCGACATGGACCTCGCGCGCCTGTTCTTCCAGGAACAGGCGCGTCCGGCCCGGGCGGACGCCGTCGAGGAAGCGCGGACTTGAGCGAGATCCGCACCGGTCTCGGATGGGATGTCCACCGCCTCGCCGCCGGCAGACCGCTCGTCCTGGGCGGGGTGACGGCGCCGTTCGAGTTCGGTCTCGAAGGACATTCCGACGCCGACGTCCTGACTCATGCGATTACCGACGCGGTCTTGGGCGCGGCCGCGCTCGGCGACATTGGAATGCACTTCCCCGATTCGGACCCCCAGTGGAAGGCGTGCGACAGCCTGGTCTTCTTGCGGCGCGCCGTGGAACTGGCCGCTGAACAAGGCTACCGGATCGTGAACGTGGACTCGACGGTGGTTCTGGAGAGACCCAAACTTAAGGACTTCCGGGACGCCATTCGGGAACGGCTGGCCGAGGCGCTGGGCGTGGAGAAGGACAGGGTTTCCGTCAAGTTCAAGACAGCCGAAAAGATGGGACCGGTTGGGGAAGGCCGGTCGGCCGAGGCCCAAGCTGTCGTGACCCTTCAGAAGCTCGGCACGGGCCCATGGCACAACGCCCCAGGCCCCACGTCCAGCTAAGCTAGCTGGCTTTCAGCAGGCAAAGGCGCCGGGCGGCGCGGCGGGCCTTCAAACGCTCATTGGCCTTCTTCTGCTTCTCCGCCGATACCACCGTCTGGCAAGCGTCGCAACGTTTGCGGATCCTCGACCGCGTGATGAATGCCGCGCCGCACCGGCGGCACTGCTTCGTCATGGTCTCCTCGAGCGGGAGAATCCCAGGCTTCTTGGGCAGCAGATGGGAATAATGGAAGTCGCAATGATTCATTACGGGCACCTCTTGTGTTCTGCGAACCAATGGATTCCAGGAGCAAGACTCGCGGATTGGGTCTTATGGCGCATAAGGGATGCCCTATGCTCAAAAACCCGACACCCTCTGCTTGCGCGCACTCTCCTGGCAGTGGTTGGAATGCCTATTCGCATCTGATTCTCGGACAAAGACTTACACGCCCAGCGAGGTCTGCGGTCCGAGGTCTCGGAAGCTGGCTCCGTAAGAGAACTGTCATGGTTCTTACAATTATCAGCACTTCACCATCCGAAATTCAAGCGGAACTTGTCGCGGCCGGGCGAAAGGGCTGCTCCGCCCCCAGCAACTCCCACCTCAAATGGTTGACGTAAAACACGAGAAGCACGTCCGGAAAAACGGCCTTGAACTTCTCGCAAACCCGTTCTTCCCAGCCCTCTGTGAAGTACGGTTTCGAATCCATGTTCTTGGCGAAAAAGCCGTTCTCGTGCGGGACGCCCAAAAAGTCCAGCACGGCGGCGATCAAATCGAGATGCGAGACCAGGACGGCTTGCGCCAGTTCCTTGGCGAACTCCTCGTCCTTTTCGGAAATCCGGGTCCAGAACCGGGGAGCGGCTTTTCGGAGCGCCTCGGTATTGACTTTGGCCAGATGCGAGCGGACCTTGAAGCCCTCATAGATCTGGTAGGTCTTCAGCTTTCCGATGGAGATGCCGCGAACCATTTGACCGAATGCGTCTTGCCCCAGGCTCAGGTAGATATCCGAAAGCTGCATCTCCAGCCAGCGTATCACGGGCGGGATGGGGTGAGGAGGTTGGGGTCCGGTTATCCTAACGCCAATCGCCCTACCCGCCGGCCGGCACTTCAGGCGCCTGCGTTCCGCCGTTCATGATGCGCCAGCACTCGCGGGCGATTTCCCAGTCTTCCTCGGCATGAAGTACTACCACCCGGACCCGCGAATCGGCGGTGGCGATGTCGCTATCCATCGCCGGCGACGCATTCCTGCCGGGATCGAGCCGAACGCCGAGGAAATCGAGACGGCCGCAGACCACCTCGCGCAAGGGCGCGCACTTCTCGCCGATGCCGGCGGTGAAGACCAGAACGTCCAACCCGCCGAGCGAGGCGGTCATGGCGCCGATTTCGCGCATCAGGCGATAGGCATAGACGTCGAATGCGAGCGCCGCCCGCTGGTTGCCTCGCTCCTTGGCGTCGATAATCTCGCGCATGTCGCCGGACAGGCCCGAGACTCCCTTCAGGCCGGACTCCTTGTTCAGGACGCGGTCCAGCGTGTCGGCCCCGTATCCGCGGTGGCGCACGCAGTAGATGAGAATGCCGGGATCGATGGAGCCGGAGCGGGTCCCCATCATGACGCCCTCCAGCGGCGTGAACCCCATCGTGGTGTCCACGCTCTTGCCGCGGCGAACCGCGGCCAGCGAAGCGCCGTTGCCCAGGTGACAGGTCACCATCCGCAATTCCGCGGGATCGCGGCCCAGGATTTCCGCCCCGCGTCGGGACGCATACTGGTGGCTGATCCCGTGGAATCCGTAGCGCGCCACGCCTCGCCCGTACCACTCGAACGGAACCGGATAGACCTTGGCGCACATCGGAAGGGTGGTGTGAAAGGCGGTGTCGAAAACCGCCACCTGCGGCGTGCCAGGCCCGACGACGCGTTCGGCGGCCTCGATCGCTTCGAGTTCCAGGCGATTGTGCTCGGGGGCGAAGTCCACATACTTGTGGATTCCTTCCTTCACCTCGCGCGTGATTCGGGTGGTTTGTTGAAACGCATGGCCGCCGTGGACGACCCGGTGTCCCACCACATCGATTTCGCCGGGTCCGCCGATCACCCTGGCTGGACCGCTCCAGAGAGTCGCGAGAACCGGCTCCAACACCGCCGCCGGCGTTTCGATATCGACTTCGGATTCCGTGGGCGCCCCGCCGGCGCCACGCACTCGAACCTGCACTTTGCCCGGCTTGCGTCCCCAATCGGCCTGCGCATCCCACAGCGAAGGCGGCGCCGAGGATGGCAGGACGGAGCCAAGTTCGCGGAGCGTGGCTTTGAGCGTGCTCGATCCGCCGTTGAGTACCAGGATCTTCATAGAGTCGCGATGCACAGCGTATGCTCGATCAGTGTATCGCGTGGCGCCCGCTTCCGATGCGCCGTTAGAGCGCAGGGTTTGGGTGAGCGAAAACGACGAGCTTGCCGGTGGTGCAACTCGTTAGACTCGACAGCAGTCCAGCAACCGCCGTGAGGAAGGCGGCTCCGTGCTTGGTGAATTCGCCGAAACTGCCTTATTGCTCATCTGCGTCCAACTCCACGCCGACGAGCCAAGCGGCTCCACGGCGCGAGCAATGCTTGACCACCCCGGCTCCTTCCCACCCGTGCCCCTCAATCCGCACGACCATCCCCGGTTGAATCTCGGAGCAGACCTCCGCGGAGAGACCGGATTGGGACACGTCGTAGACTGTTCCCGCAATGTGGTCGCCGCCAGGGACGGCCAACCGCATCGGCCCACGCGATCGCGTGCGCGGCTCCTTCCGGCGTTCATCGGCGCTCATCTCAGTTCTTCATATCGGCGCCCCCCAGCCGCTTCTTTAGCCGAGGCGCCTGCCGGTTCGGATGGGGCCCCCCGGAAATGCGGAGTACGAAGAGAAGGACGAGCAAGCCGCGAATCAGCGCGTACGTCGGCGATCATGGTGCCCGGGGCGGGAATCGAACCCGCACTCCCGTCGCCGGAAAAAGGATTTTAAGTCCTTTGCGTCTGCCAGTTTCGCCACCCGGGCACGCGGCAATCGAACAATTGGCGAAGCGGACGCCGTGCGTCCATGTCTAAGTGTAGCGAAAAGCGCGGCCACCCTTTGCCGATTCGGGTTCGCCGGCCGTTGCGGCCAGACACGCTCAGCGGGCGTTTCGCTTCCACCTATCCCGCCAGGCAGCATTCCAGTTCATTGACGTGCTCGGCCAAGCGCGAACCGAAATCCTCCAGGTTTCCGGGTACGAACTCCTCGAAGGCCGCGGGCGGGCCGGCCCGCGGCTCCGCGTCTTCCGAGGCGGGCTGGCCCGCCACGCCGAAGCCCAACCTGTCCGCGAGCGAGCAACCAAAATGCACCAGCGCCGCCACATCGTTCGGGATCTCCGGCTCGGTGGAATGATGGCGGTCCGCAATCTCCGCGAATGCGCTTGGCAGCCTCCAGCCTTTGACCAGAAGGTACCCGGCTCGGGTGTGACGGATTCCAAATCCCTCAAATTCCATTTGCAGGATGGCCGCGGAATCGGGCGCGGCGGCGTCCAACATGGCGGCATAGCGCTGCATCCAGGCCCTCATCATGGCGACCCGGCCGATGTCGTGCAGAAGACCGGCAGTGTACGCGAAATCGCGGTCCATGCGGCCTTTGCGGGCGATCTCCTCGCACAAGATGGCGCAGGCCAGGTTGTGCCTCCAACAGCGGGACACCGCCGGCGCGCCGCGGGCCTTACCCACGAAATCCTTCAGCGCCACGGTGGTCACCAGCGATCTGACGCGATCGACTCCAAGCATGGCGGCGGCGTGCAGCACGCCAGTCACGGGATACCGGGGCCCGAAGAGGGCGGAATTGGCGATTCGCAGCATGTCCGCGCTGAGCGCCGCGTCCGTTTTGATGAAGTCAGCCACCTTGCGAAAGGCGACATCCTCTTGCGCGACCGCTTTGAGCAGGTGCGCCGCCACGGCGGAGAACGGCGGAAGAGCGCGCAGGACCCGCACAGCCTCTTCCTCGCTGGGAACCGCGTTTGGCGGGAGGCCAGGCGCCCAGCGTCCCGCGACGGGAACCCGTGGCAGTTGTCTTGTCGTTTCGGTTGGCATCTAACTTGCACCTGTATAGGTGAATCAAACGCAATGCGTTCACGGCGCCATCGCCAGATCGGACCGCATACTGCATAAATCGGCTCGAAGCGGCCGGTACTTTAGACCCGGCGCAAATTCCCTTAGCCGCGACATTGAAAAACTCTTGCCGGCGCCGGGTTGACAGCCTAAGAACTGGCTGAAAAGGTCAAAACATGACTGGCGGCCGATGGACACGGATTGACAACGAACTGATTTATCGGCGTTGATCGGCGGCTCAATATGGTTATCGGCGCTTTCTTACGCCCCCACTTGGCTGGCGTGCGTTCGGACCGGTTCCGCGGGGCTTACGCCGTGGGGCCGCCGGTTGCGCCCACTCACCGGGCCGGTCAGTTGACCATGAGGTCCGGCAATCGGATGACCTTCTTCTGGATGGCGTACTGAACGAGCTGGGCTTTGTTGTGAATGCCGAGCTTGCGCATGAGATTGAACTTGTGAGCTTCGATCGTCTTCACGCTCAGATCGAAACTGGCGGCGACCTCTTTCACCGACTTGCCTTCCGCCAGCATCTTGAGGACCTCGCGCTCGCGCTTGGTGAGCGCGCCGAAACGGGGCTGGCGCACGGGAGAACGGCCCAGCGCGCGAAAACCGTCCACCAGCCGCGTGAGCAGGCGCGGGCTGAGATAACTGCCGCCGAGATGCACGTCGCGGATGGCGGTGACGAGCTGATCGGCCTGACTGTCCTTCAAAATGTAACCGCTCCCCCCGATATCGACGCACTCCGCCAGGTAGTCTTCGTCGTCGTACATCGAAAGAAAGACGACGCGAGTTTCCGGGCGCTCCTTGCGAATCAGGCGCGTCGCTTCGAAGCTGCTCATCCCGGCCATTCCAATATCCATCAGAACGACGTCGGGACGAACCTGGCGCGCGAGAGCCACCGCTTCGGACGCGTTGGAGGCTTCGCCCGCGACTTCCATATCCGACTCCGTAGAAAGCAAGGTGCGAATCCCCTGCCGGAACAGAGCGTGATCGTCAGTTAACATTACGCGTATCTTTGACATGACCTGCCACCGATGCAGAGGTTAACGGCAAACTCAGAACGATCCGGGCGCCTTTGCCGGGGGCGCTACGGATGGCGAGCGTTCCGCCCATGAGCGCGGCTCGCTCGCGCATACCCGCTAAGCCGAACGACCTCGGCTTATGCTTGGCCGTACTCGCACAAAAGCCGGCGCCGTTATCCGTGACGCTCAGCCTGATTGCTTTATCGGCAACCCGGAGCGAAAAGATTACATGCGTGGCCCGGGAGTGTTTGGCGATATTCTGCAGGCACTCCTGGGCGACGCGGTAGACCACGGACTCCTGCTGGGAGGAAAGGCGCTCACAGGGGCCCGAAATCCGTACCCGCAGCACGGCGGCGTGCATCTTGCCGAACCTCGCGGCAAGGTGGCGAAGGGCCGCGCGCAAGCCGAGACGTTCCAGCGCGGCCGGACTAAGGGCCGCGACGATGCGGCGCAGCTCAGCGATGGTCCGCTCCGCCACCTCTCGTACTCCGCGCAGGCGCGCCGCCAACTCGTCGGGCGCCCGGCGCTCCAGCATTTCCAGTTCCAGGCGCAGCAACAACAGGCTCTGCCCGGCCTCGTCGTGCAGTTCGCGGCCGATGCGGCGGCGCTCGTCCTCTTCGGCGCGGAGAGCTTCGGCGTGCAAGCGGCGCACTTCTCCCTCCAGCCGCGCCCGCTCCATGGCCTCCCAGCAACGTTTGGCGGCGGCGCCAAGCAGCGTCAGTTCCCGCGGCAGCCAGGGATACCGCGCGGCAAAGCCGAATTGGAGAACGGCCGTCTCGCCGACGGGGTAGGACCAGTACGAGGCGTAGCGGCGCCGGAACAGGCCGGGAGCCATCAGTTTCTCGCCCGCACTGCCCCGCTCGACGTAGAGCGGGCCGGCTAGCTTTCCCGCGCCGGGTTTCTCCAGCATGACCAAACGGCCCGCGCGGGCGTGCACGGCCCTGGTCAGCGCGCGGACGAAGCGGCGCAGCGTGTCCTCCAGCCCGGGGGACTCCAACTCGGCCCGGTAGAGGCCGAAAAAGGCCTGGGTTTCGGCCTCGCGCACCTCGTAGTACGCGTGGTTCAGCGCCAGGACCGTAGCCAGACGAAGCTGCTCGCGCGCCGGCTGGAAGTTGCCCTCCAGCACCGGGTCGAGGAGGGAGTTGAACTCATCCAGCGCGGCGTTCGCTTCGTCCGGAGGCAGATTCAGCTTGGCCAGGCGGCGGCCGTTGTACCCGGCCTGTTCCAGGAAGTGGAAGATGGAAGGCAGGCGCGACGCGGCGGCCGGCGTGATCGCCAGAAGGGCCTTGATGCGCGCCTCGCGCTGCCCGCGGGGCAATCTCGTTCCCGCCGGCTCGCGTTTCCGCAGCGCGGCGCGGAAGCGGCGGTCGAGCAAACTCGCCGAGGGAGCGATGACTTTCAGCATGCCCTCGACGTAGCGGCGCGCGGCGGGCGTGAGCGGCGGCTCAATCATGGTCCTTATACAGCTCCTGCGAATCCCGGTGACGGCCCGTGTGTTACAGGCGCCTACGAAACATCTATCGGCCAAATGGGAGGCCGGCTTTAGGGCGCTCACCTTACTTGCCAGCGGTGCATTGCGGCGGGCGGCCCGGGAGTAAGCCCGCATTGGGCCGGACTCCGGCTGGCGGATGCTATGATGATCGCCAAGAGACCACATGAAATTCGCCGTGCTCGGACTTGGCTTCATGGGCAGTACTCACCTGAAGGCCTTGCGCGCCATTCCGGGCGTCGAAGTCGCCGCGGTGTGCAGCCTCGACGAACGAGCGCTCTCCGGGGACCTTACGGCGATCCAGGGCAACATCGGCGGTCCGGGCGAGCGCCTTGATTTTTCGCGCGCCGGGAAGTACCGCGAGCCGGAACGGGCGCTCGACCATCCGGATATCGATGCCGTGGACATCTGCCTTCCGACCCATCTCCACGGCCCCATTGCCATTCAGGCGCTGCGCGCGGGCAAGCACGTACTGGTGGAGAAGCCGATGGCGCTCGACGGCTCGACCGCCGGCCGCATGGTGGACGAGGCGGGGAAACACGGCCGCATTCTGATGGCAGCCCACGTGGTCCGGTTCCTCCCGGCGTATGCCGCGCTGCGGGCCGCGTTGCAGGGGGGCGAACTGGGCGTGGTCCGGTCCGCGGAGTTTCGCAGGCGGTGCGCCGCGCCGGCCTGGGGCGGCTGGCTGATGGACCCGGCCCGGAGCGGCGGCGGGGTTTTCGATCTTCTGATCCACGACGCCGATTTCTGCCTGCACCTCTTCGGCAAGCCCGAGGCCCTGCTGGCGACGGGTTTCGAGGATCTCGCCTCGGGAATCGATTGCGTCCAGGCGCAGTTGTTCTACCCCCACGGCGTGGTGGCAATCGCCGGCGGCTGGCATCATCCCAAAGGGTATCCCTTTTCGGCGGAGTACACCGTGGTAGCCGACGGCGGCACTGTCGAACACAATCCGGCCACCCCCGCCCCGGTGGTTTACGGGCGCGACGGCAGCAGCCGCGCGCTGCCGCTTTCGGGCGGGGATGGTTATGCCGCCGAGATCGAGTACTTTGTCGAATGTTGCCGCACCGGGCGCGCGCCCGAGCTGTGCCCGGCCGGGGAGTCCGCCGCCGCGGTCAAGCTGATGCGCCTCATCATGGAGGCCCGCCGCCGGAATGGAGAGAAGATCGAATGCGAGATCTGAAGCCGCTGGAACCCGGAGTGATGTTCTGGGCGGAGCGTGACAGCCTGGTGGAGGTGAAGTCCCTGGGCGTGCGATGCGGGCAGTTGGGCATCCCCGGAACCATGGAGCTGTCCGAAAGCGCCGGGGCGTCCTGGCGGGCGGCGCTTGACCGCGAAGATTTCACGCTGGCGACCGTGTTCGCGGCGTACGATGGCGAGAGCTATGCGGACATCCCCACCGTCGCGCGGACCGTCGGGTTCGTCCCGCCGGCGACGCGCCTGGAACGGGAGCGGCGCACCACGGAATTGAGCGATTTCGCGGCGTTCGTCGGGGTAGGGAGCATCGCGTGCCACATCGGCTGCATGCCGGAAGACGCCGGGCATCCGGATTACGCCGCCGTGCGCGAGATGGTCCGGCGGGTCTGCGACCACGCCCGGCGGCACGGCCAGACCTTCGCGCTCGAAACTGGCCAGGAACGCGCGGAGGTGTTGCTCCAATTCTTCCGCGACGTGGACCGGACGAACCTGCGGGTCAATTTCGATCCCGCCAACATGATCCTGTATGGTACGGGCGACCCCATCGAGGCGCTGCGCGCGCTCGCGCCGCATGTCGTCTCGGTACATTGCAAGGATGGCGATTGGCCGCCCAAGAACGTGCCCGGCGCGCTTGGAACGGAGCGCCCGTTGGGGGAAGGCTCGGTCGGGATCGAGCGCTTTGTCGGGACCCTCCGGGAAATCGGCTTCCGCGGCTCGCTGAACGTCGAGCGCGAAGCGGAGGACCAGCGGGAGCGCTTGCGCGACATGCGCAACGCCGTTCGGCTCCTGAAGCAGTTGACAGCGAACGGGTAGCGATATCAAAGTAGAGTTGCCGGCGCGTTAGTGGGCGGGTGGGGCGGACCCCCCGGTCCGCGCGGGTCCCCGTGGACCCGCTCCTCGCTCGAAGAATGAAGTGCTTAGACAACCGCAACAGGCCGACGAGGGCGTCGGCCGCGGACCAGGGGGTCCGCCCCACCCATTGATGCGGGTGTTCGGTTACGGAAAAGGTATGTGGAATTAGGCTTGAAAGCTTGACCCCACGCCGAAGGAGGTCCCATGCAGTCCCTCTCCAAGATTCTGCTCCCCGTGGACTTTTCCGAACGCTCGATGGCGGCGGCTCGGCACGCCAAGGCGCTGGCTGGCCGCTTTGGCTCGGAACTTCTCCTCCTGCATGTTCTGACGCCGCCGCAGTACGAATTCGGAGCGCAGGAGATCGGCGGCTCGATGATCCCGGAATTGTATCGCGGGCGCGCCGAGCAGGCTTCCGCGGACCTGGACGGGTTTCTGGCGGCCGAGCTGGCGGGCATGAACGTACGGCGCGTCGTACTCGAGGGAGAGCCCGCCGGCCAGATCGTGGAATTTGCCCGCGAGGAGGGCGCCGGCCTCATTATCATGCCGACTCATGGGTATGGCCGGTTCCGCCGGTTCATTCTCGGCTCGAACACGGCCAAGGTGCTGCACGACGCCGACTGCCCGGTCTGGACCGGCGTGCACCTCGAGCAGACCCCCCCGGCGGCCTCGGACGCCTTGCGCAGCGTCTTGTGCGGCGTGGACCTGGGCGCCCAAAGTCCCAAGACCCTGTGCTGGGCCGCGATGCTGGCGCGGGAATTCGGCGCCCGCCTGACCGTCATTCACGTCACCGCCTCGGCGCCGGACCTTGGCGGCGGCGCGGAAGCAAGCTGGGGCGCCGATGTCCGGGAAGCCGCCGGGCGCGAACTGCAGCGGCTCAAGAGCGCCGTGAACGTCGAAGCGGAAGACATGATCGAAGCCGGCGATCCCGCCAAGGTCGTCTGCGCCGCCGCCCTACGGGTCGAGGCGGACGCGCTCGTGATCGGGCGCGGATCGGCCGCCGGCATGTTTGGAAGGCTCCGCGCTAACGCTTATGCCATCATTCGCCAGTCACCCTGCCCGGTGGTGAGCGTCTGATACCGTGATACAGTGCTTGAAGTGAGCCGGACTCTCTACCGGGTTCTCCAGGAAACCGCCGCGCGCTACGGCGACGCGCCCGCTTTGCGCCAGCCCCTGCCCGGACAGGACGCCTACACGACCTGTTCGTGGAAGGAGTACCAGCGCGCGGCGGAGGAAATCGCCGCCGGACTGCGGCTTCTCGGGCTGGCCAAAGGCGATGTCGTCGCGCTCGATTCCGAGACGCGTATGGAATTCTACCTGGCCGATATGGGCATCCTGGCGTGCGGGTGCATTGCGGCGGCCATGTATCCCAGCTATCCTCCCCAGGACCTCGTGTGCACGCTGGAATCGGCCGGCGCGGCGGCGGCGTTCGTCGAAGGCCCCGCCGAACTTGAGATGTTGCGCGACGCTCCGGTGCGCCATTGGATCCTGCTTACCGGCGCGGCCGAAGGCGCGCTCACCCTGGAGGGTCTGCGCTGGATGGGCCGCGAGGCGATCGCGCGCGATCCCGAGTTGTTGCCGAGGCTGCGCGCCGAAACCCTGCCTTCCGACCCCGCCGTGCTGTACCTGACCTCGGGCGCCACCGGCGAGCCGAAAATGGCCCTGGTCACGCACCATGCCATCGTGTCCAACATCGATATGGGACCCGCCGTGCTCCCCATGGGGCCGGAGGACGCAACGGTGGTGTTCCTGCCGTCGGCCCACATCGCGCAACGCGTCGTGATGGAGTTTCTTCCCATGCGCTGCGGCATGGCGGTCACGTTCTCCGAAAGCCTGCTCAAGCTGCCCGGGGAGATTCGCAAGGTGCGGCCCACCATTTTGCTGGCGCCGCCGCGCATGTGGGAGCGCATCTACTCCACCGTCTGCACGGAGCTGCGAAAGCGCCCCGCGGCGGCGCGCAAAGCGTTCTACGGCGGGCTGGCGCTGGCCCTGGCGGCCGCGCGCTACCGCCGGGAGGGCAAACCGGTTCCACTGCGCATCCGCGCGCCCCTGAAAGCCGCGGACCTGCTCTTCTTCCGGCGCGTGCGCTCGCGCTTCGGCGGACGCATCCGCGTGGCGGCCTCCGGCGCGGCGCCGCTCGGCAAGGATCTGGCCGAGTTCTATGAAGCCATCGGCATGCCGCTGATCGAAGGCTACGGCCTGACCGAGGGCGGCGTCGCCACGCTCAATCCCCTGGATTCGCCCCGGCCGGGCAGCATCGGCAAGCCTCTGCCGGGCACCGAGCTGCGGCTCTCCCCGGAAGGCGAGCTGCTCATCAAGAGCCCGTGTCTGTTCTCGCGCTACCCGCACGACCCGGCCGCCACGGCCGAAGTCCTGCGCGACGGCTGGCTGCACACCGGCGACCTGGCGCACATCGATAGCGACGGCTTCGTCTTCATCACCGGGCGTAAGAAGGAGCTGATCGTTTCGTCCACGGGCAAGAAAATCCACCCTTCGCGCGTCGAGAACCTCTTCAAGATGGAGCCGCTGATCAGCCAGGTGCTTCTCATCGGCGACCGGCTGCCCTATCTCACCGCCCTATTCACCATCAACCCCGCCGCCACCGAGGCGCTGAAGGGGATCGAGGAATGGAAAAGCCGCCCAACCGAGCTGGCGCAATCGCCCCCGGTCATGGCGGAGATTCACAAGGCCGTCTCGCGCGTGAACAAGTTGCTGGCCCCCTTCGAGCAAGTGCGCAAGTACCGCGTGCTGGCGCGCGAATTCTCGATTCAGGCGGGCGAGTTGACCGCCACCATGAAAGTAAGGCGGACGCGCGCGATCGAGAACTTCAAGACCCATATCGATGAGTTGTACGGGGGGAGAGAGTAGGGGCGGCGGTCTTGCTGGGCGGATTCCGCGCGCAGGCCCCCTATCGCGTCCAGATGATCTGTGTGTCGCCCGAGCTCTTGGCCTCCGACCGGCTTTTCATGTAGACACGGGTGTCCTCTAGGAACTCCTCTCTGACGACCACTGAGACGTTTACCATGCCTCCTTCGGGCTGCTCGAAACCCGACTCGTGTGGCAGCCAGAGGTTGGTCGACAGGCCCACGCCGTGAATCGAGAGGGTCTCCTCCGGGTACAGGGTGATCATGGACCCCGGCACGCTTGCGGAGCCAACCGTGACGCCCACGCAAAGGTCCAGGGTCTTTTTCGCGCCCTGGTGCGCGTACCTCAGATACACGCTCAGGACACGCTGATCCTGGTTGCCGCTCCGGAGCACTTCCAGATCGTCCCAGGAGGCCGGGATGAGCAACAGCTCCTTACTGGTGTTGCGAAGCAGTATGTCAACCGTCGGCCGGGTGTAGCGCGACACCACAGAAGGCGAGATGCTCATCAGCGTGACGTCCAGCGGCAACGGCGACGGTACTCGCGGCAGCTTGGTCGAACGCCTGTCTCCATCCGGGATCTCCCCTTCGATACCTTGGTTGGCGAGAGGTCCGCGAAAATCTACCATCTTGGTAAAGTCCAGGTCCGCGGCCCAAGCCGCCGTACACAGGAGTTGAATCACCGCGAGTGCGGTGGCCGTCCATCGGAATCGCTTTCCGAAGCGGCGTTGAAGCTCATTGAGGGTAGGTGACATATGGTATCCAGTTTACGTTCCCAAGAAACACGCCCGTTTCGCTATAGTTACAGCCGTAGGGCTGGACCTCGGCGTCGCTGAGGATTTGCGCCCCGAGCGCGCTGACGCCAGCATTTGTCGCGCTGTTAAAGTCGCTGGCGCTCACGTTGGGCACGGCGACCTGAGTCTCGAAGAAGTCGCCAGGGTTATTGGCGTTCATCGAATTGTTGAAGAATGCCCAGTGGCTTTGCGTGTTGCTATTGTATTCATGGCGGATGGTCTGCGTGTCCAGGTCGCTCCACGAGATATACCCGTAAGGGCTTGAGGTGAGATTGTAGTTTCCGCATTGATGTTGCGAGAAAGTCGAGGACTGATTCTGCAAATCGGAGTTGATGTTGTACGTGAACGACAGGTTTCTGAAGGTAAGGGGCGTGGTGTAGTACGTAAACCCCGTGTTTGGACCTGCAGTGATTGTCGTTGGGGCGCTGTATGAGAAGTTGCCGAATGCCGGCACGGAACTGCCCAGGTCCCCGAACGTCTGTGGGGGAGTTGCCAAGACAATCGTTGTGTTCAGTACCGGGTTTGGAGTGGCCGTATGCCAGGAGCGGGGGGTCACGGAAATCTCTGCACTAAGTGGCGTCGAAAGGCCTGTAATCGTTACGCTGACCGTTCCAGATACCACCATCGTCCCCGACGACGACAGCGTCCCGCCACCCCCCTGGATCGTCGCCCCACCACCTGTAAAACTCCAGCCGGAAACGCTCCCGGCGGAGGCGTTGGAAACCGTGCAGGTCACGGAGTCGCCCCTGGTCACTGATGGCGGAGTACAGGTCAGGGTCGGCGGCGGCGGCGGCGGCGCGGGCATCAGGAGGATACCGGCGGAACACGTCAGCAGCGATATCCCGAGGGTACACGACTGCGAGAGGTTTGGCAAGACGTCAACGTATTCGGTGATATACGAGTAGCCTGACGACCAGTTGGCAACGGAAACATCGCCCGGGCAGTTCGAAAATGTTGCATCCCATCCCCCTAGGTACGTGCCCGAGACGCTGATGAGGTTGGCGCTGCCGGCGTACCAGGGTCCGGCGGCAATGTTGCAGGCCGTCACGGTCGGCGGATCCTTGTAGAGGTTGGTCACGGTCTCCCCAAGATAGTATTCGCAGCATCCCCAATCCGCGCCTACGCCCCAGTGTTCGCCGTAAATCCAGTAATTCCCCGGAGGCCCCCCGCTGTACACGTCGGCTTCCGCCTCCTCGTACTCCCCCATGTCCTCACTATAGTACTCGATGTTGTTGGGGTCGTAGAAATATGCCTGCACGCCAACCTGGTAGCCTTCGTTCTCGTAGTCGAAGGTGCGAGAGTATCCGCTGATCATCGAATAAGTGGGGTCGTACACTAGGTACGACTCGCAGTAGAAGGGGGCATACCAAAAGTAGTTCGACGACCACTCTGACTGGGCACGGGCGGCGCCGGCCCACACGAGCGCGCCCAGAAGCACCAGGAGGGCGGCCGGGTGTTTAGGTTTCATATCAGTCCCCTATTTCCTTATGCATGAATCATTTGGCCGGGGGCCTGCGAGCTTGCACGTTAGCCGTGCTGGTAGCGTAGCCGTCCAGGACCGCGAACCGGGCCGGCCCGAAAGCCGTCTGGAGCTGGTTGATGTGATCGGCGATCATTTGCTTGCGCTGCTGGGCCAGACTCTGGAGCGACGCGGACGTGGGGCCCCGCGCGCCAGCCGCAATCAGCGCCTTCGACGCGGTTTCGATGGCGGACTCATTGGCCCGCCAATCCGCCGCGATGGCCTTCAGGGACGCCTCCTCCTGACTGGTCAGCCCGGCTTGCTGGCGGATCGCGGAGCGCATGAAGGCGTCGTTCTTGCCTTGGGAGACCAGCTTGTTCGCCTGGCCCTCCAGCCACATGACCCGGAAAAACAGCGAGTCATAGACGAGGAGCCGGGAATCCGGATAAGTAGACTGGCCCTGTGCTTGGGAGGGCGCCGGCAACCCGGCGCCAAGCAGCGCGGCGAGTACGAGGATTCGTGAGAGCATCGTGGCGGTAACTCACAGCGGTTCGATTCCTCGCTCTGGTCCGACACCTCATCCGGAGGAGAATCGCCGCTTGTGCCTCCTCTAGGTACTGTATGTACCGAGAGATATAGTGCCCCCCCCCCCAGTCAGAGTAATCAATAGCTCTTTAGGGCTATTTACGAGCCGATGAACCTCGATACGAGCGAGGCGCGCTCCCGCCGTCACCGAGGCGCTGAAGCGAATCGACGAATGGAAAAGCCGTCCGGCCGAGCTGGCGCAATCGCCCCCGGTCCTGGCGGAGATTCACAAGGCCGTCTCGCGCGTGAACAAGTTGCTGGCCCCCTTCGAGCAAGTGCGCAAGTACCGCGTGCTGGCGCGCGAATTCTCGATTCAGGCAGGCGAGTTGACCACCACCATGAAAGTGCGCCGTACGCGCGCAATAGAGAACTTCAAGGCGCACAT
>CAIRXZ010000040.1 GCA_903882645.1 uncultured Acidobacteriia bacterium | reverse complement strand
CTCGAAGTCGGACCGCGTGATGGAATGGTGGCTCGGCCGCCTTCCGGTCGAGCGCACGGGCGAGGCCGCTCACAAGCTCGGCTACCATGGGTCCAGCCGCTTTCTGCGGGGGGCCCAGGACGGCCCGGATCCGGCGCGGGAGCTGGCTGGCGGGCGGCTGCCAGCTCCGGCTCGCACCGGCAGGAGACGGGCGATTTGTGAAGCGTCTCTTTGATCCCGTCAGTCCCGAGGGCGCCGCAAGGGCCTCGAAGGATCGCATGGCAAGACACGGCGGGATCGTGATATTTGCGGGCGCGACTCTGCTTTTCGCCATGGTGGCCACGCTTTTGGGGCTGCCAGGCCCCGACTTCAATGCCGTCAGCGCCTATGACGTGATCACGAGGCTTGCGCATAGCTTCACCTATGGAATCTCCCGGACTCCGGGCCAACCGTTCCTGGATTACTGCAACTTCATTCTCCGGAGCGTGGGCGGGGACCGGGCCGTGCAGGCGTGGTATGTGCTGGTCTCCGCGCTGGGAGTGTCGATTCTCTACCGTTTTCTTCGGGAGATGCGGGGCAGCAGCCCGCTGGCCGGGGCATGCGCTCTGGCGCTGCACCCGCTGTTCCTAAGGCATGTGGGGGGCGTCGGCGATTTTGCGGTCAGCCTTTCGTTCCTGTTGGGAGCGCTCTGGGCGGGCGCGCGGGGAATGGCGGTCGCGGCAGGACTGGCGCTGGGGATGGCGGTGGGCTGCCGGATGCCCTTCTGTATCTACGTGGTTCCGGTTGCTTTCCTGGTTGGCGTATCGTGGCGCAACAAAGGGGCTACTTCAGGAGAGGCCATCGCGAACGGGGCATTTGCCGGTTTGCTTGGAGGCGCTGTATCCCTCCTGATGTACGCGCCTCTGTTCGCTTTCTACGGCTGGTCCCTGATGAAGAACTACCAGATGCAAAGCCTGCGGTACCATGTTACGGCGCTCGCGTACCGCCTGCTGATTGGGTATGGCGTCGCCTTTTGGGCGATAGCAGCCGCGGCCCTTCTCTGGCGCATCAGGCGCCGCGACTTCACAATCCCGCTGAAAGCGCACAATGGCGTTACGGCGGCGGCGGTCATGATTATTCTAGGCGACTTGGTCACAGTGTTCCGGGTGCCGGGCAAGCCCGAGTATGCGTTGCCCCTCTTGGCCGCGGCCATTCTGCTCCTGCAGACGCACGCCACCAAAGGGTGGACCTATGCTCTGTTGCTCAGTTCGCTGGCCGCGGGCGTTGCTGTCCTTTCGCCGTACGACAGCCAACGCGATCTTTACGGTTGGCGGTTCAGTACGGGATGGTACGCGACAACCCTCACGGAGGCGAGGGAGTACCGGCTCCAGATCAACGCAGTCCGGACCGCCCTCGCAAACTCACCTCCCGAGACTATCCTGGTGACGCGGTGTTTATGGGCGGAGGAGCAGGAACGGAAATCGGACATCGTGACCATCTCCGACTATCAAGGGATAGCGGGCCTGGAGGCCATCGCGTTCGCGGGCCTGGGCTCCGACAGAGTCGCGGTCCACTATCAGGAGCCGAAGCTGCGAGACTTGCTCGATCGGAACCGTGCGGGCGAACTCGGCCGGCGCATGTCGGTCGTATATGAGGAAGTTTTGCTCACTGAATTACGCCGCCGCAACCACCTGGACCTCGCGCCGTATGGCAGGCCATTGGTCTTCACTCCGGCGCCACTGGCGGCCCTTTGGAGACATGCCGGCCAATCGATCGCTGGCGCAGTCGAGGTAACTGCCGGACGCTGAGGAGGACGCGGACCCTGGACCGTAAACGCGCAATCATCGTCGGCGCCGGGCCCGCGGGGCTGACCGCCGCTTACGAACTTCTTAAAAGGACCGGCGTGGTTCCGTTAGTGCTGGAGCGGTCCACTTACATGGGAGGGATCGCCAGGACTCACAACTACAAAGGCAACCGGATCGACCTTG